>DATEHP010000086.1:0-3439 GCA_035279505.1 Candidatus Sulfotelmatobacter sp. | reverse complement strand
TGGGAAACGGCGTACCGCGAGTTGGATGCCCGGGTGCCGCACCTGCTGATCCAGTTGCAGGATGATTTGCAGCGCTCACGCAGGCGGGAAGCGGCGTGGATTTCGATCATCGGGCACCTGCTGATATTCATCGTACTGTGGAACCTCCCACTCATCGAGAAGACCGTTGGGTGGCACCGCACGATAGTCATCCCGGTGAGTCCATTGCAGGACAAGAATGTCACCTACCTGCCCTTGCCGCCAGATGCACAGAAGTTAACGCGCAAGCCGAACACGAACATCGCGTCGGATAAGGACCGAATTGCTACGTCTCGGCGTCCACAGCTGGATCCGAAGGAATTACAGAAGATACTGGCGACGCCCCCTCCCGGTCGACCGGGCCCAAGCGGCCCATCTGCGGCACAGCCTTCTCCGGCGCCGCAAGCTATGGCGCAGAATTCGCCATCGATTCAGCAACAGCAGCAGGCGACGCAGCGTCCGCAGTTTGAGAGCAACCAGACGGCGCAATTACAAACGCCTCCGCAGCCGAAGAATTCATTCAGCAAATTCTCAGGCGGGATGAGTGCCGGTTCGCAAATTCAGCAGGCAACGCAAGCTGCGGCCGCGAATCGTGGTGCGGGAGGAGGCGGGCAAGAGGGTAACTTCGGACTCAACACGGGTGCACATGGGAAACAGTATGGCGCCTTCGACATCCTCAGTGACACGCAGGGGGTCGACTTCGGCCCTTACCTCGAGCGGATCCTCCAGAACGTGCGAGAAAATTGGTATCACCTGATTCCCGAGTCCGCCGAGATGAAAAAAGGGAAACTGGCGATTGAGTTTGAGATCACCAAAGATGGCAGCGTTGCGAACATGCGAGTCGCGGCTTCGTCCGGCGATGTTGCGCTCGATCGGCCGGCGTGGGGCAGCATCACGGCATCGAATCCGTTTCCGCCACTTCCCCGCGAGTTCAACGGCCCTTATCTTTCGCTGCGCTTTCGCTTCTACTACAACCCTGACAAGACAGACCTGCAGTAGGACCTGCTAACCACAAAGTTAGTCATGAGCGAGGGTGCTCACAACCGAGCATGAAAACAGGCGTCATCCCGAAGCCCCGCGTTTTTTCCAGCGGGGCGAGGGATCTCCCCCGCATGCACTCGAGGGGGAGATCCTTCGCTCCGCCTGAAGAACGGCTCCGCTCAGGATGCCCCCCGCTGGATATGCATCCGTAATTCTCGAGAGAGGACACCGACGCCATCGTGTCCACGCGGAATCTTTTGTTTATCTCCAACAATCTAATACGCAATGGAAAAGATGCCGGTATTGTTCGTCGGCCATGGATCGCCGATGAACGCAATCGAACACAATGCCTTTACCGAGTCGCTGAGCGCTCTGGGCGCGCGCCTGCCGCGGCCCAAGGCCGTGTGCGTGGTGTCGGCGCACTGGGTGACGCCGGGCACGCAGGTGCTGAAGTCGGAGCATCCACGCACCATCCATGATTTTTATGGATTCCCGAAGCCTCTCTACGAGGTGCAGTATCCCGCGCCCGGAGCGCCAGAAGAGGCCGAGAGGGTAGCGAGTGATCCGGAGATCGTGAAGGACGAGACCTGGGGGCTCGATCACGGGGCGTGGGGCGTTTTGCGTCACATGTATCCCAAGGCCGATGTCCCGGCGTTTCAGTTGAGTCTGGACGAACGGCGGGGATTTCAAGAGCACCTGGAGCTGGGGCGGGAGATTCGCAATCTTCGCGAGCGCGGCGTGCTGATTCTGGGCAGCGGGAACATCGTGCACAACTTGCAGCGGATCGATTGGGACCATCCGCAAGCGGCGTACGACTGGGCTCGTGAGTTCGATGCCAAGGTCAGAACCGCCGTCGACTCGCATGATGTTGGCTCGCTCGCAGAGCCGCAGAAGTGGGGCGAGGCGCTGCTGGCGACGGCCCACCCCACCGTCGAGCATTATCTGCCGTTGCTGTACTGCATGGGCAGCACCGATGAGCGGGATGCGGTGTCGTATCCGTATGAGGGATTCGATTTCGGCAGCATCTCGATGCGCGCCATCTTGTTTGGAATGCGATGAACGGTCAGAAATAAGCTCGCGCCTATCTCGGAAGCTACGCTACCTGCTACATTTTGAGCCAGTGTCTCCCGCAGAAGAATACGTGCAGCGCCGAAGTGTCCGCGAATCGCGGTTTGCGCGCTTGGAGAAAATTCATATCCAGTTGGGAAACGTGCGGCTTTTCCTGGCCGCCGTTACAGCAATTCTCGCGTGGACTTCGTTTCGATCGCATCTGCTTTCACCGTGGTGGCTCGTCGCGCCAATCGTGGGATTTGCATGCATTGCGTATTGGCACTCGCAGATTCTTCGATCGCGAGAGCTGGCCGAACGCTCGGTCGCGTTTTACGAGCAAGGATTGGCACGGATCGAAGACCGCTGGGCTGGTACCGGAGAAACCGGAGAGCGATTTAACGATCCGCATCACGTGTACGCCGCTGATCTCGACCTGTTTGGGAATGCGAGCCTGTTCCAATTACTGTCGGCGGCCCGCACGCGCATTGGCGAGGAAACGCTCGCACAGTGGCTGCTTTCCCCGTCGACGGTCGAGGAGATCGCCGGGCGCCAGGCTGCGATCAAGGAACTGCGGAGTGAGCTTGATCTCCGCGAAGATCTGGCTGTGCTGGGTGAGGATGCACGCGTCGGAGTACATCCCAGTGAGTTGGTGACGTGGGCGGAATCGCCAAGACAGCTGAGGCGTTCGTGGATGGCCTGGTTGGCGCCGGCCCTGGCCGGATTCGCGTTACTCGGCGCGATCGGGTGGGCAGTCTGGGACAGTTCTACCCTGTTCGTCCTGGCGGTGACTGTCGAAGCGATATTTACTTACGGCCTGCGCAAATCGCTCGACCCCGTGCTTCATGGCACTGAGCATGCCTTTCGTGACCTCGATCTGCTGGCTGGGGTGCTGCAACGGCTGGAGTCGCACCCCTTTCACGGTCCGCAAATGCAGACGCTGCAGCGCGAACTCTTATCGAGCGGCGTCACCGCACATCAGGCCATTGCGCGGCTCCGGACGATCGTCGATTTGATCAATTCGCGGCATGACATGTTTGTGCGAATCATCGATGCTCCACTGATGTATACGGTGCAGGTAGCGTACGCCGCGGAGCGCTGGCGGAGAACTCACGGCGACGCCGTCCGGCGATGGCTGGCGATCGTGGGAGAGATGGAAGCGATGTTCTCCTTGGCGGCTTACAGCTTCGAGCACCCCAGCGATCCGTTTCCTGAAATCATTAAGGGTCCTGCAGCCTTCGAGGGTGACGAACTTGGACATCCCCTTCTGCCCGCCGCAGTGTGCGTTCGCAACCACCTGAGCATCAACGTGCCCACACGCGTCCTGCTGGTCAGTGGATCGAACATGTCGGGGAAGAGCACGCTATTGCGCGCGGTCGGCGTCAACGTGGTA
>DATEHP010000085.1:0-10093 GCA_035279505.1 Candidatus Sulfotelmatobacter sp. | reverse complement strand
ATATACTCGCGTCGAGCGCACTAATGAGAAGGATAATTTAGTCACCGTGAGACGCGAGAACGGTGAACGGGTGAGTTACAATCCGCGCCGCCTGCATGGAGTCACGCTGTACCGCGAGACGGAGCGAGCGTTTGCGAAGGGCGACCGCGTGCAATTCACCGCGCCGGGCCGCGAACACCGTGTCGCCAACCGCGAACTCGGGACCATCGAAAAGATCGACTCGCGCGGCAATCTCCAAATCCGCCTCGATTCAGGGCGAAACGTCACGTTCAATATTCGTGAGAATCGGCATCTCGACCGCGGCTATGCCGTTACCAGCCACAGCAGCCAGGGACAGACCGCCGACCGCGTGCTCATTCACGTAGACACCGAGCAGGCCGGGGAGAGACTCGTTAATCGCCGATTGGCATACGTGGCTATATCGCGTGGGCGCTATGACGCGCAAATCTACACCGACCACAAAACGCAACTCGCCACGCATCTCTCGCGCGATGTCTCGCGCCGCGCCGCAATCGAGCAGAATCGTGAATCCGTGCCAGCCCACGGCGTCAGGCAGTTTTTTTCACGAGCCGAGGGGCAGGAACACACACCGACAGCAGATCACGGCATCAGCAGATGACATCGATTCCCTTCGCTCTGGCCGCCGTCAAGCGACAGGCCCGCTGAGGCTGGCTCTCGATGGTCGCCTTTGACTGCGGTTTCGCTGCGGGAGCAGGCCTCCTGTGGACGCGTGGGCCTCTCTGCGCTGGAAGCATTGCAACACCAGATGCCTGTTCACACTGGATGAGAGTTTTCTACTTCTTAAAGGAGCGTTGGTCATCTATGTGGATCGCAGCTTTCACAAGCTCAAATCTAGGATGGTCACAGCCCTTACATGGAGGGAACCTTTCACCCTGCACACAAGTTACCTGATGCGAACTCGCGTGCTTTGGGTCATGAGTAACCTTGTATATCCCAGACTCAGGGACGATACTGCCGGGCTTGTACGCCATGCGGGATACCTCCGCGCCGGATTCTACCATGCTGTGCCAATCCTAAAATTTCCCCTTCCGGCCAGGAGTGGACGCGGGTTTTTGATCGCAATTTTGGTAGGCAGGGAACGCCTCCATCACCGAAAGACGTTTGCGCTTTTGTTGGGAGCAGGTATCGGGCAAGGCCGCGCGGCTGTTAACGCAGCCACGACACGAAGCGCCTCTTCGTACCGAAACGGATATACACCCCGTAATCTTCGCGTTTACAGAACTATTGAGGCTATCGTATCTCGCAGGAGGGAGAATATGGCGACCAGCATCATCGTGGCATCAGTGACGGCCTTTTGGGGTCTCGTTGTTTGGTTTGTGAAGCTAATCGTGCTCGAACGTTACCAGTTCATGGACAAGATCGGAGGGGAGCCGATGAAAGGGCCCTACGTAATGATTCGCCTGGATCGCTTAACCGGCGCGGTGCATGCGTTCAACTGGGCAGGATGGGTGAAGATAAAACCGCATTCGGGATACCCCGGTACAGAAACGCCGGAGTAGCAACCACATCGCTTTCCGCCTACAGACCTCGAAGCAGGCGGTCTGGACGAACGGAGAATACGTCGCAAATTCGCAGTAGTGTCGTCATGGTGATCGGGCGTCCAGCCTCAATTTGTTGCCAGTGTCGCGCGGAAAATCCCCGCGAAATCATATCCTCCTGAGTCCAGCCCTTCGTTTGGCGGAGGTTTTTAACTCGCATCCCGAGGACGCGGAAGAATCTGGTATGGCTGGCCACACCTTTTGTTTAACGACACACGAGCAATAACACCACGAGCGGATTAGCTGGATGAGAGCTACGCTAAACCATCTGTGGCGAGACGCAGGTCGGCAATTGTGAGCTGATCAGCAAGCGGCGGGTACTGACTCGCTTCAGGCCGCGAATCAGTTACTAATGTATTATGTACACTGGCTATATTAGAATCAGTTAGTCCTCATAGTGGGAGCAGAAAGACAGGAGACCGGAAATGGGGAGAGGCTCATGAGAAACACGCTTGGAGTCATTCTTTGCTTAGGTTTTGCGATCGGAGCATGCCAATACGCCAGACAAAGTCATCACGATTTGAAAGTTTCGACTAGCACAAAATCTCGGACGGGAGGAAGCCGAACAAGCCATGGCAACGAGCTTTCGAAACCGCGCCAGGAAACGGACCTCAGGATTTTGCGGGCGTACGGCAATCTTACGCTCGCGTTCGAGAAAAACGAGGGCCAAAGCGATGCCCCGGCGAAATTCTTAGCTCACGGTCCGGGCTATGCACTTTTCCTAAATGCTGATGAAGCCGTCCTCTCTCTCGACCCGGGAACCCGCGAGCGCAACTTCTCCAACGCAAATACAAAAGCTGGGCAGGGTGACAAGGTGCAATTTTCGCGTAGACAAGATTCGGAGCAACCTGCGAATGGAATGACCTTGCGTATGAGGCTGATCGGGGCGAATACGGAGGCACGAATTCAAGGACTCGACGAATTATCCGGCAAGACCAACTACCTCATTGGCAAGGGTCCACGGGACTGGCACACGAACATTCCCAACTATGGGCGGGTGAAGTGTACAGACGTCTATCCCGGAATCGCCTTGGTTTACTACGGCAACCGCCATCAACTAGAGTACGATTTTGTCGTTTCGCCGCACGCCAATCCGAGCGCAATACGATTTGGAATAGGCGTGTTTCACACATCAACCCGCGGGTTCGGAGCGGCACATGCTGATATTTCGGCGGGGGGTGATCTCGTCGTGCATACAGGGGCTGGCGAGCTTCGGTTTCACAGGCCTGTCGCCTATCAGGATAATGGTTCTGGAAAGAAACGCCCAATCGAAGCTAGTTACATCCTTGACGAAAATGAGGAGATCGAACTACGAATCGCGGCGTATGACCAAGCAAGACCGTTGGTCATCGATCCGGTGCTCAGTTATTCAACCTACCTGGGACCAAGTGGGGGCATATATGCGATTGCGGTGGATTCGTCCGGCAACGCTTATGTGACTGGCGGAAATAATCGCACCGGTTTCCCCACGACACCAGGGGCCTTTCAGACAACTTGTACCGGCGGCTGTTCCAGTTACGGGTCTTCTTTTATCACCAAGTTCAACTCGACCGCCTCCGCCCTTGTCTATTCGACGTACCTTGGGGGTACGCTTGGGATTACGTTCGGAAACAGCATCGCGGTGGACTCTGCTGGCGACGCCTATGTCACTGGAGAAACTGGGGCCTCCGATTTCCCGACCACAACAGGTGCACTTCAATCTGCCTGCTCCTGCTCTGGATCCACCGAAACGGCTTTCGTGACGGAGTTAGATCCCAGTGGCTCCGCACCGGTCTACTCCACATTCCTTGGGAGCCCCAGTTCGTCGGGGGCTGGCATTGCTGTAGATAGCTCGGGCAATGCATATGTGGCGGGCTCGACCTCGACAACCAATTTTCCTGTAACTTCAGGAAGCTATCAGCAACAAAATAATGGACAGACTAATACATTTATCGCAAAACTAAACTCCAGCGGCTCTGCACTTATTTATTCAACGTATCTCGGAGGGACCAATGCCGATACTTCCGCCGGGATCGCATTGAATTCTGCAGGGAACGCCTACATACTCGGGAACACCGGTTCTAACGATGGCTTCCCCACAACGCCGGGCGCTTACCAATCTTGCCCAAAATGCGGAAATGTCCTCTTCGTGACGGAATTGAGCCCGGATGCCACGACGCTTGTCTATTCCACTCTTTTGGGCGGCGTTACTGAGGCAAACTATCCCGGCGGAATTGCGATAGACTCCAGCGGCAATGCATACGTGACCGGAGTAACCTATGCCAATGACTTCCCAACTACACCGGGTGCTCTTCAGACCACATGTCCGACAGGAGACTGTGGACCTGTGAACGGCGGACGGGGGAGCGGGATCGCATTCTTGACTAAATTCAATGCTTCGGGGACAGCAGTTTCATACTCGACATATCTCGGAGGCAGCGGTTATTCGGTCGGCACAGCCGTCGTCGTAGATGCTGGAGGCGACGCCTACGTTGGCGGCTACACCGAGTCGCTCAATTTCCCGTTAACCCCGGATGCTTTTCAATCTGCGTGTACAAATTGCACGACAAACAACGGCGACACCTTCTTGAGCGAACTGAATGCGTCCGGCTCTTCCCTTCTGTACTCTACTTATCTCGGGGGCAGCCAAAAAATCCAGGAGGATGCCGCCCATGGTATTGCACTGGACTCAAACGGAAACATATATCTCGCTGGCCAAGCGCTTTCAACCAATTTCCCCACTACGCCGGGTGTATTCCAACCAGCCGCCTCCAGTTCAACGATAGGTGCCTTTGTGGCGAAGTTCGCATTCGGCTCACCAGCGGCTGGTGTTACACCCGCGAACCTTTCGTTCGGATCGACTCTGGCAGGTAGTACGAGCGCCTCTCAACCCGTAACGCTCAACAACACCGGCAGCCAGGCACTGACGATTTCGAACATTGGGATTACTGGCACGGACAGCGGCGATTTCTCACAGACGAATAACTGCGGAAGTACCGTCGCAGATGGGACGAGTTGCACTATCACGGTCATTTTTAACCCCTCAACAAGCGGGGTTATGGCGGCGTCCTTGACCATTACTGATGACGCGTCAAATAGTCCGCAGACCGTATCCTTGACCGGAACTGGAACGGATTTCTCTCTTTCTGCGGCGACGGGAAGCGATTGTCCAAGCGGTGGCAATTGCTCAACCTCCGCCACAGTAACCGCAGGACAGACGGCGACCTATGATCTTCAGGTTTCGCCGGTTAGTGGCTTTATTGGAACGGTAAGTTTCGGATGCACTGACGCACTTGCCGAATCCACTTGCTCTGTTTCGCCGAACTCCGCCACCTTGAACGGGACGGCTGCTAGCGCCTTTACCGTCACAGTGGCAACCACCGCGAAATCTGTATTCGGGCCGTTTTCGATGCGTGACAAACAAGGCCCGCCCACCGACCCCATACCCGTCATAATGTTCCTCCTCGCACTCGCATCGCTTCTCTCCGGTTCAGTCGTCGCTGCACGAAGCCCACGCCGCCGCCTGGTTCCCGTTCTTGCGGTCCTGGCACTGGCTCTGATGTGGACGGCTAGTTGCGGCGGAGGCGGTAGCAACGGGGGAGGTGGTGGAAACTCTGGGACACCCTCGGGCACAGTGACGATTACCGGTACTTCAAGTAGTGTGAACCACTCCGTTTCCCTGAACTTGACAGTGAACTGATCGGAAGGAGAATGGGTTCATTTCTCAGGCTACCGATGAAGAATTCGAAAATTGCAGTGGAGAAGCGCGGTTCGCCGCCCGATCCAGGAAGCAACACGATCCGGCCAGGGAGTCGGTTAGTCATCGTAAAGACGGCAGGTTCAAGCAACCGATAGAATGAAATATAGAGAACTCACTAACAAAAGTGGCTGAGATACTTTTCATCGCGTTGCATCTCCGAAGTGTCTTGTAAGAATATTCCAGCATCCAAAATCCGTCTTAGTGCTCCCATACGGTAGCTTTACACCAGACATCACCTGCACGTGGCCGTTCGGATCAATGACTGCTACAGGGAACTCAAACCTGTGATTTGGCTTCCATCCTGGATGCACTGGGGGCTTGGGGACGGGAGATGCCGAAGCAAGCGGCGTCTCAGAAAATTCCGGGTCAACGCATGCAAACACGACGCGATTTGATCTTGGATTCTTTGCGATCCATTGAGGTCCGTGCTCTAGGGTGACCTTGGTGCGCAAAACGCCGTTGACGCGCGTTACTTCCCAGTTCTCTACAAACACCCCATCACGACAATTAATGGATGCGGAGTAATGCTGTCGATCAGGGTCCAGCGGAGTCCATTGAAAGCTTCCGATTGAACCCTGCGGGCCAGCCTCGGGAATGTGAAAGTGTTCCTGGGATTTACCGGCCAGCTGCGCGGGTGGAAACGGCGAATTAGGATGCTGTGTGAGCCACGCGTGTTCGATATTCTTGCGATCCCGATCGAAGAACTCGATTTCGCAGTTGTGAGCGGGATTCGGCCCATAATGCTTGAACAGCATCACCCATACCGGCGAGTTGTTGTCTCCCAAGGGTGCGCCAAAGACAAATACAAAGCTCGGCGATTGCTTGGGGCGCTTGAGTTCAAGAATGCCCCAGCAAACAACCAAGCCTAGCGCGACAAGTATGGCTCCCCAACCTATCCACCTCACGGTCGGCCAAAGGACTGCGATTCCAATGCCGACCAGGGCTAGAACGAGCCCCGCAATCCCCAGGCGGTCTCCGCGAGACATGGCCGCCAGTTTATCATTGCATGACGCAGATAGGTGGGGCCGGAATATGTGGGCGCTAAGCTACTCCAAGAATCCAGCCCTCGATCTGGCCACTCTTCTTTCGTGCGCAGTGGCGTTTTGTGCATCCGTCGGTGTTTCGATTCACTCGTCTTTCAAACCGTCCAGCCAAGGCAGCACACCTGAGCGGGCAACGGCGACTCCCCCGCGCTTTGTGTTCTTTGCAACGCCCAGGGCTTCATCCAAGCTTAAAAGTAATTCCGCTTTTGTTTTCCCATCCCTCGGGTAAGAGACAACGCCTACGCAGACGGCTACCTCGGGAAACCCGCCGCGTAAAGCGTTGAATACCAGAGCGTGGAGCTTAGAAGCTAGAGAACGCGATCGCTCCGCTGACTCTTGAGGGAGTAACACGATGAACCGACCGCGCGCAGTGCGAAACCCGAAGTCGATAAGCCCACACGCCGATTTCACGTACCGTTGCTTTACCGTGAGCAAAAAGACGAGCAGATCGCCGACGATAGTCGATTTCCAATCGACAGTCCCTAAAATCCCTCAGCTTGCAGCCGAGGGTAATTTAGTTTGTTATTTCGACACAAGTACTATTCACCGCGCCGAGATATCGCGACACGATTGAGTTTGTCTCTTTTCGGAAAACGCTCAGCACAAAGAAGGTGGGACTATGAAAGCGGATAGCACGCTCAGCATAATCTTAAGCCTTGTGGCGCTCATCGCTGTTCCCGCTTTTGCGCAACAGCCATCTCCCGAGCAAAATGCCATTCATGCGTCGCAGGCCCCTCTCACCAATCAGGATGTGCTCGCTATGCAGAATTCCGGCTTAAACTCAGAAATTATCGTCGCGAAGATAAAATCCTCGCCTTGCGAGTTTGACACCTCTCCTGCTGCGCTTGAACAGCTCCGAGACGCCAAAATACCGAACGATGTAATTCTCGCGATGGTGCAAGCTCCCATAGCGAACAGTTCGCCCGAAGTGGCTGAGCCACAATCGACAAAGAACGCCCCGCAACGTGTTGGCGGCTACTTAGGATTCGACATGGTCAACGCGAAACCTCCCGCTCACGGGGTCTTGGTCAAAGACGTTGCATCCGACAGCCCCGCTGCTCATGCAGGAATTCAAAAAGGGGACATTCTAGAAGCTGTGAACGATCGGCCGGTTATTAGTGTCGCAGACTATCAAGAGAAGTTCTCCCAATTAAATCCTCCAACCCAGGTTGCCTTTACAATTCTGCGGAAGGGCCAGGAAAGTAAACTCACCGCCACTGTTCTTCCTCTCCGCGCGACCGTAACATTCGTCACAGTTGAGAACGGTCAGGTCGTTCACCTGATGCCGAAGTGGGCGATAAATTGGACACGGGGAAATTGGAAGAAATATCCAGGTGTGAAGTTTCAAACATCTGGCCCAGCCTCCGGCGAAGAAAATTACGTGATTGCATTTTCCTATTCCTCTAGTAGCCTTAACGGTTTTGAGCCGGTCACGCGTACCAATACATCCTACGGTACAAGCAATATCTCAGGCGATGGAACCGTCACGGACGATGAAGGCAAGTCTTGGGATTACACAATGGACGGCCAAGCTGACACGACGACGACAACAACTACGACAACCAATGAGGCATACACGCGGACAAACAATACGCTCTACCTAACAGCATACGGAGCGAAGGGCGAGATTATCGCACAGCGTTGGCACGTTTATAGCAGTCAGCAAGGTGGGAACCCATATAACTCCGCCGGCTATAACCTTGGTAGCGCGCTCGCGGCGATCCATGCAAAGGGTGGTTTGATGGACACGATTCTGAAAGACATTGGCCTAGCAGAGCAAAAAAAGAGGAAAAACGAAAAGAAGAACTAGTCTCGGTAAAAGTGTTTCCACACGGGTGACTGCCCATGAGCAATATCTACGTAGAGCGTGAAGAGGACGGAACGTACGTCGCGACGCAAAACAACCGGGTGATCGCGAGCGGCGATACGCAAGCGCAGGCCGTGGCGCGAGCGCGTCGAAAAGAACCGGATGACCCGGTTTTGGCCGAACGAGTGCGCGACACCAAACGCGGTTCCCGTGACAAGTGGCGGCGCGTTTACTGAACGGGGTATTCTAAGAGAAAGTCAACGAATGGCGTGCATTTTCTGCGGATCGGAAACGGACCTCACGCGCGAGCACGTTTTTCCTGCGTTCATGGGTGGCGAACTGACCGTGCCAGACGGTAGCTGTAAGCGCTGCAACGGCGAATTCGGCAAGTGGGAATGCACACTGCGGGAGGGCACAAAATTCCTCCTGAATCTCCTCCAAATTGAAAACCGAGACGGCGAGGTTCCGACCGCCCGAGTTGAAGTGGAAATTCGAGGTACGGATGCCAAAGGCCTTTTCGGCAAACGCGAGGCAGACGGGACCGTTACATTGTCCGACGTAGTTGTATCCAGCGTTGAACCGGATGGCAAGAAACATCGACGTGGCTTCTTTGTTTCCCAAGCGAGTGCCGAGAAGTTCATCCAGCGCGCCAAGGCCCGAGGTGACAAGACGACAGAGTTGCCAATGCCAGAAGAAGTCGTCCTGGACGCCTCCGCCACACAAACATTGCCGTTTGCATTCAGTCTTGAAGCTCGCAAAGTGGTCGCAAAGATTGCTCTCGCATCCATTGCTTACAAATATGGAATCCCCTTTTGCACTCTCCGCTCAATTCGACTCGCTTCGCCGAGCACGTACAGCAGCGACGGCGAAAGAAATGCCGCTGAGAGTGTTCTGCAACAAGAAGTTTATGGCGGCTCATACAAGAAATACTCAGCAACACAGTGTTATGTGTTACCTGAGTGCCGGGAAAAAGAAAGGCTGGGCGTTGGTGACATTATTCGGGGGACTGTCTTACGTTGTGGAAGTGACCGACAGCTATCAAGAGCCGTCGAGCCGACTGTTCAGTATCTTCTACGATGCCGCGTTGAAAAAGCCTTTCAATCCGGTCATTTTGGCTGACGAAATAACGATCATCGGTGACGTTCTTTCGAAGAACTCGGCTTTTGAAGACAAAGATGCATTGGACGAACAGTGGTTCCCGATTCTTGCAGCCTATTGTGCTGACATTGGCATCGAGCTTGAGCGAATTCGCCCCGACGCTTAGCATCTCATCTCTCTCCCGCTGTGGCATCGCCTGCCTTTGCCTCAAGCGAATGAACTGACGCGGTACATTTTTTCCTTGTCAGTAGCGCTGTTTCTCGGCACGACTTCGGGGTAATTCCTGCGCACGGCAGCCGAAATTATCGAGGTCATTACGCCGGACAAGCCTCTGCCTCCCGAAGGTGGAGGCTAGATTTACGCTTTGATGCTAACCGGATGCAAGGCCGTGAGGCCGTCGAAACGGCTAAAGTCAGCCACGTTCAGCGTGAGGATGTGGCTGACGCTGTGAAAGTACATCGCCGCTGCCAGCCGCGCATCGTGCACCTGTACACCGGAGACGCTGTACCTAACTACAATCCTCCGCCACTCCCGGTAGACCGCCTCATTGTCGGGCAAAAGGACCATCCCGCCCTCGATGACGCGCACTTCGCGCTCAGTCTCGGCAATTGACAAGCCGAGGCCGTTGCGGTCTATAGGTCGCGTCATCGCATTCCAAAATTCTGCGATGTTTTGGTGTGTGTAGTAGAGCGTTGTGCCCTGTCCCGCGAGACGTGCGAGGGCGGTATCAACCAACTTGTGCTGAGGATCAGAGCGGCGTGTGATGCGCAGCAGAATGTTCGTATCTACCAGACACGAAGCAATCGCCATTTAGTTGTGTTCCTGATAAATCCATTCGCGGGAGATT
>DATEHP010000084.1:0-10667 GCA_035279505.1 Candidatus Sulfotelmatobacter sp. | reverse complement strand
CGCCAGTTGGCTGAAAAGGTGAACCCGCTCGAAACGGCGCTTGAGAGAGGAATCATAAACACCTCCGAAAAGGCATCTCGATCCAACTCCATGCTAGCACCGGGATGTTAATAAGTGGTTAAAGCAAAGGCATCCTGAATTTCAGGATGCCTTTGTTGTTCTAGCGTCGGATGCCTCCACTTACTGCGGTGGCTTGTGCTTGTCGTCTTGCTTCGGCTGCGGCTTGTTGGGCTCGCGTGGCGCTGGGGGCGGAGCCGACCGGTTCTCTGCCGGTGGACGAGCTTGCTGCCGCTCACTTGGAGGCGGAGCCTGCGGCCGCGGAGCGGGCTCGTTCCGCGGTGGCGGGGCGGGTTCGCTTCGTTGCGGCGGACGATTCATCTCGGGACGATTTTGGGGCGGCGGAGTCGGTTGCGGGCGATTCGTCTCCGGCTGAGGCTGAGGACGGTTGTTCGGCGGCATGCTGCTCGGATGGTCGTTGCGCGCCGGTGGTTCCGACGGGCGATTCATGTCGGGACGATTATTTGGGGCCGGCTGATTCGGCTCGGGCCGATTCGGCTGTGCCGCAGGCGGCCGGTCGTTGCGTGCCGGTGGTTCCGACGGGCGGTTCATGTCGGGACGATTATTTGGGGCCGGCTGATTCGACTCAGGCCGATTCGGTTGTGCCGCCGGCGGTCGATCGTTGCGTGCAGGTGGTTCGAACCCACGGTTGTTGTCCGGCCGATTGTTGGGAGCCGGCTGATTGGGAGCCGGCTGGTTCGGCTGCGGACGATAGCCCGGATTGGGCTGGTTCGGCGCGGGCCGATTTGGCTGCGGCTGGTTGGGCTGCGGTCGGTTGTTGTTCGGCTGATTTAGATCGGGCCGATTGTTGGGCTGCGCAGGCGCGGGACGATCGCTCCGTGTCGGTGGTTCAAACGGGCGATTCGCACCAGGTTGCGGACGGTTGTCGGGCTGATTCGGTTGCGGCCGGGTATTCGGCGGCGGATTGCCCGGCTGAGGCCGGTTCGCCGCAGGATTGTTCATCCCCGGACGCTCATTCGCCGCGGGTGGATTTCCAGGAGCCGTGGGCCGCGCGTTCGGCGGATTGCCGGGACGATTTCCGGCCGCCGGAAGTGGTTGCGGCCGAGCTGGAGGCGCGGTGATCACGCGAGGCGTGGACGCAGGAGGATTGGCGGCGCGCATCTGTTGAAGCTGCGGACGCGACACTGGCACTCCCGGATGCTGCGCGAGCATTTGTTGTCTGGCTGCAAACGATGGCGGCGGCGGCGGTGGTGCCCTACGGGCAATCACTTGGCGGCTGACCACTTCCTGCGGTGGTGCGGCCACGCGATTGTTGGCTTGCGTTCCCATGACCGCTTGACGCGCAGGAGGCACGGCTGCACGCACGTTGACCGGAGCTCGCTGGAGTTGGCTCTGGTTCACTGCAACCGCGGCTCGTGACACTGGCTGAGCGGTGGCGAATGCCTGTTGCGGAACAGCGGTCACTCCTCCGCGCACGTTTCGATTCACGTACGTGACGTTATTGATCGTCGTATTGTTGTTCACGATCGTCGTGTTGTAGACGTTGGTCACTTGCGTCACGTTTACCGTAGTATTCGAAACATTGACTTGATTTACGTAAGCGCGGCTCACACGGTATGAGGGCACGTACACTTCCCGCGGGCCCAGCGGGAACCACGCAACGTTCCCACCGACTCCGATTCCAAGTCCACCGACGAAAGCTACGAGAGCAGGTGCGTACACGGGACGAACTTCGCGCGGGCCGGGTATCCAGCCCCAGCGGCTGCCGACAAAAACCCAACGCCCGTAGTGGAAAGGTGCGTAGCCCCAGCTCGCATCGTCAACCCAAGTCCAGCCCCAAGGATCAATCCAGGCCCAATGCCCGTAGTGGTATGGAGCCCAACCGGGGTCTACTCGCGGATACCAGACGCTTCCGTACTCCGGCGTGGGACCCCACTCTCCGTATTCGTCGAGATCTTCGAAGCCCACGACCTGGCGCGAGCAATACCGCGCAGATGGCGAATCTTCGTACCGACGTTCGCGGTCGTCGCTCCAGCGATCGAATGGATCCGGGTCCCCAATCTGGTCCACTTCCGCGTTCAGCGACGTCGTTCCCCGGAAGGTCACGCGTTGACCCCGATGAATCGTGTAGCTCTGTCCGTTGCCGGTTGACTCGCCTTCTCCATCGCGAATCGTGACAATGGTGTAATCGCCGTTTTCCGAGGACTCGACGCGATACCGCCCTGGTTGTTGAATCACGAATGCCTGATTCGCCGTGTCGATCTCGTAATCCGTATCGCGATCAAGCTCATATACGCGCACATTGACGGTGCCGGCGCTGAGCTGAATCTGCACGGTGCGGTCATCGAGGTTGAGAAACGTGAATCCGGTATTGGGAGCGAGATCAATCTTCGACGAACCGAGTTGCACTTCTGCGCGTGAGTCGCGATCGGCCCAGAGTTTGTCGCCCGTAGTCATGGGGCGATTGCGCGTAGCCTCGACCCATTCCGATTCTCCGGCGGGCTGAAAGGAGACAGATCCGTCGATGTGCCCAAGCCGGGCGACGCGGCTCGGAGGATCGTCTTGATCCTGATCCTGCGCTCTGGCAACCGGCGAGAAGGCAGCGGTCAAAGATATGCCGATAACAAGCACGGCAAGCAGATGGAGGTCTTTCTTGCGATGAATAAGTCCTGTTTTTTTCATAAAGTCGTTCACCTCTTCCCGAACGTAGAAACGTCGCACGCCCAAAATGTGCACGACCAAGGTTCTGGGGATTTACCTCTCACAATACGCCCCGGCCATGACCGGGACCAAGCTTACTTTGGATGCTGACCGCGACTTGCCCTTGACTACAGTGATTCGCGTAGTGCACTGAGAACGAAGGTCATGCGCTGCTACAATGCCGTGTTCCCACAGACTTAGCGCTGGCCGCGAACTTCATGGCCTGCAATGACGTACTGTCTGACGGGAGAGCTTGGAGCGGTCTCAGTCATCCCAGCCCCAGTCTCAGTTAGAAGTCGCACTTTCTCCGGGGAGCGCAAGTGGAAGACGTCCAGGTCGTTGCGATGCTGGTCCGGCGATGTATCGCCGGGGACGCCACTGCCTGGGAGGAGATTGTGCAGACCTATAACCGTAGGATATACAACATCTGCTATCGCTTTGCTGGCTCGGGAGATGATGCCCAGGACCTGACCCAGGAAGTTTTCATCAAGATGTACCGCACGCTTTCGAGCTATGACGCATCGAAGGGCGCGTTCGTCACCTGGGTTTCGACCATTACCCGCAACCTGCTGGTGGACCACTTCCGCAAGACCAAGCAGGACCGTATGACCGACTCGATCGACTCGACGGCCTCCGATCACGAGGACTCCCAGCCGCTCAGCGAGCAAATTCCTGACCAAAGCGCTCCGCCGGACGCCCGGGTACGCCAACGGGAGGTGTCGGAAACAGTGCACCAGGCCTTGGGCAAACTTTCTCCCGAACTTCGGGAAGCAGTGATTCTAAGGGACTTACAGGATATGGACTACAAGGAAATTGCCACCGTTTTGAGGGTTCCGGAGGGCACCGTGAAATCAAGAATAAATAGAGGGCGGGCGGAACTAGGCCGGCTCCTACAACGTACCTATAGGCAGGTGATGTGATGCCAGACCACACCAGTAACGGAATGCAGTGCAACGAGTTCGACCTGCTCCTTTCGGACGCGCTGGATGGCGTCCTCAGCGGGACCGGACTCGACCGCTTCCAGGCACACGCCCGCACCTGCAAGACGTGCGGGCCGCTGCTCGAGGAAGCGGAGGCAGGCCGTCAGTGGCTGAAAGGTCTTACGGAGGTGGAGCCTCCAGCCAGCCTGGTCTCGAACATCCTGGCATCCACGACGGGCGTTGACACCCAACGCCTGCGGACGATGACACGCACTCCGCAACCACGGATTTCGTGGTGGGAGCATGTGCAGGCTTCGTACCTGGAGCCGATGTGGGCTATAGTTCGGCAGCCGCGTTTCGCCATGTCATTTGGTATGGCATTCTTCGCGCTGTCGGTGAGCCTGACTGTGGCTGGCGTGAAACCGAAAGACGTGCTACAGATCAGCCTGCGGCCTTCGGCGATCCGGCGCACATACTACAACACGCAAGCTCGAGTCGTCCGCTATGTTGACAATGTCCGGCCTGTGCTCGAAGTGCAGGCAGCTCTGCGTGGGATCAAGCGCAACATGAATCCCGCCGAGCCCGGACCAAGCAAGCAGCAGAAAGAACGCAAGAACGACACAACACAACAGCCCGAGCAGAAGCAGGATCGCAATTACAGCCAGACAGGGGAGAAGCTAATCCTGGCTAGCGATCCGCTGGGTCCGTCTAATCGCGATCTGCCTGTAGTGTCGGTGACCACGTACAGGAGGTTCGTATGAACTGCGCCACTCACAGCGATCAAGCTGCAGTGGCTTTCTGCCGCACATGCGGCAAGCCACTTTGTAACCAGTGCACCCGCGACGTCCGCGGAGTGATTTACTGCGAATCGTGCCTGGCGGCACGCATGGAGGGCGCCGCTGCGGCGCCGGGGGCAGCCTATGTCCCGCCTCCTCCGCCATCGCCCAACGTGTATCCACCCATTGGAGGGCCGGGTGCCTACGTCCCGCCTCCCCCCATGAATACCGGGCCGAATCCGACGGTGGCTGGAATTTTAGGTGCACTTCCCATTGGCCTTGGGGCTGTCTATTGCGGTCAATACGCCAAGGGTCTTGCTCACCTTGGGATTGTTGTTCTGTGCATCATCGGCCTCTCCGCAGATTTGCCATGGTTCGTGAAGATGACGTTGGGAATTTTCCTCGGCTTCTTCTGGGTGTACCAGATCGTCGACGCCGTTCGCACCGCCCGTGCGATTCAAACAGGTCAACCGAGTCCTGATCCTTTCGGCCTGCAGCAGATGTTCGGTACCGGAAGCTCGACTCCCGCTGCGGGAGGCGAGAAATCCGAGACCAAGATACCCATTGCAGCCGTGATTTTGATCGGCCTTGGGGTGCTGTTCCTGATCAACACGGCCTTTGACTTCAGCCTTCACCGCTTTTGGCCGCTAGTCCTGATCGTTCTGGGCGTGTATCTGTTTGCCAAAAGCTGGGGCTTGCTGGGCAGTTATCGGCCTGGCTGCGTTTGCGAACGATGCCGCACGCGCAGGCTTATGGGCCCGGCAATTCTGGTCACCCTGGGAGTGCTGTTTCTGCTGGACAACATCTCGAACGTTGATTTCGGCAAGACCTGGCCGGCGATTTTGCTGGTCATTGGCGTAGTCAAACTCGTGCAGAGCAACGCGTCTTACGACGGACACATGGGCCCACTGCCGCCCGGGCCGGACGGCTATCCGCCAACGCCTCCACCTCCGACTCCCGGCGCGCCACCAACGTATCAGGGGACGCCGCAGAATCCGCCAGGTGCGCAAAGCATGGATCCCTCGTCTGGGGAGGTGAAAAATGTCTAACCCAATAGCGACACCTCCACCGCCACAGTTCTCTCCGTTGCCACCGCTGCCGCCGCCGCGTCATCGCTCGTTTGCGGGGCCGTTCGTACTGATCGTGATCGGCACCATCTTCCTGCTGACCACGATGCGCGTGCTGTCGGTGGGCAAGCTGGCTCACCTGTTCGCCAGTTACTGGCCGCTGTTGCTCATACTGTGGGGAGTAATCAAGATCGTTGAGCATCAACGGGCACAACGCGGAGGCTACCGGTCATCCGGAATCGGTGCGGGCGGAGTCCTGCTTATCGTCATGATCGTCGTGTTCGGCCTGATTGCGAGCCAACTGCAGCGTGTGAACTGGTCGGGGCTGCGCGACGAGATCAATGTCGACGACGGAGATTTCCCCAACATCTTTGGGGAAACTTTCAATTACGACGACCACCTCGAACAGAATTTCCCGGCTGATGCCAGCTTGAAAGTCAACGACACTCATGGCGCGGTCAGCGTGCATGCATCGGATGACAATAAAATCACGGTCGTTGTGCGCAAGCGAATTGGTGCGGACAATCAGAGTGACGCCGACAAGTACAACAGTGAAACCAAACCGGCCATCACCACGATCGGCGGACTCGTCACCCTCAACGCAAATGTGGAGGCTGCAGGGGATCATCCGGTGGAAACTGACCTGGATATTTCCGTGCCGCGGAAAGCCGCGGTCACAATCAGCTCCCGACGTGGCGATGTAAATGTCAGCGGGCGAAGCGCCAACATCGATATTGCCGCGCAGCACGGTGACACTTCGGTCGACGACGTTACCGCCAACGTCAAGGTCAGTCAGGAAAAAGGCTCGGTGAAAGTCGAGCAGGTTAGTGGTGATGTGCAGGTGGGTGGGCGCATGAGCGACGTAACGGTGACCGACGTGAAGGGCTCGGTGCAACTGGAAGGCGAGTTCCAGGAAAGCGTGAAGCTCGAGCGCATCGCGAAAACTATCACCTTCAAGTCCTCGCGAACCGATATGGAATTCTCCCGGCTGGGCGGTTCTCTCGATCTCAACTCCGACGAACTTCATGCGGACGACGTTGCGGGCCCGGTGCGTCTGACGACTCGCTCCAAGAATATCCGACTGGAAGGCGTCTCAGGCGATGTGCGCCTGAAAGACGACAACGGCACCGTCGAACTGATCATGCATTCGCTGGGCAATGTGCAGATCGACAACCGGAACGGCGACGTGCAACTGGCTGTGCCGGAAGAGTCCGGCTTCCGTCTGGACGCCCGGACTCGCGGTGGGGAAATCCAGTCGGAGTTTCCGGAGCTGAAGGTCAACAACGAGGAGCACGAAGCCAAAGCCAGCGGAAGCGTGGGAAACGGTTTATCACATATCGTAATCACCAACGAACACGAAGGAATTGAGATTCGTAAGGCGTCCGCCGCACCGCCGACGCCGCCAGTGCCGCCAAACCCGGCCAAGCCCGCCAAGGCGCTGCCGGAGCCAAAAGGTAAGGTCGAGCCGACGGAGAACTAAAAAGCTCGCGTAGGGACAGCCGCCTCGGCTGTCCCACGCTGGCTAAGCCAAGCGTCCCGCTGAAGCACGGGCTAAGTATCGAGTCGATGTTGCACTAGACCCTCGACCCTCGCCAGAACATCATCCTCACTCATCGATGTGGAGTCGATCACGACGGCGTCTTCCGCTGCAACTAGTGGCGACGCGGCCCTGGTTCGATCGCGCCGATCGCGCTCTCGCAAATCGGCCGCGACGTTGGCCGCCACGTCCCCAGAAATTTTCTGTTGCGCCATGCGCCGCTGTTCGCGGATGACGGGATCGGCGTCGAGGAAAACTTTCAGATCGGCGTCAGGAAAAACCTTCGTCCCGATGTCACGGCCTTCCATTACAACTCCGCCACCGGCGCCCATCGCGCGCTGGTGCGACACCATCCACTCCCTGACTTTCGGGTGCACCGAGATGCGCGAAGCTCCCTCGGTCACATCGCGCTCTCGGATACGCGCGGAAACATCCTTTCCATCCAGCAGCGTGCGATTCCCACTGATCGTTGGCTCCAGTTGAATCCGTGAAGCGTCCGCGAGCTTCACGAGCGCCACTTCGTCATCGAACGACGCGTCTTTATCGATCGCTTTCAGCGCGAGTGCGCGGTACATCGCGCCGCTCTCCAGGTTGACGTAACCCAACTTGCGCGCCAGCCGCGCCGCAATGGTGCTCTTCCCGGCGCCAGCCGGGCCGTCGATAGCAATGATGAGTTTGCGAGGATGTTGATCGGAGGAGTGTTCGTTCATTTTGTAGCAAGATTGTACACGGAGAAATCTCTGCTTATGTGGTGACGGCCGCCATCGGTCGTCCGCAAAGGCGAAACCGAGCTGAAACTTCCAATGCCACGCTCAGTGACTAACGCGAGCGGCGTAAGATCTGTGATACGTCCGCTTTCCGCACCCGCTCGGGCGTCCATCCCATCTCGCGCAACCTACGAATACTCAGGGAATCGTGGCGCTTCGCCAGCCGCACTCCCGCGTCGTCGCGGACAAGATCGCAGTGATAAAAGTCGGGCCTCGGCAGGCCGAGCGCGCGATAAAGAAGGATCTGCCGCGCCGTGGATTTCAGCAAATCAGCTCCGCGCACAACTTCCGTGATGCCCATGGCGGCATCGTCGACAACGACCGCCAGTTGGTAAGCGGGAACGTCGTCACGCCGCCAAACTATGAAGTCACCGAAATCGCGTCGCGCCTGCATCCGCTGGGGGCCGAGATGCAAGTCGTCAAAACAGATTTCCTCGCCATCGGGAACCAGAAACCGCCAATTCACTCCTGCTGGCACAGTCCACGTAGCGACAGCCGCCTCGGCTGTCCCGCGACGGCGAAGCCGAGCGGCCCCGACCGTGGAACCAGCTGGCCGGCACCTCCCCGAATAGATAGGTTCATCATCGCCGTCATTCGGCGCCCCAGTCGCCAACGCCACGTCCTTGCGTGAACAAGTACATGGATAAATCACCCCGATCTCGCGCAGGCGCCTCCAGGCTTGGAGATAAATATCTCGACGCTGGCTTTGCGTGTAGGGAGCGGAGGGACCGCCGCAGTCTGGGCCTTCCTGCCAGGAAATTCCCAGCCAGCGCAGATCGCCGATCATCGCATCGACGAACTCCGCACGGCAGCGCTGTGGGTCCAAGTCCTCATTTCGCAGAATCAAGGTCCCGCGCCGCTCGGCCGCCCGCTGCGCAGCAATCCAAAACGTTCGCGCATGCCCGATGTGGAGCAGGCCAGTAGGCGAAGGCGCGAGGCGGCCGCGATAATTCGTTTGCTCTGGAGAGGACTTGTCCACTTTTACGCAGATGCCAAACGCAAAGGGGCCGCAATTGAATCTGACGCCGCGTACTCGATGTGCAAAACTCTGCGTGGCATTTCGACCTGCGACTTGGATGAAGCGTGCACCACTAGCGGGCGCATGGCCACAACTCCGCCTTTCGATACCACACACTCAACCGGAGTGATCCGTTCCGATAAATCGTGAATCTGATCATCACTAAGCACGCCATTTTCATGGGTCCGGGGCAAGACTCGTAAGGGGCCATTGGCGGGGGTTGAATCGTCGAAATGAATTCGCAGCGCAAGCACCCGAGACAAAACTGTGGAGGGCGCGTGCGCATAGGTGATGCCTTCCTTCATCGACCATGGACCCCACCCCTGGAGTTCCTGTCGCTCGCGCAGAGGGACGGCGGTATCTTGATGCCAAACCACAAGCCAGTTTGCTGCGAGCGTTTTCTCAAATAGCGTTGCGCGAAACGGAATCGCCTCTACGCCCAGAACCACACGGGCAACGTCGAGAAGTTGACGACAGCGCGCCATGTTCGCGATGGGACTGAGGCCGAGTACATGCCGCGCACCTGCCCGGCTGCGATGTGGAGACAGACGCTCTATCTCCTCTAATGTGCGCTCCACAAACTCAGGCGAGAAAACATCGTGCAGCAGCGCAAAACCCGTCGCGTTGACTTCGGCGCGTATGCTCACCGGCCTGCGCTCCGCGGTGTCGCTACAACTTTCTCAGGCGTAATCTGCACCATCGACTTCCCGCCAACGTGCACGAAGCTCAATTCCCGCGCTGCCAGCAACGCGTTCACCGCTTCTTTCACCTTTGAGCGCGCGATGAACTTTCCGAAGAAGGTTTCGAGTTCCGGCGGCTCGACCGCGATGACGCAATCCAGATACTTTGACACCAGCGCCGAAAGCGCCTCAGGCACAGATAGCCCGACGCCCTCTTTCACGGCATCCGGCGCCCAGCGATGCAGCAGATCCCACACCGACCCTTCGGCGGCACTGTAATCGACGCGCGTGATTCGCAGCTTCGACCATAATTCGGCCAGTGCCTTGTCGAGAGCCGCGACGGAAAGGCCGCCGCCCAACCGCTCCAGCAATTTCTTTTTTGAGAGGGCCCCATCACGCTGGATCAGCGCAAACGCGTCGGCCGCGAGTTGTGAGTAGGACGAGCGCGTGCCTGCCTTCGGAGCCTGCTTGGGATTGCGCTCGCCCATCAGCGCGTAGAAATAAGGAAACACCGAGGCCGCGATCAGGAATCCATTGTTTTCTTCAAAAAGATTCGCCTCGAATGCAGTCTTCTCGCGGAGCAAGCGCACCATCAACTCAGTGGCTTGGGCAGCGCGCGGATCCTTAAACGCATGCTGCCACTCGGGCAAGCGGTCCTCCGATCCAACAAATGCTCCAATGAACGTTGGCACCAGCAGTGCCGGGCGCTGCGGATACATCAGGCAGAATCCGACATCCTCCAGGAACGCGCGTGATTGCTCAATGGTCTGGATGGGCCTGCCCCCCAGTCGCCATTTCTCGCGGCGCAGTTGCTGAAGTTCGAGATCCGTCATAAAGAAGCTATCAGCTATCAGCTCTCAGCAGCAGTCTGGTACTGCTGAAAGCTGAGAGCTGACAGCTGAGCGCTAGATTCTCTTAAACGCCTTCTGAATATCCTTCACAGAATACCGCAGCACCACCGGCCTTCCATGCGGGCACGACATGGGGTGATCGGTTTTGGCCAGCTCGGCCAGCAGCCACTCCATTTTGTTCTGTTCCAGCGGCATGTTGACCTTGATGGCCGCGTGACACGCGATCGAGGCAGCGATACGCGTGCGAATCTTCTCTAAATTCAGCGATTGCTCTTCGCTGGAGAATTGATCGAGTAGTTCATGAAGCATGTGTTCGACGGCCGCCGCCTCCAC
>DATEHP010000083.1:0-28231 GCA_035279505.1 Candidatus Sulfotelmatobacter sp. | reverse complement strand
GAAGGAGCGGTACGCCATGCTCCGCTTCATGCGTTCTTCCCCATAGAAATGAAACTTGTCGGTGTTGTAATAGGTGTACGTGGTAAACGGAGCGGGAACAACACCCAGCGCTTTCATCCGCCGCAGGAGATCATCGTTGATCAGTGTGCAGTGTGTAATCTTGGGGCGCACATCGGGGCGCGGCGCAGCCTGCTGGGCCCGCTCGTATGCGGTGAGCACCATATCGATGGCCACATCGCCATTCGCGTGGCAGTTAGGCTGAATGCCCGCGCGCTGCACGCGCTCCGCCCAGGCGTTGAGATGCTCCTGCGTCTCGGTGATATTGCCTTTGTAAGGAGGATTGGTACCCTCATAGGGCTGGCTCATCGCCATGGTGCGCTCGGAGAAAGATCCATCAGCAGTGTGCTCCGAGGTGGCGCCGAAACGAATCCACTCGTCTCCAAAGCCGCTGCTGATGCCGTTTTTGATCATGGAATCGAGAAGGTCCCCGCCGGTCTCAAAGCTGACGCGGTGCAACAGTTCGCCGCGTGCCCGCACTTGCTGGAGAGCAAAAAAATCTCCGCCTTCGTGGTGAACAGTGGTCAGGCCGTAGCGGACGAATTGTTTGGAAATGTAGGCCAGCCCATCGCGACCGCGCTGCTCCCTCTGCTCTGCGGTGAAGGTTTCCCGCTTTCCCACGTTGTCGAAGACGTTACGCGCACGATCGGTCACTCGTCCGTTGAGTTCACCGTTTTCGTCGTGGTCGTAAGTTCCGCCCATGCGGCTGGGAGTGTCTTTGGTCACTCCGGCCAGCTCCAGCGCCTTGCTGTTGTAAAACGACGTGTGGCCGCCGCGATGATGGACTACTACCGGATGCTCCTTTGAGACCTGGTCGAGGTCGTGCACGTTTAGCTGGCGGTTGTCCTTCACCTTCGTGTCGTCGAAGAAGTATCCCTCGATCCAGAAGCCCGCGGGCGTCTTCTGGGCTTTGGTGCGGAGTTTATCGATGATGCTGGCGATGGTGACAAACTCGACCGCGTAAGGATTGCCAACGAGGACTTCATACAGAAGAATGTCGCCTCCCGCGTGATTGTGACAATCGATGAAACCGGGCACGATCGTCATTTGCTTTGCGTCGAATGTCTGGGTCCCCTTGCCGATGAACGCCTTGGCTTCCGTTTCACTGCCGACGTAGACGAACCGTCCACCTTGGACGGCAAACGCCTCAGCCTTCGGCATCCGGGAATCGATGGTGTAGATCTTGGCATTGAATATCACCAAGTCGGCGTGGCGAGTGTCGACGTGGAAAGGATCGGCGTCAGCGCCCTGCGTTTCGGCAAATGCAGTTGTACCTGGAAGACGACCGCTTGCAAGTCCGGCTACACAGATTCCGGTCAGCCCCAGGAATTCCCGACGACTCCGGCGATGTTTGTTCATCAATCCTTTCCACCCGCTGTAATCTCGCGAACGGCGCGGTAACCCTGGTCGATCGCGATATTGGTGTAGGCGTGACCATCGGCATCGGAGTTGGCAACGTGAATGCGTCCGAAAGGCTGCCGGCCGATCACGCAGGGGCGCTCAGAATCCGGACGGTCCAGCGGCTCGAAGAGCGGATTGTATTCGTAGGCATAGCCGTGCGGCCACCGGTTGACGGTAATACCCTGGATGTCGCGAGCAGAATCGAATCCTCCTCCGGCCAGCATGCGTCCAAGCTGATCGCGAATATTGCGCTCGAAGACTTCGAAGGGCGTGCTCATCAGCTCATAGCGTCCTGACCGATATTGCTCCTTCGCGGGTAAGCCGGGCTTGCATGGGGTGCGCAAAAGATGCAACAGGCATGGCTCCTGTGGTGTGCTGGGGAAGTGATACTCGCCGAGGGAAACCGGGAAGTCCAGAGACGCTCCATTGAAGTAAGCACCCGGTGCGTAGATCGAGTTCACGCCTAATTTACGGAACGATTCCCAATTGCTGATTTGCACGTTGGTGTACACGAGCGGAAGCTTTACGCAGTAGCGCAATGCGTCCTTTTGCTTCTCCGACATTTCCGGGCAGAGATAAGGAATCACCATGTTGTAGCAGGCGAGAACGCAGTGTGCCGCCTGCGCCTTGTGCGCCTTGCCGCCGCGAACATAGGTGACTTCCACTTGATTCGCGTCTTGCGGATTGCCCACATGCTTCGCCCGGACCGCCGTGCTGCTCAGCCGGATTCGTACTGCGGATTCTGGGTCGTCGAGACGGGCGTAATTCGCCCGAGCCGTGACTACGTCCTCCATTGTGCTGCCGGGAACCGCGCCGGGAATCAACGAGCGAACCAGCAGCCGGGCTACGGACGCATTGCCGTCAGGGAAGTGAAAGATGTATGGCTCAGCTTGTTCCGGCGAATCTTCATGACTTGCCAGTTGCATTCCCTTGAAGCCGGGATAGTCCATCTCCACACAATCGAGCGCCGAAACGGCGTCAATGCCAACGGCATACAGTCCGTGAGGCGCTGTTTGGAAAATCTTCACTACCTCTGGATCGACCTTTACGTACTGGAGCAGGAAATCCTTGTAGCTGATCTTCGTCAACTTGCGCCGCTTCTCTGCGGCAGAAAGGCCAGGCAAATAGTCGACTTTAGTTTCTTGCAGGCGCGCCAGGTCCTTGCGTGCCGCTTCAGAGACGGGGATCTGCGCCAGAATCTCGGGCGGGTAGGTTAAGCCAAGGTAGTGCGTGCCAAAGCCGGACAAGAGGCGGTCGACGCCAAACGTTTCCTTATCGAAAAAGGTGGCACGCTTTAAGCCCATGCCCTTATACAAATTCTGATCGAAGTATTTGTGAAAGCGATCTACCTCGATTCCGAGTTCCTGCAGAAGACCGAAGGCTTCTTTGCTGTAGTGATGAGGTGCCTCAAGCGATTGAGTTCCGCCATAGCCGATCAGCATCCGCTTGCCACTCTGGAACTCATTACGTTTCGCGTGCCCGCCGAAATCGTCGTGGTTGTCGAGAACTAGAACCTTCGAGTTCGATCCGGCGAACTTGCGAAAGAAGTATGCGGCAGCCAGACCGCTGATACCTCCACCTACCACGATCAGGTCGTAGGATTCCTGGTCCGGAGTTGTATCCGGCCAGCTCTGCCCATCACGCATGCCATGCGCCACTTCCCATGAACCGTCGTGGCTACCTCGCATGCCAGTTTTGGCCGGAGGATAGTAGCTGGGGTCCTTTTCAGGAACGGTGTCGGTCGCGGCCATCATCTCCAGCCAAGCGGGGGTACCTGCGGTGAGTGAAGCTCCAACCGTCAGGGCGCAGCCATTCAGGAAGTCACGGCGCGTGATGCTGCGGCTCATTCCCAATGCACGGTCTCGTTCCTTACTCATCCGGTCCTCCGGTTGAATTGCAGATGCGCGCCAGTTCGGCCTAGAACGTAAGCTTCAATGCGAGCTGCAGGATTCTGGGATCGTAGGTCCCGGTAATCAGGCCAAGAGTCCCTGCCGTAGTTGAAGTTGCCGACGGTGGACGAAACTCCGCGTGGTTAAAGATATTGAATGCCTCTACGCGGAAAAGCAGCTTGGTATTCTCGCCGACGAGGTTGGTTGACTTCTCCAGCGCCAGGTCCAGATTCGCTCGTCCCGGTCCATGAAATGAGTTTCTGCGGTAAGTCCCATAGAAGCCAATTGCACAAGGGCCGGCACCGTTATTACCAGTGATGCAGTCGTTGTCTTGGAACGAGTTGGGATCGAACCAGAAGTTTCCAGTGACCTGTTGTTGATTCGGTGTGTTAGCCAGTGTGAAGGTCTGCACCAGACGTGGGTTAAACGTCTGGACGGAGCTAACCATCTGGTCAGCTCTTACGATTTCTCCGTCGCCGGCGCCCGATGGGCCGGGATCGCCGGAATGCTGGCGCAGGCCGGCCAGAAAGTCCAAGGGAATTCCCGATTGAACGAAGAAAATCGGATAGAGACTCCAACCGCCAGTCAGCCGTTTCGGCCCGTTGGCCCAAGCCTTGGCGAACGGCAACTCCCAACCGCCGCTGAGGGTAAACCGCTGCCGGAGATCGAAGTCGGAATTGCCATAGAACTGACGGTGATTGTAGTAAGGGATGGACGAGACGCGGGAGTTGAATCCCGATCCGTAGTCGAGGTTATGGGACCAGGTGTAAGCCAGGGTGAAGAATACATTCCCGAGGATGGGCACATCGGTTTGCCGTTTCGTCAAGCTAGCCAGCAGTCCGTTGTAGTTGGCGTTGTCGAGTCCCGCAAACGTTGGCATGAACCCGTAAGTGTCAGATGGCAAATTTTGACTAACATTCAGTATGCGGTTGTTGGTTCCCAGAACCACGGGGTTCTGGTCAACCCATGTGAGCAGCTTGTGTGAAGAGCTTCCGGCATAACCGAGTTCAGCCATCAGGCCGCTCGCCAACTGCCGCTGGAGACTGAGGTTGTATTGATAGATATAGGGAGTCTTCAGGTGTATATCGACAAAGTTGTTGCCAGGTCCGAGCCGCGGAAGGAATCCCGCGGCGAAGAAGTCGATGTTCGATGGGGGAGGGATCTGCGAGGGAAACGGATCCACAGCCTGGCCAGACTCGTACGGATGGGAGAGGATCGTGCTGGGTCCATCTGGGGGAAGGGGATTGGAACTCAAACTAGGATCCTGCACGACCGCAGCGCCGCCAGCCCAAGGAGCTTCATCCGTAGCCCAATCTGACATCCATCCGTTCAAGGTGTCGAAGAACAAGCCGACACCTCCACGAACGCTGGTTCGTCCGTCCCCCTTTGGATCCCAGGCAAAACCGATACGTGGAGCAAGATCCTTGTGATCAGGGAAGTACCAGCCTCGAGGTGCCCCCGGATCGCCAGGAACCACAAACCCGAGAGGTGCATTCGTAAACTTCGTGGATTGGGCGCCAGGCACAATGCTGAAGGTGTACCCATGCGTATCAGTTTCTGGAGTCGAATACTCGTAACGGAGCCCAAAGGTCAATGTAAGCCGTGAGGTTGCTTTCCACTCGTCCTGGCCAAACACCGCGTACTGTCTCTGGTGCTCGTTGCTCGGAGCCTTGGAATACTGGTCGAACTCGTCGGAAGCGCCGAACAAGAAATCTGCCAGGTCATTTCCGGAACCAATCCCAAAGGGGCCTGAAAAGTAAAAAATTCCATTGGTCTGGTAAGCGTAAACGGTGTTCTCCTGCATAATCCCGAAACGCCCGCCGAACTTCCATGTGTGGTGGCCCCGGTTCCAGCTCAGCGTGTCCGAAATTGTGTAGTTGTTATCGGCCTTCCAGTGCACGTTAGGATCGAAGCCGACATTCATGCCGCTCGCGAACGACAGCGACGCCGGCCCGAACGGATCGTCCGATTGCACCATGATTCCCAGTTGCGCGAGGTTGGGTGGATGTGAGGTCGGGATGGCCGTCTGATACCAGCGTTGGGCGGTGACGTGGAACTCATTCAGGGTGGATGCCGAAATCGTTTTGATGTACCCAATATTTCCGAAGTCGTCCCAAGTGGTGTTCGCGGCGCTGAAGCCGGTCACGTTCGCTCCAAAGAACGGATTGATAACAGGTTCTTTGTTGTAGCCAAGAGTCAGCGAAATACGGTCGTTACGGGTCGCGTAAAAATCGAACTTGCCGAGATATTGGTTGACATCATCTTTTTGCGAAGCTTCGGGAAACACCAGGCCATTTGGAGATGTGGGAATCAGGCCAGCGGCGATGTACTTCTGCGCTACAGGGTCGATCTTCGTGGGATCAATGATCGCCTGGCTTTGTTTGGTCGTGTCAGACTGAAAATAAGGATGGGACTGAAGGTAAGTAACGACACCCGGATCCGGACCACCACCCTGGAAGTTCGAGAAGTCACCTGTGATCTGAGCGGGAGTGTAGGTCGAGACGAAGCCAGGGTCTCTGGCTTTCGTCTGCCGCTGCCCTTGATAACCAAAGAAGAAAAAGAACCGATCCTTGCCATCCACTAACCTGGGCATGGAAATTGGGCCGCCCACCGTGCCTCCAAACTGATTCCGTTTGAGCACCAGTCGGGGATTGCCGAGTGAGTTATTAATATAGTCGTTGGCGTTAAAAGCGTCGTTCCGCAGATAGTCGAAAAGACTTCCGTGGATCGAGTTCGTGCCCGACTTGATGACCTCGGTGATCGTGCCGCCTCCGTTGCGACCATATTCGGCGGTGTAGTTATTTTCCAAAAGGCGGAATTCCTCAACCGCGTCCGGGTTGGGATTAAATACAATCTGATTGCTCGTGGTCCGATTGTTGAGACCTCCATCGAGCAGGTAGGTGACAGCGTCCCCGCGGCCACCAGCGACGCTGATTCCGCCTCCGTATCCGTTTTGCAACCCACCATTACTAGTATCAGTGCCGTATGTTCCAACGTCCTCTGCAATTGGAATAACTCCGGGCTGAGTGAGCGCCAGATCCATGGCATTGCGTCCGTTGAGAGGCAGGTTCTGGATGGTCGCACCGGTAACGGTGGCTCCGAGAGTGGCGTTTATTGTCTCTACCTGCGCGGCTTCTGCAGCGACTTGAACGGTTTGCACGACCGATCCCGGTTTCAGGTGGACATCGATTCGGAGCGATTGGTTGATGTCGAGCGCTGTTGCTGCGGTCACTGACTTGGCAAAGCCTGTATGCTCGACCGACACGGTGTACGACCCGACCGGAAGTTGCAACACCTGGTAGTAGCCGTCATTGTTGGTGACGGCGTCGGAGACAACATTGGTTCCGACATTTGTAATGATGACTTTCGCGCCTGCAATCGCTGCTCCTTGCGAGTCGGTAACGGTGCCGATGATGCGCCCGCTCGTATCCTGGGCGGAGGCGAAAACTGCAAAGGCCAGAACGGTCAAAGACAGCGCGAATGCAGCCCGCCCCATGCGGGGAAAGCAAGAGAGATGCTTGCAGGATCGAAGTGCCATACCAAGCCCTCCGGCTAAAGTCAGATTTTTTGTAACCGCCCAGATCGGAAAGAACCAATTCCAGCAGCCCAAAAATGAAGTGCGGGGACAACGCGGTGCCGGGTGAGCCAGAAGCAGGTCAGTATCCGCACAAAAGACTGCGCACGTCATAGAGGAAAACCTCGGCTGCTTGCGCGCCTTTGAATCCGATGATTCGTTGTAGATTTCGCCGAACCTTGCGAGAATTGTGGAAGGTTAGAAAAAGCAGCCCTGCAGTGTCAAGCAGAAAATTCCTATTAGGAGAAGAGTTTGTTCAATCGTCATCGCAACCGGGGACGGACGGCAGCTCCGAAAGGGCGGGCTGCGCCATTCTCTTCTTGACAGGACCCAGCGCTTTTTCTAACCTTACGGACTTATAGTAAAGTCTGTTTGGGAATACCGTAGAACTGCTTCAGATCCGCGGGGCGGCGGCTCAGCCATGCCCGAACCGATGCCGGCGCAGTAGCGGAGAGGCGTCGAAATACTGAATGCTTCGTCATGAATCCATGAGCGAAGGGAATCGCGACCGGCAGTTGGGAATGCGACGCCGCATCACGCGGCGTGATTTTCTGAACGGCGTGGCTGTAGGCATCGGAGCGCTAGGTTACGCCAGCCTGCCTGGCCTGGCTTCGGGCGTGCGCGCAATCACCGCGGGAGCCAATTCCCCCAAAGAGTACCCGCCTGCTTTGACCGATTTGAGAGGCAGCGCCCCGGGTTCCTTCGATGTTGCGCACGCGCTCCGCGACGGGACCTTCTGGGACAACGCCGGCAGCCCGGCCGACACACATGAGACCTATGACTTGATCGTGGTCGGTGGCGGCATCAGCGGGCTAGCTGCCGCCTACTTCTACCGAAAACATGCCGGCAAGGATGCGCGCATTCTGATCCTTGATAACAATGACGATTTCGGCGGGCACGCCCGGCGCAACGAGTTTCGCGTTGGGTCGCGGCTGCTGTTAAGTAATGGTGGCACGCAGTCGATTGAGAGCCCTTCGGACTACAGCGAGGTCGCCAAAGACGTCCTCAAAGATTTGGGCGTCCAAACCAAGACTTTTTACAAAGCCTACGATCAAAAGTTGTACGGCCACCTCAAAACGGCCTGCTTCTTTGATAAAGAGACCTTCGGGGAAGATCGCCTCGTGTCTGGAATGGGTTCGACACCGTGGCCCGACTTTCTAAAGGAGAGTCCGTTGCCGGCGAACCTGCAGCGCGAGATCGCGCGCCTTTACGACGAGAAGAGAGATTACCTTTCCGGGCTTTCGAAAGAAGATAAACAATCGCGCCTGGCCAAGATCAGCTACGCCGATTTCCTTACTCAAATATGTAAGGCCGACCCGGCCGTTCTGCCTTTCTTCCAAACGTATTCGCACGATCTGTTTGCGGTGGGGATTGATGCCGTTTCGGCTCTTGCCTGTTACAGAAATCCCGACGACTACGGGGGCTACCATTATGCAGGGTTCGACGGGATGCGGTTAGGCGGGGCTGAGGAAAAAGAAGAACCCTACATTTTTCACTTTCCCGACGGGAACGCGTCCATAGCGCGCTTGTTGGTGCGAAGTCTCATTCCTGAAGCCGTCCCAGGGCACACCATGGAGGATGTTGTTACCGCACGCGCCGACTACGGCAAACTCGACCAGTCATCGTCTTCAATCAGAATTCGCCTGAACTCCACCGCAGTACGTGCACAACACTCCGGACATCCAGAGTCGGCGAAAGAAGTGGAAGTCGCTTACGTCGAGGAAGGAAAGCTCAAGAAGGTAACAGGGAAGTGCTGCGTGCTCGCCTGTTACAACAGCATGGTTCCGTACCTCTGTCCCGAGTTGCCCGATAAACAGAAGGAAGCTTTGCACTATTGCGTGAAGGAACCGTTCATCTACACGCATGTTGCCATTCGCAATTGGAGGGCTTTTCACAAGCTGGGGATACGCCAGATCGTTTCGCCGGGAAGTTACCACAGCTTCACCATGCTCGATTTTCCCGTCAGCCTGGGCGCGTATGAGTTTCCCGGTAAGCCGGAAGAGCCCATGGTGCTTTTCATGTTGCGCACTCCTTGCCAGCCGGGTTTGCCGCGACGCGATCAGTACAGGATGGGCAGGTTCGAACTCATCAGCACTCCATTTTCCGAATTCGAGCGAAACATTCGTGAACAGCTGAATCGCATGCTCGCGCCGGCGGGATTTGATTCTGCCCGCGACATTGCTGCCATAACAGTGAACCGGTGGGCGCACGGATACGCCTACGAATACGATTCATTGTTTGATCCGAGCTGGGCGCCGGAAGAGCGGCCTTGCGTCGTCGGACGGAAACAATTTGGACGAATCTCAATCGCAAATTCCGACGCTGCTGCCAGTGCCTATACGAATGCAGCTATAGACCAGGCCTACCGGGCTGTTCAAGAACAAATGAAAGGTGTGTAGAAGAAATGGCTGACTTCGTAAATGAAGGGAGCGATCGATCTCGCGATCGCGAGCTTGGCATGGACCGCAACATCACGCGCCGGGATTTCTTGAACGGCATGGCCATTGGAGTAGGGGGAGCGCTTGCCAGTCCTTGGCTGGGGGGATTGCTCGCGGCGCAAGGGTCTGCAACTTCCGCGCAAGATCGGCCGGGGTACTATCCTCCAACGCTCAACGGAATGCGGGGAAGTCATCCTGGGGCTTTCGAAGTAGCACACTCACTGCGCGACGGAACCTTTTGGGAAGAAGCAGGGAAGCGTGTCGACACCGGCGAGGAATACGATCTGGTCGTGGTCGGTGGCGGTATCAGCGGTTTGGCGGCGGCCTACTTCTACCGCAAGCAAGCCGGCCCTTCCGCTCGCATCCTTATTCTGGACAATCACGATGATTTTGGCGGCCACGCCAAGAGAAATGAGTTTCATCTAACCGGGCGGATGCTTCTGACGAATGGCGGAACTGTATCGATCGAGTCGCCATTTCCCTACAGCAGAGAAGCCCGCGGACTGCTTGCTGAGCTTGGCGTCGATCCGCCCGCCCTCCAGAAGAAGTATCCGGACGCTCACGCCTATAGCGGTCTTGGATTCGGATATTTCTTCGACAAGGAAACTTTCGGAAACGAGCGACTGGTCACGAACGCGCCGGGTGGAGGCCGGCAGGGCACGTCAGTCAAATGGGCCGACTTCCTTGCGCGGACGCCGCTGTCGGCGAAGGCACAAGAGGACATCATCCGGATTCAAGAGGCCAAGGTCGACTACATGGAAGGAGTGTCCCAGGAGCAGAAGAAGGCCCGGCTCTCCAAAATGAGCTACAAGGATTTCCTTCTCAATGTGGTGAAGGCGCGCGCGGATGTCATTCCTTTTTACCAGAGCCGTACTCACGGGCTCTATGGGATCGGCATCGACGCGGTGCCCGCCTTGGATTGCTGGGCGATTCACTTTCCGGGTTTCCAAGGCATGGGCCTTGATCGAGTGCCGTCGAAGGGCTTGACCTTTACGGCCTTGGGCGAGGTGACACCACAAGAGGAGTTCCACTTTCACTTTCCTGACGGCAACGCGTCGATCGCGCGCATGCTGGTGCGGTCGCTGGTCCCCGGCTCCGCTTCCGGGAACACGGCCGAGGACATCGTGACGGCCAAGATGGACTACGGCCGCCTCGATCATAAAGATTCTCCGATCCGTATTCGCTTGAACAGCACAGCCGTGCTTGCGCAGCATGTCGGGGATTCTGCTTCCGCCAAACAAGTGGAGGTCGTCTATGGCCGCGAGCAAAAGGCATACAGCGTACGTGCCAAAGATGCGGTACTCGCGTGCTGGAATATGGTCATTCCATATCTTTGTCCGGACTTGCCGGCAGAGCAGAAAGAGGCGCTGCACTACGGTGTGAAGGTGCCGCTGGTTTATTCAGTCGTGGGGCTGCGCAACTGGACGGCATTTCACAAGCTCGGAATACGGGGCGTCTCCTGTCCGGGGATGTATCACACTTCCATGAACCTGGATCAGGCGGCGAGTATCAGTGGCTACAAGTCGTCAGAGTCTCCGGATGAGCCGATCCTGGTGCACATGTTGCGCACGCCGTGCCAGCCGGGCCTTTCGGCGAGGGAACAGCAGCGTGCGGGGCATTACGAGTTGTTGGCGACATCGTTTGAGACTTTTGAACGAAATATCCGCGAACAATTTGTCCGCGTGTTGGGTGGGGGCGGTTTCGATCCTGTCCGCGACATAGAGGCGATTACCGTCAATCGCTGGCCGCATGGATATGCTTACGAGTACAACCCGCTCTGGGATCCGGATTGGCCTGAGGGCAAACGACCGTGCGATATCGCGCGCCGGCGTTTCGGGCGCATCACAATCGCAAATTCAGACGCCGCCGCAGCAGCCTACACGGATCAGGCGATTGATCAAGGTTATCGGGCTGTGCAGGAATTGTTCTCGAGCTAGCCGAGTACGAGAGGAGAGGCGAAAGCCATCCAATGCGCCGATTGGTGCTTGCGCCGTAGTAGCGCGTAATCTTATGCCATGTGAAATCCTGGCAACGCACCTCATCCTGGAAGGGGACAAGAAATAATGAGATCTGGTCTGTCGAATGGAAAAGGTAAAGTATCACGCCGCAAATTCCTGGCGAGTTCCACCGCTCTGGCGACGGCGGTAGGCGCTCTCTCCGGAGCCGGGACGGCTCAGCAAGCACAGGACGCTGCTCGCAAGGTGGGTGATAAAAGCAAAAGCGATCCCGGCCCGACGAACGCGCCCCTCGATGCGCAGAACCCAAGCTCAGTCGTGCCGCCCGTCACCGACGCAGGATCGGTGCCGGTGTTTAAGTACCCCTTCTCGCTCTCGCACAAGCGCCTTCACCAGGGAGGATGGTCTCGCGAGGTGACGGTGCGTGAGTTGCCAATCTCGAAATCGATTGCCGGGGTCGACATGCGGCTCACGGCCGGAGGTATTCGGGAACTGCACTGGCATGCCGCGGCGGAGTGGGCCTTCATGCTTTATGGAAGCGCGCGAATCACCGCGATTGACGCGAACGGCAAGAGCTTTGTAGCGGACGTGAACGAAGGCGACCTTTGGTACTTTCCGACCGGGATTCCGCATTCCATTCAGGGACTCGCCCCTGACGGCGCCGAGTTCTTACTGGTATTTGATGACGGAAATTTTTCGGAATATGCCACCGTGTTGCTTTCCGAGTGGATGGCGCACACGCCAAGGGAAGTGCTGGCCAAAAACTTCGGAGTTGCCGCGCAGGCTCTAAACAAGTTGCAGACTGAGGAACTGTTCATCTTCCAGTCGGACGTTCCGCCACCGCTGGCCGCCGATCAGCGCGCGGCCGCAGGCGCTATGGGTCCATCTGCCATTGACTTTGCCTTCCGCCTCACGCAACAGCCGGTTACCCAGCGCACCAAAGGAGGAGAAGTGCGCATCATTGATTCCAGCCTCTTTAAAGCGTCGACAACCATCGCGGCGGCGGTCGTAACTGTGCATCCGGGAGGCATGCGCGAACTTCATTGGCATCCCAACGCCGATGAGTGGCAATACTACATCGGCGGGAAGGGAAGAATGACGGTGTTCGCCACCGGATCGCGTGCTCGGACTGCGGATTTCGAAGCTGGCGACGTGGGTTACGTGCAGCAGACCCTGCCTCATTACATCGAGAATACAGGCGATACCGATTTGCGGTTTCTGGAGATGTTCAAGAGCAGCTTCTATCAGGATATGTCCCTGTCAGAATGGTTATCGCACACGCCGCCTGATCTTGTGATGGCTCACCTTGCCATCGACAAGGCGACGCTTGACGCGCTGCCAAAAGAGAAGTTAGTGATCGTGCCCGCTAAATAGGTAAGAGTTCATTCCAGCGATTGGCCTTGGTTATCGGTGATGGTAGCGTCCGAGGCCCCGTGTGCAATCATGATGCTCACCAAGTCAATAGCCACTGGCTCTATCGACTTTCACGAGAAGCTGGAAGAGGCGTTAATGTCGATGCACTGGACTGCGCGCCGGATGGTGATGCGGAATTTCACGGTGTGGCCGGCTTGGGAACGAGTTCATACCTCCAGAGGCGATTAAACAATTTGAGCAGCGGCAGAAGGAAGACAAGCTTAAAATGTGGGATCATTCGCAGTGCGTTGCGAAGCGGGGACTAACGTTTTGGAGAATGAGACCAATTCCTTGTGGTGTCCTGTTCCGAGAGAGCGTCCTTCGGTTTGTCGAACATCCACGTCTTGCGAAAGTCAAAATCCCCACCCTGTCGCACAAAACGCAACAAGGATGGGGCACCCTCTGAGTTCAAGACTTTGATGAGACAACTTCTGTTTGTTACTGGTTGGCTAGTGTTGAGCGTCGGGGTCTTGTCTGCTGCCGAGAAGCCGGCGAAGACTGTTTACGACTACGCGCTGGTGGACTTGAATGGGAAGGAAGTCTCACTTTCCGCTTACAAAGGGAAGGTGCTGGTGATTGTTAATCTTGCCAGCCAGTCGATTTTCCACGAGCAAAACGCAATGCTCGATGAACTTCAGAAGACATACAAGGATCAAGGATTGGTCATCTTGGGGATTCCGTCCAATGATTTTGGCGCGCAGGAACCTGGAACGGATGCCGATGTTCAGAAGGTGTACAGCAAGGATCTGCATCTAGGGTTTCCGGTGTTTGCGCGGGTGTCGGTTCGCGGGAAAGATCAGGCTGCGCTTTATGCATTCCTGACGGGGGACAAGAAGGCATCGACCGGTGGAGACGTTCATTGGAGCTATACGAAATTTGTGGTCGACCGCACGGGGAAAGTCGTGGCGCGATTTGAGCCGCACATTCCGCCGAATGCGCCGGAGGTGCGCGTGACCCTGGAAGACGTGCTGGCGGGGACGTTCAAGCCTCCGGCTCCGAAAGAAGAGGATAAGAAGGATGCGGGCGGGGAAGAGAACATGGCCCGCTGAACGGTGCTCTTCTTGAACGGTTAGCGAGCTATTGCAGTTTCGGATCGAGTCTCCACACCTTGCTGTGAGCAATATCCGTCAGCCAGACAGATCCGTGACCGACGCGGATGCTGTCACCTCCAATTCCTGTCCATTGCTGCACCACAGCGTTGGTCTGGGGATCAATTCGCGAGATCGGAATCTGAAAAACTGTAGCCCAGACTGATCCTTCACCGAAGGCGATTTCTCCGCCGCTGCCGGGGATGCCAACCGGGATGGTGGCGACGAGTTTGTTGGTTTTCGTGTCTACGCGGGAGATTGTGCCGTCGCCTTGATTGAGTGTCCAGACTGAGCCTGCGCCTGCGGTAAGAAATCGCGGCTGCGGGCCGATGGGGATTGAGGTTACGACCTGGTTCGATTGCGGGTCGACGTGAGTGAGCAGGCTGTGCTCTGTCGAGGTGATCCAAACGGCGTCGTCGGCGAAGGCGGGAGCGAACGAACCGGAGGGGATGGTGATTTCGGCGCCGACCCTATTTGTCTGAGGATCGATGCGGGCGAGCACGCCCTTCTTGTCGCTGGCCATCCAAACGCTGCCGGCTCCGATCGTGATTCCACCCTCGGAGTCCGCGGGGCTGACGAGGATTTCAGCTTGAATCTTGCCGGTATGAGGATCAAAGCGAACCAGACTATGGGCACCGCAACTTGGGACCCATATGCTGCCGAAACCCGCGACGAGGCCGGAGCAAGGCTTGCGAACGGTGACAATGGTGGTGGGGCGGTTTGTCTTTGCGTCGAGACGTACAACGTGGTTTACGTTTGAGCTGGTGACCCAGACGGCGTCATCGGTGACGACCATCCAATCGGGCTGTCCTTCGACGTTGAAGGTTGCTTGTGGGTGGACGTCGGTCATGGATCGGCGAACGCCGGGGGTCGAGACGCCCGGCCTAGGGGGATCTGTGGGGGCTTGACTTTGTAGGGTGCCCTCAAGGAGCGTAAAAAGCGACGCGAAAAGGCAATAGCGAATGATCATCTTTTGTGCGCGATTAACCAAGCGAATGCCTATCCTCGGAAGAGGCTGAATAAGGCGGTGAGGCCCACAGATCGCGCATCCAGATTGATATCACAGGCGCAGTGGCGTGGGGGTAATTATTACGATCCGTCATTGCGATTCGTCATGGAAATGAAGCAGCATTTGCTTCTTTAATCGGAAAGATGGAGTAAAATTGGTTGCCGTTTCCCCCCAGATGTACGTCAGTATGGGTCCATTCAGTTCATCGCCTATCGCATTGAGAAGCGGAGATGTGTGGGTCTGTCGTAATTGAAATTGCCGGTCTTTCATCCCCGGACTGACATGATGAAATCCACTCTTCTGATTGCCGGAACGCTGGTATTGGGATGCGTGTTGCCTACCCTGAGTGCGACGCTGCCCGTTGCAGAGGAGACTCCGCTTAATGAAGGGCAGCGGTTTTACATCGAGAAGATCCGACCCATTCTCAGTCAGAAGTGCTACAAATGCCACACCGACATGCCCAACAGCCACTTCCGCGTGGACTCGCGAGAGGCGATCCTCGAGGGAGGCAAACGAGGACCGGCGATTGTGCCGGGAGATCCGGACAACAGTCTGCTCATTCAGGCGGTGCGCCAGACCGGCGAACTGAAGATGCCCAAAGACAGCAGGCTCGAGGATCAGGAAGTCTCGGACTTGATTGCGTGGGTGAAGATGGGGGCACCGTGGGATCCGCAGGACCATGCCAAGCCGTTGATTCCTGCGCTGAGCGCAGCGGCGGCGGCTTCTTCGATGGGTGAAGACTTCTTCGAGACCAAGATTCGTCCGATCTTCGCCAATATTTGTTCCCAATGTCATGGGGACACAGCCACTTCGGGTTTGCGCGTTTTTTCACGGGAGACGCTGCTGCAGGGCGGGCGCAGAGGGCCAGCAATTGTTCCGAATGATCCGGAGAAGAGCCTGTTGATTCAGGCAGTGCGGCAAACGGGCGACCTGAAGATGCCGAAGGGCGGGAGGCTTCCTGCCGAGGATGTGCAGAACCTGGCGGAGTGGGTGAGGATGGGGGCTCCGTGGCCGCAGTCGAAACCAGTTCTTGCCTCGGGAACTCCGTTCAAGATCACGCCGGAGCAGCGAGCGTTCTGGTCGTTCCAACCGATCAAGGTGCCGGCGACACCGTTGGTGAAAAATGCGCGTTGGGCGAAAACGGATATTGACCGATTTATATTGGCAAAGATGGAGGCACAGGGGATCGCGCCATCGCCTGAGGCTGACCGGCGCACATTGATCCGACGCGCAACGTTCGATCTGACGGGGCTGCCACCTGCTCCAGAAGAGATTGAAGCGTTTGAGAAGGACAAGTCGCCGAATGCGTTCGCGAAAGTGGTGGACCGGCTGCTCGCTTCGCCGCGCTATGGCGAGCGTTGGGGACGGCACTGGCTCGATGTGGCCCGGTACGCGGAAGATGATGTGCGCGGGCTGGATCCGAAAGGGCGCGGGTACATGCCGTTCAACGGCGCCTATGTGTATCGCGATTGGGTCATCAAGGCATTTAACAACGATCTCCCCTATGACAAGTTTGTGCGCTATCAGTTGGCGGGAGATTTGAGCGGGGAAAAAAATTTGAATGATGTGTTGCCCGGAACCACGTTTCTGGGGGGCGGGCCGTGGCTGTGGGATCAGGCGGAACCGGTGCAGGGGCGGGCGGATGAGCGGAACGAAAGGATTGACGCGGTTTCGCGCGGATTGCTCGGCCTAACTGTGGCGTGCGCCCGTTGTCATAATCACAAGTACGATCCGATTTCGCAGAAAGACTATTACGCGCTGGCGGGAGTGTTTGCCAGTTCGACTTACAAAGAATATCCGCTGGCATCGGACGCGCAGGTGGCGGCGTGGAGAGAGAAGGAGCAGAAGTACCTCGATCTGGAAGAAGAGCTGGAGGGATTCACAAAGGCCGAGAAGGACCAACTCGCCGACATTCTTGCCAGCCAGACATCGCAGTACATGATGGCGGCCTGGCGAGTGTCGGGAAAACCGAAGGCCACAATCACTGAGGCCGCGGAACAAGATCATGTTGATCCGGAGATGCTGGAACGCTGGGTGAAATTTCTGGCACAGCCGCCGAAGTTCTATCCGTACCTGAAGGACTGGCAGGCGATGATCGCGGCTGGCGGGAAAGAGGAGGACGAGGCGAAAGCGCTGGCCGATGCATTCCAGGATCTTGTGTTGCGGGTGGAGACTGCGCAGCACGGGATCAAAGAACAGAACGACGTTATCAAGGCGAAAAACGACGTGAAGAAGCGGTCGCGACGAGACGCGCTTCCCAACGAGTTTGAGACCGACGATCAGTTCTGCCCTGGGTGCAGTCTTGAACTGAAGACATTGCCGACCGAAAAGGCGAGCTTATGGGTCGATCTGTTCATGTTTTCGCTTAACTCCGATGAAGATAAATTTACTCCCGGACTGTTTGTGTTTTACGAATGGGGGCTAAAGAGAAGGCTCAATGCGGAGTGGCGCGACTACATCACGAGCATGGAGAAGGAACTCGAGACACTGAAAAAGTCTCTCGAGCCGCGTTATCCGTTCGTGCACGGGTTAAGCGACAAGCCCAAGCCGGTGAACATTGCGGTGAACCAGCGGGGCAATCCGCACAATCTGGGAGAAGAGGTGCCGCGGCGGTTCCTGGCCGTATTGAGTCCGGAACAGTCTTTGCCGTTTATGGAGGGCAGCGGACGGCTACAGTTGGCGAATGACATTATTGAAAGTCCGCTGGCGAGCCGGGTATTCGTAAATCGAGTCTGGAAATGGCACTTTGGAACGGGCATCGTGAATACTCCGGACAACTTTGGAGTCGCAGGGGAAAGGCCGACGAATCCAGAGTTGCTGGAATATCTGGCTGCCCGCTTTCGGTCGAACGGATTCTCACTCAAGAAATTGCAGAGAGAGATCATGTTGTCGTCTGCCTACCAGACGAGCGCGGATGAATCGAAAGAGGTGCATGAGAAAGACGGGAACAACCGCTACTATTCGCACTTCAACCGACAGCGATTGGATGCGGAATCGATTCGCGATTCCATGCTTTTTGTGTCCGGCGATCTCGATCTGAAAGAGGTGGGTGGGCCGTCGAAGGATTTCGGTCCTGAAAATAAGCGCCGGACGGTTTACAGCAAAGTGAGCCGCTTCCGCCTGAATAACTATCTGCAGGTATTTGATTTTCCGAACCCGAGTTTTACGGCGGAGCAGCGCTTCTCGACCAATGTGCCGGTGCAGCGGCTGTATTTCATGAACAATGATTTTGTTTATGAGCAGGCGGGGAAACTGGCGGAGCGAGTGTTTCCGAAGGGAAGCGATGAGGCGCGGATTGCCGAGGCGTATCGACTACTGTATGGAAGAGCGCCGACGAAGTTAGAGATGGAAATTGGGTTGCGTTTCCTGCACTCTACGCCGGAAAAGGCGGGGAACACAGTGAATGGCGAGCCGGTCACGGCGTGGAAAGAATATACGCGTGCATTGCTGAGCGCGAACGAATTCGAATTTGTCGATTGAGCTGTGAAGCCGAAGGGCTTTCGAACTAGGAGAACTTTATGATCCACATTCCGACGCCTAGACCGGTTACTCGCCGCGAAGCCCTGTGCCGCATGGGAGCAGGGTTTGGCATGCTGAGCTTTGCCTCGCTGATTGCGGATACTTTTGCACATGCAGCGGAGAGTCCGGCGCCGAGCCCATGGATGATTCAGGATCCGAAGTTCAAGCCGAAGGCGAAGCACGTGATATTTCTGTTCATGAATGGCGGGCTTTCGCAGGTGGACAGCTTCGATCCGAAACCGATGCTGGAGAAATATCATGGTCAGCCGATGCCGGGGGAGACACCGCAACACGAGCGGAAGACGGGCGGGCTGATGAAGTCGCCGTTCACTTTCAAAGAATACGGAAAGAGCGGGACCGAGGTCAGCGAACTGTTTCCGAACATCGGCGAGTGCATTGATGACATCTGCGTGGTGCGGTCGGTGTACACGGAGATCCCGAATCACGAGCCAGCGATAATCATGATGAATACTGGAGCGAACGTTGCGGGGCGGCCGTCTATGGGGTCGTGGATCACATATGGACTGGGGACGCAGAACAAAAACCTGCCGAGCTTCGTGGTGTTGTGTCCAGAGGTACCGACTACGGTGGGGCCGCCGCTATGGAATTCGGCGTTTCTGCCACCGATGTACCAGGGGACGTATGTAATGGATGATGCGCACGCGAAGGAATTCGATCCGCAGAAACTGATTCCGAACATTCACAACGAGATGTTCGACCTGACTCAGCAGAAGAAAGAGCTGGATCTGATTACGCAGTTGGATCAGTTAACCATGAGTGCGACGAAGGCTCACGATCCGCAACTGGAGGCGACGATCTCGGCGCTGGAGACCGCCTACCGGATGCAGACGGAAGCTCCCGACGTGTTCGACGTCCGCAAAGAAACCGATGCGGTCCAGAAACTGTACGGAGAGGGAAGTACGGCTCGCGGATGTTTGACGGCGGCGCGACTGGTTGAACGCGGAGTGCGGATGGTGCAGGTGTATTACGCGAAGGGTGATCCGTGGGATCATCACTTCGATATCCAGTTGCATCGCAAGACGGCGCACGATTCGGATCAGCCGTTCGCAGCACTGGTCAAGGATTTGAAGTCACGCGGGCTATTCGACGAGACACTGATTGTTTGCGGCTCGGAGTTCGGGCGCACTCCTGTGGTCGAAATGGGCAGCGGGTTTATGGGCGGACAGACGCACAATGGTCGCGATCACAATCCGCACGGATTCACGATGTGGCTGGCGGGTGGCGGCATCAAGGGTGGCATGACCTACGGTGCGACCGATGACTTCGGCTGGAAGGCCGTGGAGAAGCCGGTGCACGTGCACGACATCCATGCCACGATTATGTATCTGCTGGGAATCGATCACACGAAGCTGACGTATCGCTATAGCGGGCGCGATTTCCGGCTGACTGACGTTTCGGGAGAAGTGATTCACGACATCATTGCATAGAGCTCAAAGGAGAAAAGAGTTGATGAGAGTTGGTTCGCTCAAGGGAAGTGTATATGCGGGTGGCATTGTTCTGGCTGCGGTACTGGTGGCATCTTCCGCCTTTGGTGCGAAGCTTCAAACCTACACCGGCATCGTGGGGGATGCGGTGTGTGGCGCGAAACATACGATGGATGGCGACGACGTTTCCTGCCTTCGCACCTGCATCCAGCGGGGATCGAAGTATGACCTGGTGGTCGGGGATAAGGTGTTCGTATTGAATTTTAAAGATCAGACCGTGGCCGATACTCTCGATAAGCTTGCCAGCCAGCAGGCGCGCGCGCAGGTAAAGGGCGAGGAGAACGGCGGTGTGATTGAGGTCCAGGCAGTGTCTGCGGCGAAGTAAAGCCGAGCAGAAAGAAGTGCTCCCGCGGTTCGATCTGCTGAGTGATGGTCGCTACCTTGTTTCAGGGAGCGTTGGTGGCCTTCATTTTCTGAATGAGAGTTAGTCGTTCGACCTCCGGCTCGCGTGCTTCCGCGAGATCTCCGTAATAATCGAGAATGTGCTGCTTCAGATCCAAGGGGATGGTGTGCCCAGGTTTTGAGGTGATGCGCTCCAGCAACTTCGCATAGGTCTGATCAGCGAGCGGATACTCGCCGATCCGGACCCTCTTTCCAGTGTCGAGATCGAGATTTGCGAGCGAGATGGAAGCGTTGGCATCTTGCAGCAGATTGTGCAAGGTCTGGTTCAATACATCGACGGTATGATTCACGCTGCTGAGGTACCACTCTTGCGTCTCGGGCGTGGGGATTTTTATCGCGAGGTCTGCGGCACCGCCGACTTTTGGAACCAGGAAGACGACAATCGCGAGAAGGTGTGCCTTGAATCCCGGTCCTTTGTAGGTGTGTTTCCATCGCCGTTCGTAGTTGGTACGGGCCACGCGCTGGGCAAAGATGCGGTAGGCGTCGTCGTCGGGATGAGGGGGAAACTGATGGCGATGTAGCACGACTTCGGCCTCAGCGAATACCGGAATGAAACTGCGCACGGCTGTGCGATAGCTGCGCAGAGCGGGGCGGTCCTGGCCTAAGATCCAGTGAATATCGAAGCCGTAGGTGTGTATGAAGGCCTGTTCGAGGAACTTGCGGGGCACTCTGAATCCAACAGCGCGCAAGTAGGTTGGGGGCGCAAATTCCAGGTTGGTAAGTTCTTCTACATCATAGGCGAACTCAGTTCTGATGTGCCCGTGTGGACTTTCACCATAGGTTACGGAGTCTCCGTACTTGCGTTGCAGTTTGGGGAAGTGAAATGCGGTGGCAGGATTGATGGCCTGGGAGTGGCCGATGGAGTCTCCGAGATAATGAGACAACGCGCCGATGGCAAAGGCGTATTCGTCGATGGTGCGAGCGTTGTGGAGCATCCAGGCGACGAAGTCTCCAGAGCGGACGTAATGGGTGAGATTGCTGAAGAAGCGCTTGCCGAACGGGTAGTAGCCCATGTCCTGCACGGCGCATCCGCCGTAAGCGTAGGAGTGCGCTACGACCAACTGATGGTCCGTTGCGCCGGGGAATCTGGCGAGCAGAAGGGGGCGTATGGAGTCGTTCCAGGCAAGATCGATGAGTTCTTCGTGAGTGAGGACGGAGTAGGCGGCGCTATGCGCACACGAAGAGATCAGCGCTAGCAGCAGAGTGAGTATGACGGGAGTTTTGCGGATCACGTTTGCTTTCGTCTGCGAACCTGCAAGAGTCGCCGGCATTGGCGTGGGGATATTCGATGCTCTCGTGGTGCGGGGCAGTTGTGGGGAATTGAAACTTTAAGCCAGTATTAAATTCTGATAAATCGCCATGCCGACGACGGCATCGACTCCGATTGCGTCGAGGGTGTCAACTTCTTGCTGGCTGCGAATACCCCCGGCGGCAATCAGGCGGCGTGAGGTGGCTCGGCTCAACTCTCGAACGATGTCGAGGGGGATACCTTGGAGTAATCCTTCGGTGTCGATATTGGTATAGAGAAAAGCGGTGCAGAAGGGATCGAGCGCGCGGATCATGTCGGCCGCTTTGATGGGAGTAGATTCCTGCCAACCTTTGATGGAGACGTATCCTTCGCGGGAATCGACGGCGAAAACGAGTTTGTCCGGGCCAAGTTGGTCAGAGAGGTCGCAGGCGAAAGGGACGTCGATGGCTCTTTGCGAGATGAGGGACGAGCCTAGAATCACGCGACGGGCTCCGAGACCGAGTGTAGTTCGTGCGGAATCGATCGAGCGGATGCCGCCGCCGACCTGGCAGGGGATCTGACGGGCGATCTCGCGGACCAGACTCTGATTGCTGCCGCGACCCATGGCGGCGTCGAGGTCGATGACCTGGACGAGAGGATATTTCGAGAAGCGATCGATCCAGTGTTGAAGGTCGTCGAACTCCAAAGCTTTGCGGCTGCCTTGGACGAGTTGGACGACCTTGCCTTCCATCAAGTCAATCGAGGGAATCAGCACGGCCACCTCACGGGAATGTTGTGGGCGAAAAGATGCTGCTTGAGATCGCCGAGCGAGCTGAGGCCGTAGTGGAAGATGGAAGCGGCGAGCGCTGCGTCGGCGTGACCTTCGCGGAAGACTTCGACGAAGTGCGGGGCGCCGCCGGCCCCTCCGGAGGCGATGACCGGAATGTGCAGGCGATCGGCGATGGCACGAGTCAAGTCACAATCGAATCCGGAGGCGGTGCCGTCGCGGTCCATCGAGGTCAGGAGAATTTCTCCGGCGCCACGAGATTCGGCTTCCAGAGCCCATTCCACGGCATCGCGATTCGCGGAGACGCGGCCTCCATGCGTGAAGGCTTGCCAGGAACCGTTGTGGCGTTTGGCATCGATGGCGACAACGACCGCTTGCGAACCGAAACGTTCGGCGATGCGCGTGATCACCGTGGGATCGGCGAGGGCGGAAGAGTTGATGCTGATCTTATCGGCGCCGGCTGAGAAGACGGAGGAGGCTTCCTGCAAGGTTCGAATGCCGCCACCCACCGTGAAGGGGATGAATAGCTGTTTGGCGGTACGGCGAACGGTGTCAAGCAGGGTGGCGCGGCGCTCGTGAGTGGCAGAAATGTCGAGGAGAACGATCTCGTCGGCGCCGGATTCGGCGTGGCGTTTCGCGAGTTCGGCCGGGTCGCCGGCGTCGCGCAAGTTTACGAACTGAACGCCTTTCACGACGCGGCCATCGTTGACGTCGAGGCAGGCGATGATGCGTTTGGTCAACATGTCAGATCGCGCAAAAGTTGGCGAGGAGTCTGAGTCCGGTCTCGCCGGATTTTTCAGGGTGAAATTGAACGCCGAATAGAAGGTCGCGCTCGATTGCTGCCGAAAACTTCCCTCCGTATTCGCAACTTGCAACCGTTGTGCCGTTGAGAGGTGCGTGATAAGAGTGCGTGAAGTAGACGAAGGGGAACGGCGGCAATCCACGGAACAGACGAGAGGTTGCGGCGATCTCAAGTTGGTTCCAGCCAACGTGGGGAGACTTCACGGTGTGGGGAAACCGGGCGCAGGTGCCCGGGAACAGGCTGAGGCCGCGCGTTTCAGGCGATTCTTCGCTACCGGAGAACATCCATTGCATGCCGACACAGATGCCGAGGAAGGGAATTTTCCGTGTAACGGCTTCGCAGATTGCTGTTTGCAGGCCTGACTTTGCGAGCGATCCGGTCGAGGCGAAATGGCCGACGCCCGGGAGGACGATCTTGCGGGCGCGGCGAACCTCGGCGGGATCGTAAGTGATGGCGCAATCCTGTCCCAGCCAGTCGAGCGCTTTTTTAACGGAGACGAGATTGCCAGCACCGTAGTCAACGATGGCGATCATCAGAGAACTCCTTTGGTGGTGGGAAGCAGGCGGATCATCTGGGGATCGCGCCAGCAGGCGGCGCGCAGGGCGCGGGCGAAGGCTTTGAAGAGGGATTCGATTTTGTGATGGCTGGACCGGCCGTAAAGCACGCGGGCATGAATGTTGGCACGGGCGCCGCGGGCGAAGCCTTCGAAGAAGTCGTCGACCAATTCGGATTGGAGATCTCCGACAAAGCGTGTGCGGACCTTCGTGTCGATCACGGCGGCGGTGCGTCCGCAGAAATCAACCGCGGCCATTCCCATGGTTTCGTCCATAGGCATGAGGAAGTAGCCAGCGCGGAGGATGCCGCGCTTGGTGCCGAGGGCCTTGTCAAAGGCCTGGCCCAGGACGATGCCGACGTCTTCGACGGTGTGGTGCTGATCGACGTCGAGATCGCCGCGGGCTTTGAGCTTGAGGTCGAAGCCTCCGTGATGGGTGAAGAGTTCGAGCATGTGGTCGAAGAATCGGATGCCAGTGGAGACGTCGTATCGGCCGCGACCTTCGATGGTGAGCGAGGCCTGAATCTGTGTCTCTTTGCTGATGCGGTTGATGGAGCCTTTTCTCATGAGCGCGACACTCCCTGCGGGATGGAGAGTTGTTCGAGGACTTCGTCGAGGGCAGCCAACAAGCGGTTGGTATGCTCTGCGGTGCCGAGCGTAAAGCGAACACAGCCTTCGCAGGCGTGATCGGACGAGCGATCACGGACAAGCACATGGCGGCGGCGCATCTGTTCGACGAAGACTTGAGAATCAGATTTGGTGGAGCCGATGCGCCCAAGAACGAAATTCGCCTGGCTGGGCCAGAACGTTATTCCGCGTGTGGCGAGAACGTTTTCGAGGCGCGTGCGCGACTGTAGAGTTTCGGTCACATACTGCTCGATGTAATTCTGGTCGGCGACGGCTTCTGGCAAGCAGGCCAACGCGACGCCGTTGACGTTGTAAGGGGAACAGACGCGGCGGAGTGAGGGCATCTGTTCCGCATCGCCGATGAGGGCGCCGATGCGAAGACCGGCCAGGCCGTAGGCTTTGGAAAACGTGCGGCTGATGAAGACGTTGGGAAACTCGCGGCGCTGAGGCAGAAAAGTCTTTCCGCAGAATTCGAAGTAGGCTTCGTCGATTAATATCGCCGTGGATGGGGCGCCGCGGGCGATTTCGAGGACTTGTTCAGATGGAGTGAAAGTCCCCGTTGGATTGTTAGGGTTGGCGATGGCGATCAGTCGGGTGCGATCTGTGATGCGATCGCGGAGGGTTTGGATTGGGAGTTGGAAATCCTCATCGGCCGGGATGCTGATGACCTGAGCTCCGGCTGCGCTCATGTAGATGCGGTACATCGAATATGTCGGAACGACGATGAGGGCCTCGTCGCCGGACGCAAGATAAGTCTGGCAGAGGAGATGGATTGCTTCATCGACTCCGTTGGTCAGCAGGAGTTCTGAGTCCGATACGCCGAGAAAATTGGCTACCGTTACTTCGATTGGTTGACGCTCGGGATATCGCGCGAGATCTTCGGCGGTCAGGGAACGAAGACGGTCGAGAACGCGGGGAGAACAGCCAATGGTGTTTTCGTTGAAGTCGAGGCGTAGTCCTTCTCGGCGCGCCAGCGGCGGATGGTAGGCGGGAATGGCGCTTACAGCGTTGCGTGGTTTAAGCATGAGCGCACCTCACGCTGATGGATGCGGCATGGGCCCGGAGACCCTCGATCTGGGCAAGAGTTTCGACGGTTTTTCCTATTTCCTTCAGGCCGTCGCGGGTAAGTTCCTGAACGGTTACGAGCTTTACGAAATCAAGAACGCTGAGTCCACCGCGGAAGCGGGCCTGACCGGAGGTAGGCAGAACGTGGTTGGGGCCGGTGGCGTAATCGCCGGCGGCCTGCGGAGAGTAGTCACCAACGAATATGGAGCCTGCGTTTCGAATGTAGGGGAGATCTTCACGGGTGATGGTGATGTGCTCGGGGGCGAGGGTGTTGGCCCACTCGCGGGCTTGCTCGCGTGATTTGGCGAGGAGAATTGCTCCCCGTTGCTGCAAGGATTTCCTGGCGATCGAGTTGTTGCGCGCTGCTTCGTCCACGTTGAGCACAACCTTCCTGGCGAGAGGCTGCCTGGTTGTGATGAAGATGGATAACGTCTGGGGATCATGCTCGGATTGCGATACCAGATCGGCGGCGATGAATTTGGGATTGCCGGATTCGCTGAGCACTAAGGCTTCGGTGGGGCCGGCCAGAAAATCGATCGAACAGTCGAAGGAAACTAGCTTCTTGGCCGCGGTGACGTAGGCATTTCCGGGGCCAACGATTTTGTCGACGCGTGAGATGGTTTTGGTGCCATAGGCCAGGGCGGCAATTGCCTGAGCACCGCCAACGCGATAGAACTCGGGAATGCCGAGCATTCCCGCTGCGGCAAGGACCTCAAGCGGCGGCTTGGGCGAGACGACGCGGATGTTCTTGACTCCGGCGACCTGGGCGGGAATCACCGTCATCAGCAGAGTTGAAACTAGAGGGTAGCGGCCGCCGGGGATGTAGCAACCTACGGAGTCGAGGGGGATCGCCAACTGACCGAGGGAGACGCCTCGGCGGGTACGCATCCAATTACGCGGCGTTTGCCATTCGCAGAAGCGGCGGATGTTCTGGGCGGCTTCGCGCAGAGATTTGCGCGTGCCAGGCGTGAGCGTCTTCCACGCCGCTGCCATCTCATCGTCGGGAACTTGCAGAGGTTGGCTTTTGGCCAGACCATCCCATTGCTCGGCGTAGCGGCGGAGGACACGGTCGCCGTTGCGGCGCACATTATTAATGATGGCGCGGACGCGGGGCTCAAGAGCGGTAAGAGTGGTGGCGCGGGAAGTGAGGCGCTCGACCATGAGGGCCGCGTTTTGGCCGGAAAGGATGCGCATCAGAGCACCACCTTGTTAAGGGGATATTCGACGATGCCGTGGGCTTGCGCCTCTTTGAGGCGGGGAATTACCTCCCAAGCGGCGGATTCGTCGATCACGGTGTTGACTGCGAGCCAGTCTTCATCGCTCAAGTGGGAGATGGTTGGCTTTTGCAGAGCGGGAAGGACGCCGAGTACAGCCTCCAGGTTTTCTTTGCGCACATTCAACATCAGGCCGACGCGCTCCTGAGCTTCCATGGCGCCTTGTAACATGAGTGCGAGGTTGTCGATCTTGCGGCGCTTCTCGCGGTCGGCGTAAGAACGCTTGTTGGCGATCAGTTGCGTGTTAGATTCGAGGACGGTTTCAAGAATGCGTAGACGGTTCGCGCGGAGGGAACTTCCGGTCTCTGTGACTTCGACGATGGCGTCTGCGAGCATGGGAGCTTTCACTTCGGTGGCGCCCCAGGAAAATTCCACGCGCACATTGACGCCCTTCTTGCTGAAGTAATTGCGGGTGACGTTGACGAGTTCCGTCGCGATGATGCGATTGGAGAGATCTTCGGCGCGCTGGAAGGGGGAATCTTCGGGAGCGGCGAGGACCCATCGGACTTTGCCCCGGCTGCGTTTGGCGTAGATCAAGTCGCTCACGGTGGCGACTTCCAGACCGCTTTCGACGATCCAATCGAGACCGGTGAGTCCGGCGTCAACGGCTCCGTGCTCGACATAGCGGGCCATTTCTTGCGCGCGGATCAGGAGACAATCGATTTGGGGATCGGCCGTGGTGGCGAAATAGGAGCGGCCGTTGGTGTAGGCCGGCAATCCGGCGCGTGCGAACAGTTGCAGAGTTGCTTCCTGCAGGCTGCCCTTGGGAATGCCAATGCGGAGTTTCATATGGTTTCCTTAGCCGCGGCGGATTGAGGCGCGATCCGGGACAAGTCTTCGGTGAAGCAGGAGCGGGTACCACGGTGACAGACCAGGCCGCCACCTTCGACCTCGACGCGCACAAGCAACGTGTCACGGTCGCAGTCTGTTGCGGCTGAGACGACGCGGAGGCGATTGCCGGAGGTTTCACCCTTGGTCCAGAGTTTCTGGCGGGTGCGGCTGAAGAAGGTGACGTAGCCGCCCGCGAGGGTGCGAGCCAGGGCCTCTTGATTCATGAATCCGACCATAAGCACTTCGCCGTCGGAGGCGTTTTGCACTACGGCGGGGATCAAGCCGCCCAGTTTGTCGAAATCGAGTTCGGCGTTCATACGTTTCTCCCGGAAAACAAAAAGCCCGCTGAGCTTGGCTGCGTCAGCGGGCTGAACTTACTATGAGTGCTGGTTAGATCAGATGCACCCCGCCGACACGCTGTGCGCGTGATGGTGATGATGGCGGTGGTGGAGATGAGACGACATTGCAGGTACAGGATAAGACGGGAAGGATTTGACGGTCAATAGCATTTGGGTGAGTGGACAGCTGTTTTTTCGATTTATTGTATTTGTAATTTGGATGATCGCTTGAATGGGCGGCTTGGAGCAGTGGTGAGAGTTACGGCCGCGGTGGTGGCGCGTGCCGTGGCACGGTCGCTTCGCGACCGGGACGGACGAAGGCGTCCGTCCCTACACGAGCGGATGCTAATCTGGCGGGAGGACTTCTAACTTGTCTGATTTGCGAGTTATCGAGGGGCGCTATTTGCAGGATCTCTTGGGTCAGGCCCAAGCCTTGCAAGATACGTATGAGGGTCTGGAGAGGCCGCCGCAACTTG
>DATEHP010000082.1:0-16969 GCA_035279505.1 Candidatus Sulfotelmatobacter sp. | reverse complement strand
CCGTCCAGCAAGCGCCCCACAAAACGAACACGTTCATCCATAACCGAACACTCCTTCCAAGGCATCGCTTCCTCCCCTAGGGGAGGAAGTGTCACCTATGTGTCCGGTACAAACTGTCACCCATGTCTCGGGTCGCTCACTGATGCAATTGGCTTTACTGGCTTCCATCCCTGAAATTGGCCCATAGAACGCTGTGTTTTGGACGCACTTGGACGCGGATTCTGTCAGTGCGAGACCAGTTGGACGCGACTTTTGTCACTACTGACCGTTGGGCATCGCACTGATTAAGTTCGCTCAGTGGTATAGGCGCCCATCCACCGCGATAAGATGTGGTTTCCGCTCAGCCGTCCAATGGACGGACTAGGTCTGCAGGGCTGCCATCGGCACGCCAGCTCTCCCAGCCCCTACAGTCGACGCGGAGGCGACGGCCATCTCGGCGGAGCGATCACAAGAATAAGCTCAAGGTCAGCCCGGCGCCGCGGACGTGAAACAGTGGGGATGTACCCGAGTCATATTGGTCTTCGTAGTACAAATCGAATTCGGCTCGTTTGGTGATAGGGAAAGCACTACCAATTCTGAAGGAGTTCTTGGCGATTTGTCGAAGCGGCTGTCGTAGAACAGTTCGCCGCGAAGATAGGCAGTGAGCGCGTAATTGCGAATCGAGAAATTGCGTTCGACACTGACGCGGTTGCGGTCGCTTAAGAGGACCGCAAAGGGCAGCTTGAAACGAGCTGTAAGTTCGGCGATTGGGCGGTTCTCGGTTGGGCCGTCTCCCGAAGGGTAGGTAGATAACGGTAGCCGACGCGGAAGGTGAGAGGTTTGCTTCTCGCAGGATCGAGGTCGCGGAGGCGAGGGCGTAGGAACGGCCTGAGATAGAAATCAAAATTAGGTCCAAACTTTCCATCGACTTGGCGAGTGTCCTGATCGCTGCCAAGCGCGGCGATGAAGAAAAAACGAGAGCGCGAGGAAAGATTAACGTAAGTGTCGAGTTCCGGCCAGAACCTGCCTTAGGAAACGGTTAAATCCTCTTACTCTTTCTGGCGACCTTAATGGCCATCGAGATGCCAACAATTTCGTTGGTTTCCCAACCCTTAGGCAGATTCACTGACTGCAGTAAGTAATAAGGCCGAATGGAAAAGGAATCTGTGATTGGCAGCCGGACTCCCACTTGAAAGCGGTTCTGCGTAAAACTGCCACCAGCGGCAAAGCTACTGGTTCCGGGGACAATGAAGAACTCATTGCTCACGACCAGCACGGGGCGCCGCGCTATTCGCAGTGGCAATGTAAAGTCGACGCCCGGGCGAAATCGAAGGCGTGCCGAGGCGGTGCGGTTATCCGGAAAGCGGCCCTCAATCAGTGTGCGCAGGTTTGGCCGCCACGCGCCCCGCGATGTGCTCAGCGTGATATTCAGCTGTAGTCGATTTTCGTAAGCGACCGTGGGGTTTCTAGGAAAGCGCTGATAACGATAAATCGGTATCACGGTAACCCACGGCCGCAGACGCAAGGCAACACCACCCTGAACGAAGTACTCGTACAGATTGGAAGCTCCTTCATCGAACCGTTCATGAAATTCAACTTCAAGAGATTTGTTAGCCGAAAGAGCGGCGGAAATCCCCTGATCGAGCCAGAGCCCGATCTGCTTCTCATCTTCCGGATCCTCAGGAGGTTGTTGCTGCTGTGCTCTTGCCGGCACAACCGTCACACAACAGAACACTATTGCAAGCAGAACGCCCCAATGCGGGTTTCGCAACGCATACCAGCAGAACCCAGGTAGAAACCACTGGTGTTGAACCCTATCGAAAAAGGAGAGCGGAACACGCATCAGGTTGCTCGGTTCCATGCATCTGTCCTGTAACGGCCCCCTATTCGCTTCAAAACGCCGCGAGTCGGGCGATTAGCCAATAAGAAGCGACGCTTCCGATCGCATAAGGCGGAACTCGCCAGGACCATGTCGGCAAGGTGTCAAGCCACTTTCGGGCTGCGGCGATCGACAACACCGCTGTTGCAACGAAGGAGAAGTGTCCCACTTCGACCCCCACGCTAAAAAATGCCAGAGCTAGTGGAATGTGCCCAGCTGGCAGGCCCGCCGCGCTTAGGCCGCCGGCAAAACCAAGTCCATGCAGGAGCCCGAACGTGAACGCCACCAGCCACGGCTTGCGCTGCGCAATCCCGTCAGGATTTTCGTTTTTCCGCAGGACTTCGTAGGCCACGAACAAAATGCTCAAGGCAATGACAGCTTCCACCGGGGCGGGCGGCACATGGACAAAACCAAGTGTGGCCAGTGTCAGGGTGACCGTATGCGACAGAGTGAAAGCACTGACCGTCAACAGCAGGCGCCTAAACCCCGTAACCAGAAGCAATAGGCCCGAGACAAAAAGCAAATGGTCGACTCCGGTAAGGATATGTTCGATGCCGAGAACGAGATAAGTTCGTGCCACTTCAAAGCGGCGAGGTGTAGCTTCTACGGTCAAGGAAGGAGAGGAGGAAGCCAGACGAGTGACCTGAACGGAACCATCGAGGCGCTCTATGCGCACCAGGACATCGGTGAGAGTGGCGGTGAGCCCATCAATGCGAATCGTGGAACCGGCGAGGCCACCGGGACACCTAACGCTCCACTGTTCTGTGTAAGCGCCCGCAGAAAACAAGCCTCGGGGCCGTGAGACGTTGGAGCATGTCGCTGGAAGTCGCGCGTAAAGGCTGAGGCGCATGTTGTCGCCCACGGCCGGCACTTTCCAGAAGACGTCGTAGCGGTCAACAGCGGTTTGATGGAGCTGGAGGTAGGCCGGGCGCACCTCGTGGGCAGAGATGTTTCTGGTAGGCGCAACCAACAGGATGAAGCACGGCAGGACGCGACGCATCAGTGCACCTGGGCCACTTTCTTTTCTTCCGGCGGTTCGATCTTCACGGTGTAACGCCGAAGAATTGCCTCGTAAAATCGGTCAGTAGCTTCAGCGCGCTTGACATCGAGCCATTCGCGGCGAACCTGATCGCGTACGTCGGCGAGCGCAGGCAGATAACTCTCGCTACGTTGCGACAAGAAGATGAAGTGCGCTCCATAACTGGAGCTGACGGGACCTTGCCACTGATCAATGGGCAGACGAGAAAGACCGGAGGCGAACTGTTCGCCAAACGTTTTTTTCACATCCGAGAGAGACATATCTTGAAACCTCTGTGGCAGAAGAAAGGGATCGCCTAGCACCGCAAGGTCAGGTTGCTGGGCAATCTTTTGCAGGAGGTTGAGAAGACGCGACTCGTCGCGCTTGAGATTGCGTCCGTGAATCTGCGGATTGAGATAAATCTGCTGAAACGAGAACAAGGTTTCCTTTTGAAACAACTCGGGATGCGCCCAGAGGAAAGCTTGCAGATCGTTATCGGAAGGCTGGGTTCGCGAGGCCAGATCGTCGGAGAGAAATTCGAGTTTTTGCCGAAGGCGACGGCGAACGATCATATCGTCACGATCAAGACCCATGGCGAGGGCTTCGTGATAGGCCGCTTCTTCGCGAATGTAATCGCGGACGAGCCCTCGCAGCTCTTCCTCGGTGGGAGGACGCTGCCACGTCCGAATGAAACCGGTGACCAGGTTCTCGACCGTGCCTGCTGTGACCACGATCTCACCAGGTTTGTCCGTGCTGTGTCGCTTCACAATGCCGTAAATCGCAAAAATAGCGGCGCCTAGCAGAAGAAAATGGAACAAGGGATCGCGAACGATTTTCGTAAACATGACCAGTTCATTTCCCGGGCGTATACCAGATCGGCGAAGTGTAGGCGCGCTCTTGGCCCTTCATGGGGACTTCGGGCGGCATGGTGATCCCAAAATAGTTGGCGTCGTAGGCGGTCCAGCGCGGTGTAGGAATTTCGAGCACACGAACGTAATAAAAGGCGCGTTGTGCCGGATCAAACTCCGGGTCCTTCCACACCTTTATCAGCTCAGAGGCGCCGATGGTGTTTGTGTACGTCGCGTTCGGCACGTCCACGGTGTCGCCAACCGGCGGAAGTTTCCCGCTCTTGGCATCGGGTTTGCGGTCCCCGGACCAAACAGCATCGTAGATTCTTTCGTGAGTCTCTCCTTTGGAATCGAGCCAACCCTTAATAATCTGAATACTGTCAAGGTTGGCACCGATGGGATCTTTGAGCGCCGCAACCAGAAAAGTGGGAGATTTCCCCGCCAGCGCTTTGGAAAGATCGCCGCCCATCGGAACTCCTTTGCTGTAGCCGACATCCGCAGGATTGCGGGTACGAGCGTCGCGGTCCTCAAAATCCCAGCCCCCGAAGAAACGGACGATCATGCGCGGACCGGTTGTCGCGTAAACTTCCTTGCGCTGCATCGCGTCAAAGAGAGCTTCCCGGGTGTTCTCGGTGGCCCAGACGCCCGCGTACCCTGAAGCAGTCTGTTCCCACCCCATGATTGCTTTGTCTCCCGCCTTGACCCAGGGGTGGGTTGCGCGGGTGGCGCTAGGCTCGACGTTGGAGGATTTGCCCCAAAAGTTATCCTCGTCGATCGCTGCCAAGCCGGTGTGTGCGTCAGTCGACCCAATCATGCCGAATTTGTAGGGATTGACGCCGAGCTCCTGCTCCAGCTTCAAACCATTGCGGAGAGCAGCGCGTGCATACTCGAACTCCAGCATCTCCGGCTTCTTCTTTTCTGAGAGATCGAGGTTCCCTTTGTCCCAACGCTCGTAATTGGCGAACTCGTCATTCGGTGAAACGAACGGATGCGTTTCGCCGTCGCCTTTAATCTGGGTGACCTCGTAGATTCGCTCGCGCAGAGCACGCGTCTCGGCGTAATCCCGGTCGATCGGTTTGCCGGTGAACGACTCTATAAGCGGAAACATCCGGCCATTGCTGAGATTGCCATTGTGAGCGATCGCCAGCACGTGGCCACCGGTCTTCTGCTCATAGGCGGTCATCCATTTCCATAGGTCGCGTGGATTGTCGCTGCCCAGCGGCTTCTGGGTTGTGTACGGCTCAACCATGCTCGCCTTGGTCCCGTCGTCTCGAAAGAGGATGTTGCGATGGAGGTTGTTACCTGCGGTATTGGACGTCCATTCGAAGCCGATAAAAGCCGTAAAACGGCCCGGATCGTTGGCCTCATCGGCTGATTTGATAATTTCTTGCCAGGCATTCTGATAGTTGGTTGTTCCCGGTACTGGAAGATTCGAGATCGTTCCCTTGCCGAAGTTTTGTACGATCTCGATCGCTGCGGACACGCCTTGTCCACTGCGAACCATGTCGTACCAGCGCCGGCCCTGCGGATCGCCCAGAATTGTAGGGTCGCCACTCATCAGCAGAGGAAAAAATCCAAAACCGTCCGAATGGTCGGCGACCACCAGGAAATCCAGGGGGCGCGCCAGCCGAGCTTGCTGGCCGCTGGAAGCGGTGACCTCCTGGCCTTTGGCGAAACGGTAAGCCTCTCTGGGGCCCAGGCGGCACCCGAAAGCACCAGCATCCATCGAGAAGGATGTGTGCAGATGCGTATCGCCCCAGAAGACGCGCTCCGGGATGTGGCGGCCTGCATAAGGTGAATACGGAGGGTTCTTGGGAAAGGCTTTCGCAAGATCCTGCGCTGGCGGAGCAGGTTCCTGCGTCCTCACATCGGGCACTGGTTGCAAGACAGAAACAGCCGCCAGCGTAAGAGCTATGATCCATCTCCGAAAACCTACTTGTTGCCGCACTGTTGTCTTACCCATTTGTTTGTGCTCCTTACCAGTTCCTGCGGTTAGAAATTCTTCGGCGATCAAGAATGCTCGACGCCAGAATCTATTGGACAACCTTGATTGCCGGCGGCTTCCACGTTCCATCGATGATCGAGGGTGGCGTGTCCGTTGGCCAGTAGAGCCGAAGCATGACGCCGAATTTCGACTTTGGTGCTGGAAGCCAGTTAGCTTCCTTGGCTTTGCCCGGTGAGTCCGCCTGAAGATACAGGTCTACAGAGCCATCCGGGTTGGTGACAAACTTGTCGCGCTGGCTGAGCGTGTAGCGATGCAGCGGATTAGCAGCCAAGAAATTGTTTTCGTCATACACGGTCAAAGACCAGAAGCCCTTCACCGGCGGGAACTCTCCTTTGTCAAAACGAAGTACGTATTTGTGTTCAGCGCCGTTGTAGTCATTGCCGTTCGCGTCTTTCTGCGAAAGGGGATAGACCGCATCCGCCGGAAGATTCCACCCCGGCCCAAGCCATGCCGTTGTGGCTCGAAGGAGATAATCGGTATCCCACTTAGCGACATTGGAACCGAAAATCAGCCACCCATTGGTGGGCTGCTGCTCTTGCACACGCTTGAGCATCTTCATCACTGCCGACTTCGGGACCGCGTTCAATGCTTCTTTGTCGAAACTCAGCTTGCTCGCGTCGAAATCATGTCCCGGGACCAATCCAATTTTGGCCATCCGCGCGAGGATGCGGTTATCCTGTGCTGCTGGAGGATTTGTCTTCAAGAGCTTCGCAAGATAACTGAAATAATCGTTCAAGCTCAGAGCTTGTATCTGCGCAGGCGTCGGAGTTTTCATATCCAAGTTGGTATCCACTTCGGCGGGTGGCGGGTTGTAGGGCTTGCCGTAAGAGCTTAGTGGGACCACGGAGAACCTGTCCTGCAGTGCGTGAACCTTTGCATAATCTTCCTGTGTACCAGCGCAATAAATACGGCCGAGAATCCAGACCAGCCCGGTCGGAGATTTGTATTCAGTCACGTCTTTGGGGAGAGTGCCGGACCATCCCGGTCCGGTGATTGCGTATTTCTGTGCTTTATCGCCAGTCGTGCGGGTACCGGGCGACTGGAAAACATTCGTCCAGCCATCGAGCATAGGCATCATGTAGTAGCGGTCACCCATGTCGGGAATGCTCAGGACCCACGGTTCTTTGGAGACATCGAGCCAGGCCATGGTGTAGAGGGTATCCGTGTTAGCGCCGGGCACGTCTCGGTATGCTGCCGTGGGAAATGTTCGCATGCGTGCGAATTGTCCCATGGGCGCTCGCTCTGGCCCTGCCGAGTCGACGTTTGTTGTCTGCTTACGGGTCATGTCCATGGTTACGAGTGAAGAGCCGTAGAGGTAAGTGTCAACAGCATCGCTTACTACTGCTTGGGTGGAGGGTGCTTTAGTCGAGGATGATGAGCAGCCCGCCAGAACTGCGCTCACTGCGAGACATGCGACTAACAGAAATGGGCGCTTCATGGGGCCTCCGGGCGCGAGGGGCGTCAAGGCTTGGGGATCTTCAGAGTCCAGGAGCCCCCAAAAACAATGGTTCGCCCCTGCGGACCGGCTTTGGCGGCATATTCGCCGTAATACTTGAAGAAGAAAGTGAGTCCCCGCTTTGGAGCAATAAAGTTGCCTTGAGCGCCAAGAGCGTGACCTGAGTAGTAGGGCAAGAGTCTGGTGACGCCAGAGTTGTCCGTAACCTGCCATTGGTCATAGCCGACAAGCCCGATTTGCAAGATTTTGGTCAGTTCCTTATCGAGAGGCAGCGCCTGACCAAGTCCCCACTCCATGGTGACAGCCTGGCCGGGCGTTATATTGGTGCCGGACTTTTTACCGTGACCTTCCCAATCCATATACACGTTGGCGCTGGTGCCCTTGTTTTTGGTGACATAAAAAGTCGCGCCGGAGATCAGATTGTTACCCCAGTAACCGGACCCGACATTATCCCTGGCGCCGAACGTATAGCGACCTGTCGGAGCGACGAAGGCGTAGCCCGCGCTCAGATCGAGGCGGCTGAAATGCCAGCCCATATTGAAAGGCGCGACCACCGTGTCGGCCAAGCCTTCACCGCCACCGTTGCCGCTCAAAATGGTTCCCACGAGTTCCGCGACAAGGGAACCGTTTGCCAAATTCACGGAGGCCCACGGCGAGAAGTAGCCGCCCAGAAATTTGTATTTCGGGACGAACACAAAAATGTTTTCGTCCACCCAGAATTGGTAGGTGCCGGTGATTCTAGGGAGGCCGTTGCCGTTGGCGTCATTCAGGGCATCGGCGGAATAGTTCAGCGCTAGATTCTGATAGGTAAATCCCGGCTGAGGGATTACGCCGGCGTTTAGCCCGAACTGTCCCGGCACCCATTGCCCCTTCTGTTGTGCCGAGGAAGGAACACCACCGCAAACGACAATAGAGAGCACGAGCGCGCAACGTAGTAACCTCACTTGTGGCACCCTCATTTGGCTATTCCCCTCTCCTTTGGCGGCCCGGGGCACCTTTGGCGAAGCCCTCGGCGCGTCTGTCAACAGAGCCAGACACGATCGCGAGATGGCTGGTCCTAGCCCCCCACACCGTTTCAATTGCTGTAGCTGCAGATTCAACCGCTGTATTAGCACGGCCCCTGTCGAAGATAATCAGTGTGGGTAAATACGCTGAACTGTCATTTTTGACAGGGGTTTCGGCGGAGCTTCATTCCTGTTGTTGTCTGACGCATGGCTGCCAAGGCGGTTGGTCCTGTACCTGACCTAGGCCGAATGCGATCCTCTGTCACTTTTGACAGTTTTTTCTCGCGTTCCCTGGGAACAGCCTAGGTGAGTTTTATGGCCTCGCCTAACGAGCGATGATCGTCCGCGCGATTGGGGTGACCATAAAAATGCAATTCAGCGCAATTACGAGCTAGCAGCTTGGATCTCGCTTGTAGTGAACAATAGCAACAGCTCCAACCGCATCGGTCTTTGCTTGACGCAACAAGGCGCCGTCGGCGAACTGTAGTTTTTTTGAGCGAGGCTCGACGGGATTCGGCTCAACTGCTGAGATACCGTCGCAGGAGGAAGAAACCGTGAGATGGCTAACGATCGATAACTTTCAGGCCTCCCGCACTTTCGCTCGCCGTACTTTTCTCGGAACTGCTATTCGTGCCTGTGTTGTCACTCCCATCCTCCGATTGCCCTTGCAACTCGCGACACCCGGAAGCGGTTCCCTGACCAAAGAACAACGCGACCGCATGACTCCCGCACAAGTCATCGAGGAATTGAAGAACGGAAATCAACGGTTTCGCGCTGGGAAGATGACTCCTCGCGATTACGTTGCCGAGAAGCGCTCAAGTGCTGCCGGTCAGTATCCGGCGGCGGTAATCCTTGGATGCGTCGACTCACGAGTACCTGCCGAAATCGTCTTTGATGCAGGTATCGGCGACACGTTTAACGGACGCGTAGCTGGGCAATGTGGTTAACGATGACTTGCTCGGTAGCATGGAATTTGCTTGTGCAGTTTCTGGCGCAAAGCTGGTCTTGGTCTTGGGGCATACAGCCTGTGGCGCGGTGAAGGGCGCAATCGATGACGTGGTTCTGGGCAATCTCACGGGATTGCTAGCGAGGATCAAACCGGCCATTCCGGAAACCAAGTTTCAAGGGGAGAAGTCAAGCAAGAATCCCACATACGTTGACGCTGTGGCCCGAACCAATGTCAGATTAGCTCTCGAAAACATTCGGCGGCGAAGCCCGATATTGGTGGATCTGGAAAAGAAAGGATCGATCCAGATCACCGGTGCAATGTACAACCTCGCGAACGGCGTGGTGGATTTCATCAGTTAGGGATTTTAGTAGTCGAATGATCTGAGGGCTGTGCCGAATTGACCGATCTGTGCGGGCTCTTGAGGCAGGCAGAAAGGCAACGGATGGACTGCACTATGAACATAAAGTTCTCCACGGTTTCAAGAGACTTCTATTCATCGTAGGCCGCTTGCTCTTCTCGCTTTATGTGGCCGCGCGTATCTATGGCGTTCTCTCCAGAGTCTTCACAGTGAACCCGAAAGCTCACTCGAATTCGGTAATCCCTTGTTCTTCAAAGGAGAAACAACATGAGAAGTTGCAAGATGCTCCGGGCCATTCTCGGCACGATGTTTGTCTTTGCGATTAGCGGCCAAATTCTGAGAGCACAAGAGAAAGCTGCTTCGAGCACGGCCCAAGTTCACGTGGTCATCACCGATATGGCCCTTCGAACCGACAGTGAGGTTCCCCGTCTCCGGCAAGATGAGGCAAAAGTCAAGCAAGGGAAGACATTTCTGCAGGTTACACAGTTGATTCCCGCACAGGGAGACAACGCGGCGCTGCAATTGATGATCCTGATTGATGACACGCTCGACCCTATGATCGGAGGCAACCTCAATGACCTCAAAGAATTCATCAAGGCGCAACCACCTTTGACAGTGATCGGCATTGGTTACATGTCGAACGCGGGTGTCAATATCGTTCAGAATTTCACAGCGGATCATGAACTGGCAGTCAAGGCCCTGCGTCTGCCGCGGGGCGGCCTTTCAACGATGGATAGTCCGTATCTATCGCTCATCAGCCTGGTCAAGGGTTGGCCGCAACAGAAGGTGCGGCGAGAGGTTCTAATGCTCTCCGACGGAATCGACCGGCTCCGCGGGGAGAAACCTCGTCCATCTCAGCGTGGACCTAACTTCGGCCCGGTGTATCACAGCATGCCGACCATTAGTGTGGACACTACTTCGGCGAGCGAAATCAGTCAACGCTACAACGTCATTGTCCACTCCTTGTACGCGGTCGGTGTCGGACGAGCCGGTCGCAGTTCCTGGGACCTCCAGTTGGGTTTGTCTGGACTTTCCAAGATCGCGGATGAAACGGGTGGCGAATGCTATTCGCTTGGCACTTCTAGTCCGGTCAGCTTTAAACCGTACTTGGAAAGGTTTCAGAGGGCTTTGGACAATCAGTATTATCTTGTGTTTCTTGCGATTCCGGGCAAGAAGGCCGGTTTGCAACGGGTGAAGATTCAGACGGAAGTCTCGAACTCAGAAATTCTGGCACCAGATAATGTCTGGGTGACTGCAGCCAAGTGAGTCCTCGTTGGATTTCTTCTAAGACGACTCTAATTCATCGGTGTAGGTTCGAAAGGATGAAAAGACATGAAATTTCTGAACCTTATATTTCTTGCAGCGCTCTTCATTTTGACGGTCGCCGCGACGCTCCCTAGTTGTGCCCAAACGAAGAGCCAAACGGTCGAGGGCAAAACCGAGGCACCTTCCGACAGCGATGCGCAGAAGAATGTGCAAGCGTACATTGACCTGCTACGCAGAAATGTGCGGCAAGAGAAGGCCGAGATTATGGGAGCTATGATGGTCCTGAGCGCGCAAGACGCCACCAAATTCTGGCCGATCTACAGCGAGTATGACTCACAACTCGCGAAGCTGAACGGCCAACGAGTCGAGAATATTAAAGAATATTCTCAAACCTACGATCAGATGACGGACGAAAAAGCGGACGAGTTAATCCAAAAAGCGGTGGTTTATCAAAAGCAACGCGCCGAACTGCTCGCGCAAACCTATGACAAGGTCAAGCAAGTTCTGGGGGCAGTGACGGCGGCACGGTTCGCTCAAGTTGAACATCAGCTCCTGTTGATTATCGACCTACAGATCGCTTCTTCGCTGCCCATCGTTCAGCAAGGCTCGTGAATTCCGGGATAAGGAGAGTACGTGCATGAGAAAGGCATTCGTTGGGGCAGCAATTCTGCTCTTGGGGACGGCAATTGTTTACCAAAGCTCGGAAGAGCGGTGTTGGGCCGCCATAGCTTCCGGCCCTTCGGCCAGAGTTAGCGCAGCGGCCCAGAACAAGAAACGAATCACAGTTCCTGCGGGGACTCGAATCCTGATTCGAATGGTCGATTCGATCGATACGACGAAGCAAACGAAGGGGTACCGTTTCACCGCTACTCTGGAAACCAACCTGCCAGCCGAAGATACCGTTGTGGCGCCGCGGGGTACGAGGCTGTACGGGCGTCTCGCGGAGGCATCCTCCGCCGGCAGGATGTCCGGAAGCTCTGGGTTAACCTTGGAGCTGACCGATATCGTCATCAATGGCACTGCGTATCCGCTCCTGACAAGCACGTATGAAGTTAAGGGCAAAGGAGAAGGCGGGAATACGGCGAAGAAAGTCGTCGGGAGTGCAGGATTGGGGGCACTCATCGGTGGGCTAGCCGGAGGCGGAAAGGGCGCGGGAATCGGCGCACTCGCCGGAGCTGGAGCTGGCACTGCCGTCGCCGCCTCCAAGAAGGGACAGCAACTGCAAATCCCCACCGAAAGTTTGCTCGAATTCCGCCTTCAGCAACCCGTGTCGCTGCCTGTCGCCGGGTAGTGACGTCCATAAAGACAAGATGAAATTCAAATTGAACGGCAAGAAATATGAATTCCTTGTGGGGTGGGAATGTCGGCGATTCAGGCCCAGTAGACGCCTACGGTACAACAAGGGCGCCTGGAAGAAATGCCATTCGTTCCCGAAAAAGCCGAGACCGGAAAGGCATGACACATCATGATTTCTCCCGCTTCCGTCCAGCTGTTTTCAGGCCTTGAGGACAACCAGATTAAGGCCATCAAAGACGCCGCAACACGACGAGAATTCGACGCGACCCAAATCATAGCGATGGCGAACGAACCAGCAAACAGATTGTTCCTCATAGGAACGGGTTACGTCGACTATTATGTGACCAATGAGGCCGGACGAGACATTCTATTGCGCCGGCTCGCGGCAGGAGACGTGTTTGGTGTGGGCTCTCTCCTTTCCAGGCCAATCGGATACCTCGGGACTGCAAAAGCGGTAGAGCATATTTACGTTCTGGAATGGAAAGACCGGGTGATACGACAACTCGCGAAGGCTTATCCACAGCTCGTTGAGAATGCCCTTCGAACCGTCCTGCGATACCTCGCCTTGTACGCCAGAAGGCACATTCGGCTGGTTACCAATACTGCTCAAGAAAGGCTTGCATGTGCTCTGAGCAGCCTGGGTTCTCGTGCTGGCCACGCCGTTCTTAGTGGAGTAGAAGTCGATATTAAGAATGAGGATTTAGCCTCCCTTGCTGACATGAGCTTCTTTACAGCATCCCGCATATTGAAAGGTTGGGATCGCAACGGGGTGGTGGAGAAAAGCCGCGGAAAAGTTGTCATTCGGGCTCCTGAAAAGCTGCTTGCCGCCTAATAACCCTCCTGGCGCCAATCGTAATCCCGTGGCTGTTGTCGGCCTCAACGAAAAGAATTCGTATTGCATTTCGATTTTGCCCTAATGGAGCGGTCATTCGGAGCGGCTATCTCGAAGTTCTTGAACTGCCCTAAAAACAGGACGAACCCAAAGGTCCTGATTAAACGAGGGGTCGGAGAAGTGAAATGCTCCTTGAAGTGTCCGGTTATCCGACTTCCATGATAGGTCTTTGTCTAGAGGCAAAAGCTCTCCCGACGCCGTGCGAGGAGCGCTGGTGTAAATGCCAAAAGGCCCATCTGGGCGTTCACGAAAGAATCAGCGCGTGATTGCGCCTGCGGCGGGCCTTGCTTTCAAACTACTCAATTCATCGAGTACTTTCCGCCATGCTTCCGGTTTTTTCTTGGTTGCGAATGCCTTCCCTGGGTCGGCGTAATAGGCGAGAATATCTTGACGTAGGGCATCCGAAATAGGTTTGCCGTTTGTTTTGTCGAGCAATTTCGCGTAGGTTTCATCTGTCAGTTTATAGTCCGCTGGTCCTGTTATTCCCCCCGTGTCGAGGTTGTGGTTTGGCAATTGGAGTCGGCCTTCCTGGTGTGCAAGCAGCAACGTTCGGTAACGGTCCAGGGTTTCGTTGAAACTGTGCATATACAGCTGTTCTACGGCCGGTGGCGGCGCGTGGAACGCGAATGCGCTGAATGGACCGATTTTGGGCACCAGGCGCACGACGAACGCTTTGAGGCGCGCGAAGAAGCCCGGCTTCTCATATACGTCGCCCCAATCCTTGCGATAACCAGAATTTGAAATATTGTAAATGAATTTCGTCTTGGTCTCGCTCGGGTCGCTGTGCTGGATCTCATGTCTTTTCAGATGCCAAGCGACTTTGGTGCTGCGCGGAATGACGGTTGAGACCGCGTGACGGTAACTGCCGATTGCCAGATCCACTCGAAAAAAGACGCTCGACATATCGATCGAATATGTTTTTGCGAAAGCTCTCTCCAAAACCGGTTTGGAGACCTCGAAGCCGATAAAGTCATGATAGGCTTTGGGCGCGTAATGTCCCTTGGCTACCTGGTCCACGTCAAAACCAAACTCGACTTTCATGTGGGCCGAAGGCTTTTCCTCGTACGTAACGGCGGGTTCATATTCCTTGGCCAGATGGGGATACATGATCGCAACCGCACGGTTGGTTGCAAGCGGGTGACCCGAGCCGTCAGCAGCATAGTGCGCCAATGCGCCCAGAGCGAAAGCGTATTCGTTCAGATCTCTAGATTCTTCAATTAGGGCGAGTACAAAATCACCACTTCGGAGATAGTGCGTGAGATCGCTGAAGAATCGGTTGCCGAAAGGATAGTAGCCCATGTCCTGAATAATTGCCCCGCCGTAGGCATACGCGTGGGCCCGGAGCAAGTCCTCGGGAGTCGAGTTCGGGAAGCGCTTTAGCAGCAAGGGCTCGATGCTGTCCTTCCACGCGGCGTCGATAATAGCTTCATGCGTAAGAACGGAATAACCCGCACATGCGGAGGCGCAACACATTGCGATGATCAACCCGAAAACTGGATACGCATATGGCGAGAATAGAGTGGATCGATTTCGAGCCGGGATGTTAAGTAATTGTGGCAAAGCGCCCCCAACACTCAGTTGAGCCCGCACCTCTTACCGGGAAAAGTGGGCAATGGTTTGGCAATTGTCCGGGTTCCCGACTTATTGGGAGCTGAGAGCTTCACTGCGACGCGAGGATGAACACGATAGTTTGATATTCAGCGAACAAAATGAAACCGGCTATATAGAATATCCGCCACACTCTAACTTGCGTTGACCCGCTAGATTTGCTGGACTGGCCTACCATATTTCTACGTTGCTCTCGCCATATGTCAACTCAATTATGCATATCTACCCGCGGCAGCTGGAGAGGAGGTCCAGCCCGATTTAGCCAAAGAATCGCTCCTTGAAGCGCTATTCTTCCCGGAGGTGTCGCGCTCCGGAGCCTACTTTCTCATCGCTAACTAGAACATAAGAGCCGCCCCACTGGGACCTGTCAACGTTAACAGTTCTCCACGCGAGCGAACCGAGGGGGGTATCGCCCTTTATGAGTTTTCTCGCAATCCCCGCGGAAGCGCAGAAAAGTTGCGCGCCAAGCGGGCAGCTCCTGAGACTTCAGAGCCAGTTCCAGAAAAATGTACTGGTACCAAGATTTTTCCTGACTTTTTCCTTTCTCGATGTTCCTTACATAAGTAGGGGCTCTGGACGAAACTTTTCGCTCGTCACGAAATATTTGTTTCTTACTTTTGCGTTTTTCCAAGCCTCTTTAGTTAGTAGGGGGTTCGATGGTCTCAAAGTTTTTCAACGATTTTCTACTGTAGGAGGGTGATGCGTGCATGAAAGACACAAATCACTGTGTCCGTCACCCTGGAGGTCACCATACCAATAGCGCAAGTGTCCGTAACGATAAGAAGTTAAGCATAGCGGAACGCTCGATTTGGACGCGGCATGGCTCCGTGTTGGGCTGGAGCGACCCCACTTTTGCGCACGGTTCCGTGGCCAAAGTGATTCGTGGGTCGCTCCAGCCCAAGTGTTCGGTGAGAAGCGGCCGCGGGGCGAAGCGGAAGGAGAGACGCTCACTTCGAGCCAGCGAAGGTAAATGCCAACGGCTCCGAAATTCGGGCCTTGCTCCGTTGTGGTAGAGTTGGCCTCGCCAACTGCGTCAACGGGTCAAGGAGGGGATTTGGCCCGACGCAGGTACCAGAAGGGGCAAATCCTGTTCAGCAAGAGCCGCCAACTCTGGCTAGGCAGGTATAGGGAGGACACCATTCGACCGGATGGAACTGTCATCCGCGCGCGACCGCAAATCGTGCTCGGCACGAAAAAGGAATTGCCGACGCAACGCCTTGCAGCCCGCAAGCTCGATGAAGTGCTCTCCCGCATCAATGATCGAGCATAACAGCCAACACGCATCGCTACGGTTTCAGAATTTGCCGTCCGCTGGCGCGAGGACGTTCTCGCCAAGCGCAAGCCGTCAACGGTGCGCTCCGCAAACTCCCATCTCGACTCTCACATTCTTCCGCAGCTCGGGAAGCTCCGCCTTGACCAGGTTGGCCCCGAGAACCAACAGGTCTTCATCAACCATCTGGCCGGCGCGTCAAGGAAAACCGTGCTGAACGTCCTAAGCACGCTATCATCGATGCTCTCGACAGCGGCGAATTGGGGATATGCCAGCAGAGAAGTGGAGCATCGCAAACTTGTGTTTCCCGAAAGAAACTCGCACGTCCCCCCGCATTTCACCCATTCTCAAGTCGAGTCGATTCTCGCGCTCGCCGGAGAGCCCTGGCGCACGTTCTTCATCGTTCTGATTCTGACAGGACTCCGCGCCGGTGAAGCGCTGGGCCTCCAATGGCCTGACATCGACTTCGATCATAAGTGCATTCACATCTGCCGCTCTGCATGGTACGGAAGAGCTCAATCCACAAAGAGCAAAGCAAGCACGGCGCCAGTTACGCTGCCAGACGCGCTCGCAGCCGTGCTCAAAGAATATCGTTCAACCTGGACCGCGAATCCCGATGGCTGGCTCTTCGCAACGCGAAATGACCGGCCTCCGTCGAGTAACAAGGTTGTGGAATACCGACTCTGGCCGATCCTCGACGCGCTCGACATCCCACGATGCGGCCTTCACGCTTTCCGACATTCCGTCGCGTCGTTCATCGTGGACGTTGGATACTCGCCCGAAGTCGCAAAACAACAGCTCCGTCATACCGACACCCGCACTACGCTGAATTACATCCATCTGCGAGGTGGACTCACCGAGCAGGCAATGACGGACGTTTCAAATTCCCTAAAGTTGGACGCAGTTGGACGCCGACAAGGGAAGGGAAGCCAGTATATTCAATAGCTTGTAGAGCGTGGGACGTGGGTTCGATTCCCATCGCCCGCTCCATAAAACCGCAGGTCCGGCCCGGAGACATAGGTGACACTTCGTACCGGAGACATAGGTTACACTTTTGGGCCAAAAGGGTTGTCGAGAGGCTGCAGAGTTTTTTCCTCCAGATCGATGTAGCCGAGATCGTACTCCATAAAGCTGACCAGCC
>DATEHP010000081.1:0-21791 GCA_035279505.1 Candidatus Sulfotelmatobacter sp. | reverse complement strand
TCGGAGGGCCTCAATCGGGTTCAGTTGAGACGCTTTTCGCGACGGATAATATCCAAAGAAAATTCCGATACCGGCGGCAAATAGTCCCGAGGAGATCAGAAGTTGTGGCGTGAGCTGAATATCCCATTGCAGCGTGCTTTGAAAGAGCGAGGAAGCACCAACACCGGCGATCACGCCTAGCAACCCTCCCAGAAAGCTGATCGCAACCGCTTCAGCCAGGAATTGAAACTGGATGTCAGCTTCGGTAGCCCCGATGGCCAGCCGAACTCCGATCTCGCGCGTGCGCTCGGTGACCGACACCAGCATGATGTTCATAATGCCGATTCCGCCGACGAGAAGAGCCAGCGATGCTATCGTGCCGAGGAGAAAGGTAAAGATCTCGCTGGACTGTAGCTGCATGCGAATCACGTCTTCGGGGCTTCGAATATTGAAGTCATCGGGCTCCTCTGGATGCAGATGATGACGCTCTCGCAGTAGAGCCACAGCCTGCTCGGTGGCGATCGGGATTGCGCTTCGCGAAGTCGCCGAGAAAAAGATGTCGTCAAGCCAGCTTGTTCCGCCAATGCGCTTCATGGCAGTCGTGTAAGGCATAGCCACGAAATCATCCTGGTCCGAGCCGCTAGCAGACGCTCCCTTTGGTTGAAATACGCCGATTACGCGACAAGGCATCGCTTGTACGCGGATACTCTTGCCAACCGGATCTTCGTCGGGGAATAGGTTCTCAACGACCGTCTGACCGAGAAGACAGACGGGCACATCCCGATCTACATCGTCATGCGTGAAGATCGTTCCCGTCTGAATTTCCCACCGGCGAATATCGAAGTACTCGGGAGCCACTCCGCGGTAGGTGGTATTCCAGTTCTGAGTTCCATAGACGACCTGGACTCGCCCGTCAACGTTGGGACTCATGCGCTTAAAGCCGGGTATCTCTGCGAAGATAGCGCGAGCGTCTTCAACAGTGAGGCTCTTTGTCTCTCGTGTCCCGAACCTCACACCGTTAGTTGCACGGCTGCCGGCCTCAATCCAGATCATGTTGTCTCCGAGCTTTTGAAGCTCGTGTTCCACTTTTGCCGAACCTGCCTTGCCCACGCCTACCACACAAATGAAAGCGGCGATGCCCACAACCAGACCCAGCACGGTAAGAATCGTGCGGATCAGGTTGCGTCGGAGCGACTTCATTGCCTCGCTCCAGATGGAATGCATATAGATCAACATGTCGAACGGGGTCCTTTATTCATATCGCAAGGCCTCAATCGGATTCATTTGAGAGGCCCGTCTCGCCGGGTAGAAGCCAAAGAACAGTGCAATCGCCACCGCGAAAACCGTGGACACCGCAATAGCGTATACAGGAATTCGTATCGGCCATCCCAGACCCTGTGAAACGGCCAGCGAGCTGGTCACTCCAAAAACGATGCCGATTGTACCTCCGATAAGGCCAAGCACGAGCGCCTCGGTCAGAAATTGGAGGCGTACGTCTTCCTCCGTCGCGCCCACCGCCATCCGGACACCGATTTCGCGCGTTCGCTCAGTAACCGAAACCAGCATGATGTTCATGATGCCGATGCCGCCCACCAGCAAAGCAATGCTGGCCACGATCGTGAGCAGGACTGTCATGACGGTACCCTGCTCCGCTGCAGCGTCGGCCATGTCAGCCATGTTCCGCACCACGAAGTCATCTGGATCGCCAGATCTGATCTTATGGCGGTCCCGCAACAGGCTCTCAATCTGCTGCTGCGCAACGTAGCTTGCCTGCCGCGACACCGCGGAAACCATGATCCAGCGCAGCCAGTCTTGCCCCAGCAACTTCTTCTGCACGGTCGTAAGCGGAGCGATGATGACATCATCCTGATCCTGCCCGCTACCCGGACTAGTTCCCTTCGGCGTCAGGACCCCCACAACCTTGAAGGGCAAAGTACCAATGCGAATGGTCTCTCCAAGTGGGTTGCGGGAGCCGAACAGATATTTGCGAACCGTGTCACCCAATACCGCGACAGTCGCGGCTTGCGTGATGTCATCGTCGCTGAATGACGTTCCGCTGGCGAAAGGCCAATTTCTGACTTGAAAATACTGCGGCTCCGTTCCCGTGACCTGCGTGGCCCAGTTCTCGTTTCCGTAGACAACCTGTTGGCCGGTTCCGGTGCCCGGAGCAGCGGCAGAAACCGAGGGGCACTCTCGAACGATGGCGCGGCCGTCCGCCAGGACGAGTGTTTTGGTTTGAAAACTTCCCACGTGCAGCCCGTACCGATTCACCGATCCGGAGCCTACGAACAACATATTCGAGCCGAGCGCAGCCAAGTCTTCCTGGGCTTTCGTGGAAGCCCCTTCTCCGATACCGATAACGGCAATTACCGCGCCAACTCCGATAATCAAGCCAAGCATGGTCAGGCCAGAGCGCATTTTGTTGCGTCCCAGCGCGCGTAGTGCGAGCACGATTGCTGACGATAGATCCATGGACGCCTAATCCTCAATGGTAGGCATAGTCTTCAATACTTCACTCGCCACGTGGGGAACTTCCACGACATCATCTCGCTTGATCTGGCCATCGCGAAAGACGATTTCGCGTTTCGCAAACTGTGCGATATCGGGCTCGTGCGTAACCAAAATGATGGTCAGCCCTTCTGCGTTTAGCTTCTGGAAGATTTCCATGACTTCGACCGAGGTCCGACTGTCCAAGTTACCTGTCGGTTCGTCGGCCAATAGCATCCGGGGCTGATTCACAAGGGCTCTAGCAACGGCCACTCTTTGTTGCTGGCCCCCTGAGAGTTGGGATGGAAAGTGATCTGCCCTGTCCCCCAATCCAACCTGGGCCAGCGCCTCTCGGGCACGGCGCTCGCGGTCGTTCTTATTGGTTTGGGAATAGAGCATCGGCAACTCAGTGTTCTCAAGCGCCGTCGTTCGACCGAGCAGGTTGAAGCCTTGAAAGACAAAGCCGATCTTCTGATTTCTGATTCGCGCTAATTCCTTCTTGGTCAGGGCAGCGACGTCAGTACCTTCCAGCAGATACCGTCCTGATGATGGTTTGTCCAAACATCCGAGGATGTTCATGAATGTGGATTTTCCGCTACCACTCGCGCCCATGATGGCAACAAAGTCGCCCGCTTTGATACTCACGCTGACGCCACGGAGCGCGTGAACTTCCGTTTCCCCGAGTTGATAATTCTTTCGGATGTCATGAACTTCGACAAGCGGCACGCTGACGCCCGCTGCGGCCGCACTCGTCGTCGTAACTGGATTCACGATGGCCATGCCGAACCTAGCGTCGCTGCGGAGTGAGTCCCGGTCCGGCAGACTCCTGCTTTGCCGTTGTTGCACCTGTCACTAACTCTTCTCCGGGCTGAAGATCGCCGGCGGTCAATGCCGTGTAGGTGTGGTCCGTCAATCCGATGTGAATCTGCACAGGCCGCAATGACTTGTCTGGCAGCAGCTTCCAGACAACTGCTGTTTCCGATCTGGTCGCACCGTTTGGTTTGGGGACGGGGCGCTCTCTGCCGGTGGCGCCCGGTTGCTTTGCGGCTGGCGCCGGGGCCGTAACAGCAACTGCATACTTGCGGTAGAGTTCCTGTACTTTTTCAACTGGAAGATCCGGCTTGTAACGCAGGGCCGCGTTCGGGACCTTTATTACGTCGTTAACTGAAGCAACGGGGATCGAAACATAAGCGGTCATGCCGGGAAAGAGCTTCAATTCGGGATTGTCAAAATTCACAATCGTGTCGTATGTAACGACATTCTGGATGCTGGTGGCGTTCATCCGAACTTGAAAGACAACGCCATGGAACATCTCTTTAGGAAAGGCATCCACTTGGAAATCTGCCTTCTGACCGGGCCGAATCTGCCCCACATCGCCTTCGTCGGTTTTCGCATATACCTGCATTTTGGTCAGATCAAGCGCAATCATGAAGAGGGTTGGTGCTTGTAAGGATGCCGCCACGGTCTGTCCAATATCAATGTTCCTGGCGACGACTGTTCCGTTAATCGGAGCTCGAATAATCGTGTAATCCAGGTTCGTCTGAGCGACTCTGAGAGTCGCTGTCTTCTGAGCAATTTGTGCTTCCGCCTGTTGAATCGCAGCGCGATCCGATCCCACCTGCGCCGTTATCGCATCGTAAGTAGCTTTCGCTTGATCTAGCTGCTGTTGGCTGTTCACTGCTTCGCGCTGCAACGCCACGGCTCGATCATAATCGAGCTTGTTCTGTTGCAGAGTGGCCTGATCCTTGGTGAGGTTCGCTTTCGCTGCGGCGAGCAATGCTTGAGAATTCTGGAGATCCGCCTGTGCCTGGAGAACTGCGCCTTGAAACAGTTTAGGATCGATCTCCGCGATGACTTGGCCCTTCGTGACTTTTGAGTTGAAATCGACGTACAGCTTGGAAATCATTCCAGAGACCTGTGATCCTACTTGAACGGAAGTGACCGGGTTGATTGTTCCGGTTGCCTCGATGACTTGGCGGATGTCTCCCTTTTCTACTTTTGCCGTAAAGTAGTCGGGGTCCGTCTTCTTGCTGAGCCGAAACGCGGCAAATACACCAGCAACGACTAAAATTACTAGCACCCAGATCCAACTGCGCTTGATCAGTCCCAAAGTGCTCCTCGGAATTCGCTGGCCAAAAATTGCCGAAGGACAGGGCGGCAGCGATAATTTCTCTCTTCTCAGTTAAATGATACTAGCGGGGGGACCTGAAAATCCGCTGAATGCCTCGGTGTGCCTGGCTCGCTCCCCTCTGCATGGCGCTGTATGGGCCGGAAACTCGGAGCAGACTATTCGAAAACAACCACTCTCTCTTTTGCCGCGGCGTCGAACAATTTTGAGTTAGCGATTGCTATCGCCCGCTGCTAAGATGCGTTCCACAGGAGACGCATGGCCATCTGCCAGTTGCACCATCCCGGCCTAACAGAAGGCTCTCCTGGATCAAGCTCCGTATTCAAATCCGCATCTTGCCGAGCGAAGGAACTTCCGTTTGGAGTCTTACTTCGTCAGCAACGGACTCGGCACATCGATGGCAATCAACGGAAGTTCTGCGCGAAATATGGCGCCCTCGCCCAGCCCGCTTTCGACGGAGATTACGCCCCGATGTTGCAACACGATCCACTCAGCGATAGCCAGGCCAAGTCCAACCCCTCCCTGGCCCCGGCTGCGAGCTTTGTCGACGCGGTAAAAGCGTTCGAAGATTTTCTCCTGGTCCTCGTGGGCGATGCCTGCTCCGGAATCTTGCACCGTGATGACAGCCGCTTCTTCTCGAACGTCGAGCGCAAGGCGCACCGACCCTGGCGATGGCGTGTATTTGAAGGCGTTGTCGAGAATGATGTCTACCAGCCGACGGAGAAGAGTCGCGTCACCCATTACACAAGCATCCAGTTTGCATATGTCAGTTGAAAACTGGAGATTGCGCGCTGCGGCGACCTGCTGCCAGCCGCTGACAACGCCGCGCACGACTGCCGGGAGATCCACCGGTTGCATAATCAAGGATCCACAGCCAGAATCGGCGCGAGCCAATTCCAGTAATTGCTCGATCAGCAGCGTGGTACGTTCGGCTTCCTGCAGAATCTGCCGCAGCGATTCCTCGTACTCAGCTTCCGTCCGCGACCGTCTCAGCGCCAGCTCCGCTTCCGTGCGAATCAGGGACACGGGTGTGCGCAATTCATGCGAAGCGTCGGCGGTGAACTGGGTAATTTTCTGAAATGCCGATTCGATACGATCGAGCATTTCGTTCAACGTTTCCGTGAGCCGCTGCAATTCATCTCCGGTCTTGAGAGTTTGCAATCGGCGATTGAGATTGGTACCGCTGATATCCCGCGCCGTCCGCACAAGCGCATCCACAGGAGCCAGGGCTTTGCGACTCATCCAATAACCTACTCCCGCGGACACCAGGAGCAACAGTAGAGCGAAGATCAGCAGGTAAGAACGAAACAGCTGGAGAGTCTCGAAGGCATCATCGGCCGGAGCCCCCATTTCGAGGGGGTAAACGCGTCCGTCGACATTGAGTTTCTCAAAAGCAAAGCGGAAATGTTCTCCGTTCATGCGCCGAGTTCTGAACAGGGGGCGGTTCACCTGATCCGGCTGCAAGAGCATCGACTCCTGCGCTTGCAAGAACCTGGAACGGTAAATCGGCTCGCCGTTCTGGTCATTGATTGCAAGAAAATCGCCAGCGTGCTCATGTTCGTAGATTGCAGACATTTCTTCCCGGAGCTTCGCGGTGCTCGCGTCTTTTTGTTGTGCTCCTAGGAAGTTTCGCAAGTCCTCGATTTGGCTCTCCAGGCCATCATCGACAAGATCGTAGAGATTGTGTCGCAGGATGAGGAACATGCTTGCGCCGAAGACCAACTCTCCCAAGGCGAAGATGGCCACGTACCAGAGCGTGAGCCGCACTCCAATGGAAAGTTTTCTCATGCCTTCTCATCCGAGCGAATCATGTAACCAACGCCACGCACCGTGTGTATCAATTTCGGCCGGCCCGGCAGATCCACTTTGTTGCGCAGCAGATGCATGAATGCGTCCAGCGTGTTTCCCTCAATTTCCCGTTCGAAACCCCAGACAGCCTCAATGAGCGAACGCCGCGACACGACCTTTCCCGAACGATACATCAGCCGCTCCAGGAGACTGTATTCGGTGCGCGTTAAGGAGACGTGTTCTTCCCCGCGAAACACCTCCCGGCTGGCAGGATTCAGGACCAGGTCTGATACCCGCAAGTGTGGATCGTGCGCCGCCACGGCCCGGCGTTTTACTGCGCGCAGCCGCGCGACGAGTTCGGCAAAGGAAAACGGCTTCGTCATGTAGTCATCGGCACCCAGATCCAGGCCGTGGATGATGTCAGGCACCGAATCCTTCGCGGTCAGCATCAAGATCGGAGTCTGAACTCGCTCGTTCCGCAAGCGCTTGGCCAGATCGTATCCGCTGAGTTTCGGCATCATGACATCCAAAATGATCGCGTCGAACTCGTAGTCCCTACCCAATGCAAGCCCTTCCGCCCCATCGGAGGCGCACGTCACCGTGTGGCCTTCCTCGGTCAATCCTTTCCGAAGAAGATCGGCCATGCGCGCTTCGTCTTCGACAATCAGCAGCTTCATCGCATTCGCTTACGGCTGATCGAGGAGCGATCAGATTTCTTCCCCATAGTGTAGTTCGGGGCCAAAAATGGCGCTTCCCAATCTGAAGAAATATTAACTTGACGTTCACGCCCGCGTCACATTCCGGCTCTACGATCCTTTTTCATAGTCCACCCTCAAGCTGACATGTAGCCAGTGATGCAAAATCACGAACGGCGGCGCCTCAGTGTCTTGAGAATTCGTCTCGCTTCGGCGTGTCTTGTGCCGGAAGGAGCTTATGCCATGCACTCTCGTAGATTTGGAAACGACTCCCTCGCCGTCCGACTCTCGCTCGCACTTCTGGTCGCCATTCCATTCTTATTCTTTGGCGCACCAATAGCCTCCGCTCAAGTGGACCGGGCCGTTCTCGAAGGCACGGTCAGCGATGCTTCGGGGAGCGTGATCGTCGCCGCTACGATTAAGGTTCTCGCGGTCGACACCGGCCTCAGCGAAGATCAGCATACGAACTCGAAGGGATATTACCGTTTTCCTGGGCTGGCAATCGGAAACTACACCGTGACGACTACCGCCAACGGCTTTAAGACCAACATCGTTGAGAATGTGGTCGTCCGCGTCGGTCAGACTCGCACGTTGGATGTAGAGCTGGCAGTCGGTGCCATTAGCGAGAAAATCGAGGTCAAGGCCACCGCAGCACCCGCGGACCGGGTATCGGCCGAAGCTGCGACGGTGATTGACGCAACTCAAATCTCCGAGCTTCCCAACAACGGACGCGACTGGGCCAGTTTCACCTTGCTCGCTCCCTTCGCCCAAGACGACGGTGGCGGCGACCAGCGCACCATCCGTTTCGCTGGCCGAGCCCGCGACGACAATAACTTCTCGTTCGATGGCGTGGATGCGGGCGGTATCCAGGAGCAGGCGCAAAAATCACAGACCCGTCTGCAGATTTCTCAAGATGCCATCGAAGAGTATCGCGTCAACAGCGCCTTGTACGACGCCGAATACGGCACCCAGGCCGGGGGCCAAGTCGATGTAGTCACGAAGTCGGGCACGAATGACTGGCACGGTACGGTTTTCGGCTACCTCAGAAATTCTGTGTTTGATGCCCGGAACTTCAATGACTACAACCTCAACGGAAATCCATATGTGCCTCCATTTCGCATGGGCCAATACGGAATGACGTTCGGTGGACCCATTAAGAAGGACAAGACTTTCTTTTTCATCAGTTATGAGGGATTGCGGCAATTACAATCGAACACCCAAGTATTCACCGTGCCTTCGGGTTTCCCATCTACGACCGGCGGGACTTCGTTCCAGCAGCAGGTTCTGAATACGTCCCCGCAAATGTGCGAAATCATGCAAGGGTATCCCTGGCGAGCATCCGCGGGCACGATCAATGGATGCTCAGCCCGGTTCGTTTATCCGGACAGCGCTTTTCAATGGTTGGGCGCGGATCCAGCGGCTCAGAACTACGATCCCAATGCCGACAATGTGACTGCGGCAACGCCGACGACGGTCCATGAAGACACCTGGCTGGTGCGAGTTGATCACAAGATCAATGAAAAGACTCTTCTATACGGTCGCGCGCAGCGCGACATCAGCCTGGTAGATGCGCCGAACGGCAGCAGCCTGCCGGGAGACAAACTGCAAACCATCAATCATCCCGCGAACTATCTTCTCGCTCTCGAGCATACCTTTACAACGAATCTTTTCAATGAAGCCAAGTTTTACGTGAATCGCTCGCCGTTTCACAATCCACAAGCCAGCGCACTGCCTTTCGCGGTAAGCACGAGTAATTTCGTCGGGCTGAATGACAATACAGCGGATATCGAAATTGGAACGACGTTCGGGTTGGTTGACAACGTGATCTGGACCCATGGCCGCCACGCTTTCAAAACAGGGATGGAAATCAGGCGAGTCAGGCTCAATCAAGGGCAGACCGCTGACAATGTCCTCAGTTTCGCGAGCGAATCTGACATGACGACCGCGACGCTTTCTAATATCAGTTTCATAGCTCCGTGGTGCTGCCATGGGCTGCGTCGCATGTTTTACATGCCGTATTTCCAGGATGAGTGGAAGGTCACTCCCACGCTCACTCTCACTGCAGGTGTCCGCTGGGAATATTACGGAGTCGCCCACGAGGCAACCAACCGGACAACGGTGTTCGACCTGAATCAGTTTCACGGCGTCTGCCTGGGGTCCGGCTCGTTTAACACGCTACCGGTTCCGGCGACCTCAGGTCCGATCAATACTCCTCCTTGTCCATCCGCCCCATCTTTGTACGACCCCAACTACAAGAATATTGATCCCAGAATCGCCCTCGCGTGGGCGCCCGGCGCGTCTCACGGAAAAACTGTGATTCGCACCGGTTTCGGCATCTACCACGGTGCGGCACAGAACGACGATTTGAATGCAGGACTGGAGAGTGATACTTTCCGCGTGAAGGTTAATCAATCGGTCGCGTTGAACCCGGCCTTTGAGCAAACCACCCCCGATCTCTCCAGCGTGACGATTCAAAAGCAGGCCTCACATCCGCGCGCCTTGCAGCGTCAGGGACGCCGCGACCTCTATGCCGAGGAATGGGGTCTGACGGTGGAGCATGAGTTGCCAGGAAATTTCCTGGCTTCGGGCCAGTATTTGGGAAGTCGTGGTGTGCGATTGTTTTCGCGAGGCGGCGTGAATCTATGCACACCCCCGGTCACCTTCAACTCGGCCGATGGCGACTGCGTACGGCCTCTCGATCAATACTATCCAGATCCAAATAATCCCGACCCTTTCGGCTCGGTGGACATAAAGAGGGACATCGGCTCCAGCAGTTACAACGCGCTGGGCTTATCTCTTGAGCGCCGCTTTAGTAAAGGACTCTCTTTCCAATCCCGCTACACGTGGTCCCATTCCATCAACGATGGCTCAGTGGGAGGCGGCGAATCCAACGGCCCTGAGAACGTCAATTGCCTATCCTGCGACAAAGGGCCGAGCGTTTTCGATGTCCGACATAACGTTGCTGTAAACGCAGTGTATGAACTGCCGTTTGGGCCCGGAAAACCTTATCTGAATTCTCCCGGAGTTGTTGGCAAGGTGCTGGTAGGGTGGCAATTGAGCAGCATTGGTTTGTGGCACACTGGCCATCCGCTAACGGTTAAGATGGATCTCAGCAACAATATCGACCCGGGCGGAGATTTTGGCAGCTCTCCGTTTGCGGGCCTTCCTTACTCTTATTTCCTGCCCGATGGGAACGACCAGACGGACCAACGCCCCGACCTGATTCCCGGAGTGCCCGTGACTCTGCCCGGAGGTGGGCGCGGTGGTGTTCCACTGATCAATGCCGCCGCATTTCAGGGTCCCCCGCAAGACGCGAATGGAAATTTTCTGCGGTACGGCAACGCCCCAAACGGTGTTATCCGCGCCTTGAATAGCTGGCAAATGGATCTGGCGCTAACCAAGGAAACTAAGCTGACGGAACATGCCTCGCTGGAGTTCGCCGTGCAGGCGTTCAATATTTTCAATCACGTTCAACTGGGCGATCCTGGCAGCCTGACCCTTGTTTACGACGCTTCGCCGGGCCACCCGGCGTCTTTTCTGGATACTCCCGGAACCTTTGGGATCATCAACTCGACTGTCAACTTTAACAACAACAACGACAATGCGGCCTCTCCGAACACCGGTACTGGCCTGCCCCGACAAATTCAGTTCATGATTCGGGTCAAGTTCTGAAAGGTTTCCTCTCTAACGGAGAATGGCCCGTTCGAAGTGCTGGTCGTGGGACAATAGGCCCTTCTGGAAAAGGCCGTCCTATGAACTTCAGACATAAGCGTCTACGACAAGCCGTGGTCGCTGTTTTGGCGGCCGCGATTCTGGTCCCTCTTACGTGCTGCACAAAGAAGTCGACTGCCCAGACCTCTCCCGTCGATCTGCGCCTGGACGTCAAGACTCCGTTTCGGTTTGTTGCCTACGGCGACACCCGTTTCCACGATCCCAAGGATACAGAGGCTGCTAACCCGCCGGTGCGGGTGGCCCTGGTGAACGCGATTGCCCAAGCGAATCCCGCGTTCCTCTGCTTCACCGGGGATATCGTCTACAACGGTTACGACGAAAATGACTGGAAGGTGTGGGACAGCGAAACTAGCGTTTTACGCGAGAAGAAGATCAAAATTTATCCCGCACTGGGCAATCATGATTTGCATGGTGATCCAAAGGTAGCCTTGGGCAATTACTTCCGCCGCTTCCCCGAACTGAACGGCAGTCGCTATTACTCGGTGCGCGCCGCAAATACTCTCATCCTCACACTCGACAGTTCCCTGGACGAACTCGCCGGGCCTCAGGGCCAGTGGCTGGCCGACGAACTCGATCACGTTGCTTCCGACGTAGACTTCGTCTTTCTCGTGTTCCACCATCCGCCCTACAGCAGTTCGTCCGATGAAAAGAAATTCGGTGGTGGGCACTCAGCTCGCGTCCCGGAACAGGCATTAGCAAGAATGCTGGAGCAGCGGCAGTCTCACGCACATTTCCGCATGGTGGTGTTCAGTGGGCACGTCCATAACTATGAACGCCACGAACATGGCGGTGTCACGTACTTTGTCTCTGGGGGCGGAGCAGCGCACGCTTACCCGATCGAGCGAGCGCCAGACGACCCCTTTCAAAGCAAAGAAGTGAATTATCACTATTTGATGGTTCAGGTGGACCATCATCAGGTCACGGTCACAATGAACCGGCTCGACCTCACGAGCGGCAAAGCCGTCTGGACCCAGCCTGATTCTGCGAGAATTGCTACTCCCACAGCAGCAGCGGTGGCCGCCGCACACTAGGATATTTCTGTTTGCCGGCAGGGCCCCGCACAGCAATTCTTTCCCTGCGAAACACCGAGAGCGTCGAGAATGAGGCGATCCACAGTGTCAAGTTCTCTGGCTCCTGTTTTGGCAGCATCTGTCTCAATGATTTAATCTGAAAGGTTGATTGATGCCCGCCGAAGCACGCGATCACCCGTCCTTATTCGGCGAAGCAACAAAATACAGCGAATAGCCAAGACCCTTTATGAAAACTGGAATCATCGGCCTGCCTCACGTAGGCAAGACCTCTCTGTTTCAAATTCTCACTAAGGCCCATCTCTCTGCCCAGGCCCACGCCAATCCTCGCGAAGCCCATATTGGCGTCGCCAAGGTTCCTGACGACCGCCTCGATCGCCTGGCCGCGCTATACAACCCGAAGAAACTCACTCACACGTCGGTGGAGTACGTTGACGTGGGCGCAATCGGGCAGGACGCGCTGAAGGAGACCGCCTACATCGGTCACCTTCGACAGGTCGACTCTCTGGCCCACGTCATCCGGGTCTTTGAGGATCCGGCGATTCCCCACGTGGGCGAAATCGATCCCTTGCGCGACATCAAGAACGTCGAATTTGACCTCATGGTCAGCGATCTCGGTCAGATCGAGAAGAGACTCGAACGCCTGGAAAAAGATCTGAAGAAGATGAAGACTCCCGATCTGGAGAAAGAATTTGAATTGCTAAAGCGCGCCAACGCGCATCTCGGGTCAGAGAAGCCTCTCCGTGAAATGCAGATGACTCCCGAGGACAAAAAGCGGCTCCGCGGCTTCATGTTTTTGAGCGAGAAGCCGATTTTGTACGTGCTGAATATCGGCGAATCGAGCGAACTGGGAAAACAACTCGAAGAAGCGGTCGGCCAGTACAAGCTGACCGATGTTGCAGCTCACCAGAATGCGGGCGCGACAGCCATTTGTGGCAAGGTTGAAGCTGAACTCTCGGAAATGAGCGACGCGGATGCAGCTGAATTTCTCTCGAGCTACGAACTAAAGGAAAGCGGACTTGTTCGACTGATCCGCACCACGTACCAACTGCTAGGCCTGATCTCTTTCTTTACCGCCGGGGAAGATGAGTGCCGCGCCTGGCAGATTCCCGCCCACACCCGCGCGCAGGAAGCGGCAGGAGCCATCCACTCCGATCTGGAAAAACACTTCATCCGCGCCGAAACGATCCGCTGGGACCAACTTCTGGAGGCCGGCTCCGAAGCCAACGCCCGAGCTAAGGGCACGCTGCGCCTGGAGGGCAAGGACTACATCGTGCAGGACGGCGATGTGATGCACATTCGGCATTCGGGATGAGCGCCGAATTCGGGACAATCGTTCTCAGTTGCCAACTAAAAAAACCAGCACCTCAGGCGTACTGACTGGCATCCCGTCTGCAAGAACGCTGAAAGCTGAGTACTGAGAACTGATATCATCGCGCTGCCTGCGAATGGATCCAATCCTCACCAGTATCATGCTAGGTCTCACCGCCGCTGCCGCCAACGTTTTCGGCGGCGCGATCATCGTGCAACGGCACTGGGAGCGGCGTTATCTACGCTACTTCGTCGCACTCGGCGCAGGATTCATGCTTGCCACCGCGCTGGTTGAGATGGTTCCGCAGAGCATCGAAATGCGCGGGAAGCCTGCTGCCCTACTTGTGCTGGTGGGCTATCTCATCATTCACTTTTTTGAGCACACGGTAACCCCGCATTTCCACTTTGGCGAAGAAACACACCGCGACGAGTTCATTCACTCTCACAGCTCTTATTCCGTTGTTCTCGGCCTCGTAATCCATACCTTCTTCGACGGCATCGCAATCGCGTCTGGATTTCTGGTTTCGAACTGGCTCGGTTGGCTGATTTTCCTCGCCATCTTCCTACACAAAATCCCCGAGGGATTTACCGTGAGTTCGGTCATGCTAGCCAGCGGCCGCAGCCGCGGCACAGCCTGGGGCGCATCGATTGTTTTAGGAGGATCAACTCTGGCTGGAGTTTTAACGATGGCAATCTTCCGCCACCACGTCGGAGCCGGACTGCCGCTCTCGGCGGGCGTCACGATTTATGTCGCGGCTTCGGATCTTGTCCCTGAGGTCAACAAGGAACCTGCCATGAAGATGGCATTGCTGGTGTTCGTCGGGGCTGCGGTATTCTTTCTGCTCGATCGTCTATTCCATGTGCACTGAGGCACGACTTTGCAGGCTTTTGGCGCAGGGTTACCTCGCCAGTAGGAGCACCGCCAAACCCTACTCCACCGTGTGCTTCGCCGTATATCCTTCGCGTGCCACCACATCGAGCTTGTGATCCTTGCCCTTCTGATCCTTGACCTTCAACTGTCCGCCATCGGGAGCAACCACTTCAACCTTTACCTTGCGGTAGGTTCCGTCAAGCTTCGTATTGGTTGGAGAATACGAAATTGTGTACTGGTTGCGGATGTCGTTCGAAATGTCGCCGAACAATTCCGGCAGCTCGCCCTCAAAGCGCGGGAAGTAGGCCCGGCCACCGGTCATTGCCGCGAAGGTCCGCATTTCATTGTCGCCTTGCAGGTAGTCCATGTGGCCCACGGGGATGCCCATGCCGTGAGCATTGCGGCAGTATCCGGGATGGACTTCACACCACTCGCGCACGATGAATCCCACGCTGATGGGGAAGATCGTCACGTCCTTAGTGTCCTTGATCTTCTTCATGATCTTGTCAAGCGTGAGTTTGCTGAACGTGTCGATCCCGGTCGTCACCAGCACGATGTATTTCTTGCCTTCAACGCGGTCGAGCCGGTCCAGCGTGTCGTAGAGCGCATCGAACAGGTTCGTCTCCGCAAATCCGGGAATGCGTAATTGATTCAGCGCTCCGTAGACCGCCTTTTTGTCCTGTGTAAAGTCCACCAGGATGTGCGGGTTCATGTCGTAATAGGCTACCGCCACCCAATCGTCCTTCTTCAGGGTATTCGCAAATGCATAAGAAGCCTGCAGCGCCTGCGTCATAAAGATGTAGTTGGTTGACGCGAACTCCACCAGCAGCACGGCCGTAATGGGCGCCTGCGAGACGGTGAAATTCTTGATCTGCTGCTGAACCCCATCTTCCATCACCCGGAAATTATCCTTCTTCAGCCCGGGGATGAACTGGCCGCCGTCCTTGGTAGTTACCAATACGTCAACGTTCACCAGCGGGACATTCACCTTCAGGGAGTAGTCCGGCAGGTCTTCGACCTTCTTCGGGGTCACCGGAGGAGGTGGCGGCGGTGCCTCTTCTATCTTCTTCTTCGGGATCGCATAGGGCCCTACGTTGTCGGTCGGGCCGCCGGCTTCGGCAGGAACATCTTGTTTGGGCTTGCCGTTATCTGGTGCCTGAGAAGGCGTCTGAGCCGCAGGCGTCTGATCTTGCGAAAGCGCTGGGACGCTACCGCACATGGCCAAGCAGCCGACTACAGCCAACAGCCCAAAGGTGTTAAACCACTCAGAAATCTTCAGTTTACGATAATTAAACATGGTGAACCCACCAACGCGCCTATGCTAGTATAGACGCACAGATTCGCAATTGGGATGTTTTTGCCCGGTCCCAGACAGTCCCCTAGTCGGTGCAACTTGTCACAGTTGGTCTGGATCTAAGCTTATCGGGCCCATTCACGGGTCCTCGTCGGGGCTTCAAAAATGAGGAAGTTTGTTCTTACGCTTTTCGCGCTTGGCCTGTCCCTACCCACAATCCTGATCGCTCAAACCGCTCAACCCACCATTCCTGTGGATCAGATCCATGCCGGAATGCAGGGAGTGGCTTACACGGTGTTTCAGGGCGTGAAGCCGGAACCGATGGACTTCGAAGTCCTGGGAGTTCTGCGCAACGTGAACGGCCCCAGGGGTAACGTGATCCTGATTCGTCTGCATGGACCGAAGGTGGAATACACCGGCGTGGTCGCCGGCATGAGCGGCAGCCCTGTTTATATTGATGGCAAACTCGCGGGCGCGCTCGCATTTCGCATCGGCGAATTCTCGAAAGAACCTATTGCGGGTGTGACCCCGATCGCGGACATGCTTGAAATCAATGCGCTGGATAAATCTCCGGCGGAAGAAGCTTCTGCAGTAAAACCGGTAGTGACGACTTCCGCCGGAAAGACTGCTGCGCCGGGCGATGCAAACTCGTTCTCAGGTTCTACCCAGGGTCTCGCCAATTATCTGAAGCCGATTGAAACTCCGCTGGTGTTCAATGGATTTTCGGAAGAAGCGGTCCGGCAATTCGCCCCGCAGTTCGCCGCTGCCGGAATCGTGCCGGTTATGGGCGCGGGCTCTGTCAGTGAAGAGAAACAGCCCGAGCCACTCGAGGCCGGTTCCGCTGTCAGCGCGGTGCTGGTGCGTGGCGACATGGATATCGCCGCGACCTGCACGGTCACCTACATCGATCCTCAGCGCCTGCTGGCCTGCGGACATCCGCTACTGCAATTCGGCTCCGTCGATCTACCCATGAATAAGGCGCAGGTGCTGGCCACGCTGCCCTCGCCGCTAAACGCTTTCAAAATCGTCAACACCACGGAGCGCGCCGGAGTTTTTGTGCAGGACCGTCACACTGGAATTCTCGGCGTCCTAGGCAAGCAACCGGAAATGATTCCGGTCACGCTGACCATTCGCGGCGGAGGCACTCCGAAAGAATTTCATTACGAAGTACTCAACAACCCGCGCCTCAGCCCAGTAGCCATCATGGCGACGGTGTTCAACGCTCTGCATGGCGTGAATGAATACGGGGAAGAGATTACGTACCGGTTGAACGCGAGCATCAACGTGAAAGGCTTTCCGGAAGTCGGCTTGCGGAATATGTTCACACCCGGGGAAAACGGCCAGCCCGCAGCCATGGCCGCAGCCCTCTCGCTGGGAGAGCGTTTCGGACGGATCTACGACAACCCCTACAGCGCGCCCGCTGTGAACAGCGTGAAGCTCGATTTCGATCTCGTCCGTGAACGCCGCTGGGCACGTTTGGAGAGCGCCCGCACCGATGTGACCGAGGCACGTCCGGGAGATCAGATCATCGTGGAGACCGTGCTGGCTCCGTATCGTGGCGAACGTGTTGTCCGCCAGGTTCCAGTGAAGATTCCAACCTCGGCCAGCAAGGGGAATCTGCGGATCCTCGTGAGCGACGGGGACACGCTGGATCGCGTGAACCGCACGAACCCGGCCTTCGGCCGCAAGCTGGACCTGGCTTCGACCATTGCCCTGCTGAATAAAGAGCACGCCAACAACCGGCTCTATGTCTCGCTGTTGGAAGCCGATCCCGAGGCGCGCGTGGCCGACAAGGTCATGCCCACGTTGCCCATCTCAGTCATGAACGTGATGGACGGCATGCGCGGCAATCAGGAAATGATCGTCAGCGGGGAATCAAACGTGGACGAGACGGCAACGCCCTCGCTGGATTATGTAGTGAGCGGAGCGCAGTTGCTGACCGTGACGATCAAATAAATGGAAGTGCTCGTGTCCAGGGTTCGCGGGCAGGAGTGCCCGCGCCTCACTAATCAAGGGCCTCATCAATAATCTTGAGCAGCGCGGCCCTTGTAAACGGCTTTTCCAGAAGAGGGATACCGCTTTGCAGTCCCTGGTGCGCCACGAGTTCACCTGTGTAGCCGGACATGTAGACGACTTTCATTTCCGGATGGGAGTCGATTAATCGCAGCACCAGCTCCGGTCCGTTCATCCCTTTCATCACAACGTCGGTCAGAATCAGATCGATACGCGTCGCATTCTGGGAGATCACTTGCAGTGCCTCCTCGCCATCAATCGCTTCCAACACCTTGTAGCCATGCTCTTCGAGCATCTTGCGGGTTAGCTTGCGCATGATGGGATCGTCTTCCGCCAGCAGCAGGGTCACTCCTTCACGTTTGGCGGGCAGAGCTTCGGCTTGCTCGTCAGGCGCTAACCCCAATTTGTGTTCCGCGCTCGGCAAATAAATCTTGAAGGTAGTGCCATGGGAAACCTCGCTGTAGACCCATATATGCCCGCCGCTTTGCTTGACGATGCCGTAAACGGTAGCCAGTCCCAGCCCGCTTCCCTTTCCGCTTTCCTTTGTGGTGAAGAATGGCTCGAAGATACGGGACCTTGTGGCCTCATCCATCCCGATGCCGTTGTCACTCACAACCAGCATGACGTAGCGCCCCGGAGTCATGGAGTGCTCGCGCGCAAAGGCTTCGTCGAGGTCGTGCACTCCAGTTTCAATAATGAGCTTGCCACCGCGCGGCATGGCATCGCGCGAGTTCACGGCAAGATTGAGCACGATCTGATCAAGTTGCCCCGCATCCGCCTCAACTACCGCCGCCGTTGAGCGGGACGGGAGCACAATCTCCACGTCATCTCCCATCAGCGGCCTTACTAGTTTGCTGACTTCCTTCAGCCGATCATTCAAATCCAAAATCTGCGTTTGCACCGGCTGGCGTCGGCTGAACGCCAGCAACTGGCGCGTCAGGGATGCTCCCCGGTTCGCGGCCTCGCGAATGTTGTCGACATACTCCAGGCTTTCGACGTCCACGTCCCTGCGCAATAACTCCGTGCAAGCAGTAACGATCCCCAGCAGATTGTTGAAATCGTGGGCGACACCGCCCGCCAGTCGTCCCACAGCTTCCATCTTCTGCGACTGTCGCAGCTGATCTTCGATCCTTTTCTGCGCCGTGATATTACGTCCGATCGCCGAGGCGCCGACAACTCGTCCCTCCGCATCATGAATAGGAGAAACGGAGATCGACATATTCAATCTCCGGCCATCTTTGGTCATTCGCACCGACTCGAAGTAGTCGACTTGCTCGCCGTGACGGATCTTCTCAAGAATCCCGGGAATCTCATCGGGCCGATCAGGCGGACAAAGCACCGAAACATTTCGTCCGATAATTTCCGCCGAGGTATAGCCGTAAATCTGCTCCGCGCCTTTATTCCACTGCGTGATGATGCCATCGAGATTCTTGCCGATAATCGCGTCCTGTGATGAATCGACAATGAGCGCCAGCCGGTTCTGAGAATCGCGCAGTTCCCGGGTCTTCCTCCGGTCCAGTTCCTCGTTTGCCCGCCGCAACTCCTCCTCGATTCGTATTCGATCACTGATATCGCGGATAACGCTCAGAACGATCGCGCCACTCCCCGTCGCCACCGGGCTGAGGCTGATCTCCACGGGGAATTCAGATCCGTCCCGGCGCCTGCCGTACAAATCCAGACCTGATCCCATTCTTCGGATTTTCGGCTGCGAATGGAAACGCTCGCGGTGCAGATGGTGTTGCGGACGCTGCCGCTCCGGGACCAGCATCTCGACACTCTGGCCGATCAACTCATCGCGTGTATAGCCGAATAGCGCCTCAGTCTGTGAATTGACTTGAATGATGACGCCCTGCTGGTTTACGGCGGCCACGGCGTCGGGGATTGCTTCCAGGATCGAAGCGGATAGCAGGATTTCGGCCACAATTTTCGGGTCTGACTGCATGTCCTTCCTGGATGAAACTTGGGTCGGTTCTCCGCCCCACGCGGAGGGTTCCGCTTAATATACTTTAAAAGCGTTTGAAGTACGGCAAAGGAGGCCTGGTTGTTCGCGGATCGTAAAGAACGACTAGCGGAGAATAATCCCCTGGACTGTTCGCAAGGCAAAAAGGGTTTCCTACGTGGCAGAGCTCAGCCCGAGAAGTACTCCAACACACCCTTCGGCATACGCGTGAAGCCATGCGTGAGAAAGATCGCAATCAGCATCTGGGCACCGTTGTACCCTGCGTGCACCAGGAAGCTGGCTGCCACCGATCGGGTGACCGCCCGCACGATCCCGCACACCACTCCCACTCCGAAAATGATCAGCAGAATGCCCCACGCATATCCATATTGCTGCATGTGCATCAGGGCAAACGGCAGCGCCGCGAGAAGAATCCCCCAACCTGCGCCCCAACGTTTCGCTACGACCGGATAGAAGAACCCGCGGAAAAACAATTCTTCCATCAAGGGTCCCAGCGTGGTGGCAATGATGGCCAGCAGGAACGCATCCCGACGGTTTTGAAACAGATTGTCGAACGGGGTACTTTTTGGCATCGGCAGAAAACTGCCCAGCACGGCTAGCACTAAATACGTTGCCATCCCTAAAGCAAGCATCGCCCATATGGGTCTGTCCCAGTTCCACCGGATCGCCCGCCAGAAAGACTGGCGATACTTCCCCTCTACGAGCAGCACCATATAGGCGACGACCGCAGCGTCGATCACGAACTGGGAGATCAGCAACAGAATCGGATGGAGCGCCAGATCCTCTAGCTTGGCGTGCGGATACAAAAGGTAATGAGCAGCCAGCAGGATGGCGAACTGGGACACAAGGATCGTCACTAGTGCCAAGCCAACGACTGCCAGGACATCCCATCCATTCCAGGCGGGATTCTCCAAAGGTGGCCCAGCCTTTGGAGACAGGGTTGTCGTAACCACAAATGGATCGGCTGGACTGGGGTCGAGGGATTTCGGCTCTGTGCCCGGCAGCGATTGCGGTTCAAACTGTGGATTGTCGGAAGTAGACAGATAAATCCTTTTCGATTATTACCAGTCTACCGAATACACAGCGAATATGCGGTATGGACCGGGCTCAGCGTTTTCAAATTTCCCATCGTTAAGGCCTTTCTCAGCCTCATCAAAGGACGAAAACAGACAATGACTATTCGTAGGAAGCTCGGCTGCCAGACTGCTGCATGACAGCCCCGAGCATTCGGGCGATGTTCGCGCCGTGAAATTCACTACGTCGAAACCCTCAAGTTGTTTCCCGGAAGGCAAAACCACGTTTGTCGGGAAAGATGGCTCCGGCGACCAGGGGCCCCAGCGGTCGCCATCAAACTCCATTTCATGCGCTTCGTAATAAAACAACGACGTTCCTTCCAGAGGAATCGAATTCTGCTTGGCCACGTCCTTGATGATCTCTGGCGAGTCAAAGAACCAAAAACCATTGTGCTTCCAGTACTTAATGTAGTCGGCAAAGTCCTCGCAATTGCAGTTGCTCACGGAATAGACGTCAACAACATGAGGAGCCCGAAACCGATCAGGTTTCCTCCCCACCCGCTTTGCCATGTATCCAACGGGAATCATATTGGCGACCTGAGGGTCTTTAACTGGGAACTGACACCTGAGAACTGGGAACCGCCCTGCCAAAGTAAGCCGCGAGCGCCTGCCCCGTATATGACTTCTTCACGCGCGCGACCTGCTCGGGCGTGCCCTGCGCCACCATCCGGCCGCCGTCCTCGCCGCCCTCCGGACCGAGGTCGATGATCCAATCGGCGTTCCGAATTACATCCAGGTTGTGCTCGATAATGATGATCGAATTTCCCAAATCCGTTAGACGATGCAGGACGTCCAGAAGCTTCTTAACGTCATCGAAGTGCAGCCCCGTGGTCGGTTCATCGAGCAGGTATAGCGTCTTCCCGGTCTGCCGCTTGCTCAGCTCGCGCGCGAGCTTGATGCGCTGGGCCTCTCCGCCTGAGAGCGTTACGGCCGACTGTCCCAGATGAATGTATCCCAGCCCTACGTCTACCAGTGTTTGAAGCTTCGGCTTCACCTGCGGAATGTTTTCGAGAATCGGCAGCGCATCCGATACCGGCATTTCCAGCAAGTCGGCTATCGAGTACCCGTTGTATTTGACTGCCAGCGTTTCCGAGTTATAGCGCCGCCCGCCGCACACTTCGCACAGCACATAAACATCGGGCAGAAAATTCATCTCGATACGCCGCTGCCCCTCGCCCTGGCAAGCCTCGCAGCGTCCGCCCGAAACGTTGAAAGAGAATCGTCCCGCTTTATAACCACGCTCGCGCGACTCGGGCAACATGGCGTACAGATCGCGAATCGCAGTGAACACTCCGGTATAGGTTGCCGGATTCGACCGCGGCGTCCTTCCGATCGGGGATTGATCGATGCGGATCACCTTGTCGATATTCTCCGCCCCCGAGATCGCCTTATGCTCCCCGGCTTTCTCGCGCGATCGGTAAAGTTGCCGCGC
>DATEHP010000080.1:0-27672 GCA_035279505.1 Candidatus Sulfotelmatobacter sp. | reverse complement strand
CGGTGAAACGGGAACATTGAGGCGGCTCAAAACAGCGTTAAAGGCATCCGCTTGCCCTTGCCGAATCCAAATCTCCCACCAGATTTGTTCTCCCGCCGCTGGAAAAATCGTCTGATCGTCCGTGTAGATCGATCGAATTGCGGACAGGGCAATCGATTCAATACGGGCGATGAGAGCCTCGTTCTTTGGCTTGCCCTTCTCTGTATTCTCGGATCGATAAGCCTCGACCTTCTTCAAAAAGTACTCGGCGGCCGAATCGGGAACGAAAACGGTAGCAACCATTGGTCCTGTTGGCGAGCCTTGATGAACAGTAACCAGTTCAATGCTCTTCTTCCGGTTTTCCAGTAGATCAATAGCGATCTCGGAGCCAGGCTGAATCTGAAAATCAAAATAGGAGCCCGGTGTTCCCAGCGCAAGATCAGGCTCGCGTTCGCGACGCCTGACTTCAGCTAGAGCGAATGCGGTATCGAGAGCGGATCGAATGGCTTGGGCGTGCCCACCGCGATCACGCTGGGGAATTGGATATTGTGGCGGTGGATTCTTGCTGGTGTAAGGCTCAGGTTTTCCGTTCTTTCCTAGATATAAATGCGGCAGATCGCGCGGAAAGTCTGGCATTTATCGCGAGGCTGCCTTTCGCTCGTGGAGAGCCTTCAACAAAGCTTCAGAAGTGATCTGGGTCGACCCATTTAATACGGCCTGCTTGGCAGATTCTTCACTGGCACGCGAAAGTTCCGCCTGGCTCAAACCGTCGGTCTCGGTCAAAATTTGCGACCAGTCTAAGTCAGCGATTCCGAACTGCGCGAGTTTGCGAACCAGAATCTCTCTAGCGAGTTCGGCATTAGGAAGCGTGTACTCGATAACGTCGTCGAAGCGCCTGAATAAGGCGCGGTCAAGCATCTCGGGATGGTTTGTTGCGGCAACAATCAAGCTGTGGGAGGTGTCCTTTTCCAGGAACTGTAGGAAGGAATTCAGAACTCGCCGGATTTCGCCGACATCATTCGCTTGGTTGCGATGGGCTCCGAGCGCGTCGAATTCGTCGAATAAATAGACACCTTGCGTTTGACACAGAGCGTCGAAGACTAACCTCAGTTTGGCCGCCGTTTCTCCCATAAACTTCGTAATTACGCCTTCAAGCATGATGGTAAAAAGGGGAAGGTGCAACTCCCCGGCCAAAGCTGAAGCGGTCATTGTTTTGCCCGACCCCGGTGGACCGACAAACAAGAGTTTTCGGCGTGGGTGTAGAGCATGCTCACGAAGTTTCTTCTGTTGGCGTTGCTCGATCAAAACGCGCTTCAGCCGGTCGGCAAGAACAGGAGAAAGGGTGAGATCGGTGAGGCGAAGAGTGGGTGTCTGAACGGAGAGTAGGCTTGCTAATTCTCCTCGCGGTTCTAGGACAATGAGCTGCCCGGACCGGTTCTGAGTGGCTGACGTTCGGCGCTTCGATTCGTCGATTAGATCGCGGAGCTGTTGCGCGACGCTCGCATGCCCGAGCCGGGCCTCATGGGCAGCAGCTTGCATCGCAACGGACAGGAATTCCTTGTCGTCGCCTTCCAGATGGCTCTTTAGCAGCGCGATTATGTGTCGGCTGGTGCTCATAGATTGACGTTGCCGCAACTGTCAAGTGCCAGTTTAGCGCATGTGCAACGCAGATCGGAGGCACAATTCGGGTACGCTACGAACCTCCACGCTTTCAGCGCATATGAGGAGTGCTCAGATGGCCTGATTCAACTTTGTTATGACAGAAGCTTCAACAACTCCTGTATTCCCAAATGAACAATATTTAGCCCCACAAGCAACGAAAGTGATCCGACGGAAACAAGGAATTTGCGATTGGTAGCCAGTGGATATTTTCTCAGTGCGTAAATTAACCTGCTCAAAGTGGGCCATATCACTTTCTGCAACATAATTGCCAACAAGAGCAGTATTGGTGCAAGGAGATAAAGCGCCGTGGACACGTTGAGAATGGCCATCATCATGCCGGTTGCCCGTATGCCACTCTCCAACGCTCCGCCGCCAAGGTCGACCAATCCTTGGTGCCAACGATGAGGAAGGAGAAAGGGGGCTTTCAATCGAGCCCCCTTTTAAAGCTCTTTTTAAATGATCACGCAGCTGTGATCCGTTTTGTGATCCGTTAGCACTGCCTACGCTGTCTTATAATGCTTTTGCTGTGCCCGCCGTGTTCTCTATGTTATTGAAACTACGTTATGAGCTGGATTCGAATCCCACTCTCTCCGCCATCTTATTGAAAATAAATAAGTTATCCGAACTCCTGAACCCACTCTCCGAACCTCTTTCGTCTTTGGAATGAGTGAGATACAGTTTTGCAGGCTCGGGTGCGATCCGTTAAGGCAAAACAGAGCAAATGGGGAATCAGCTCTTCGATCGGCGAACGAGGCGTTTTGCAGAGCTAGGTCGGCGCGTCCGCTTCCGCGTCGCCGAACGAAACGGACATCGGACTTTGCGCCAATTGTGACTTATGGTTTGCAGGTTCACTGCTCAGTCCTTAGGGCCCGGGGAGCTGCCGATAACACCATCGCCTGACTTTTTGCAGTTCAGCCGATGTCCACGCATTTAAATGATATGGCAGCTATTGCCGCAATCCGGGTAAATGTAGGAGCATCGCGGCATCTTCGGCTTGAGGATCAACGGAAAAACGCGAAAACTGGGCGGGGACAGTATCAGCTGAGATTGTGATCTGCCTAACGAACAAAGCTGTGATGCTCCACGATGCCTTTCCCCTCACGCACCGTAATCCACTGGTTCGCATCCACGTCCCGAATTGCCTCAACAGCGCCTTGCGGCCAGCGGATTGTCAGATCTGCTTTGGTGGCACGGCCAAGGCCGAAGTGCACTCGGAAGTCACCTTGCGAAACATGGTACCCGCCGCTGCGGACCTCATCGACTTGGCGGTGGCCGCCCGCGGTGAGCGTCAACCGTGCACCAATTGCGTCCCTTCCGGAAGCCGTGACCGCGCGGACCAGTAGAGCGTTTCCACGAGGGCCGATATTTTTCAGCAGCGATGGAGGCTCGAACAGATTCACCACAACGAGCTCTTCGGAACCGTCGTTGTCGAGATCGCCGACGGCAACGCCGCGTGAGGAATGTAATGCGGTTATGGCCGCTCCGCTCGTCGACGACATGTCGTAGAACTGCCCATCTCCGCGGTTCCAAAACAACTGCCGAGGCTGTTTGAACTGTTCGCCCAGATTGTACTTCTCAACGAACGGGTAGACATGGCCGTCGGCAATGAACAGATCCTTCCAGCCGTCGTTGTCGAAGTCGAGGAACGCGGTGCCCCATTTTACATACTGAGTATGGGCGGCAAGGCCGGCGCGGCTGGTGAAGTCGGCGAAGTTCCCGTCTCCGAGGTTCCGATAAAGGGTATTGGTGTCGTTCGAGAAGTTGGTCTTGAAAATGTCCAAGTGGCCGTCGCCGTCGTAATCGCCGGCGGTGGCACCCATGCCTGCCTGCTCCCGCCCATCCTCGTTCACGGCGAGACCGTTCATGAGTCCTATCTCCTCGAACGTCCCATTGTGTTTGTTATGAAAAAAAAGGCTGGGCGTTGAATCGCAAGCGACAAAGAAGTCAGGCCATCCGTCGTCATCGAAGTCGCCGGTCAGCACAGTGAACCCGTAGTATTCCCGGGGCGTCTCAACGCCGGCCTGCTTCGTGACGTCGACAAAATGGCCGTGCCCGTCGTTGCGATAAAGCGTCATGGTTTCGCCCTTGAGGCCGCGCGGTCCGCAGGGGACAGGCATGCCTTTCCAATTGCAACCACTGTCGGCACGCCGCGGAGGCGTCTCCTGAGCTTTAAAATCGACGTAGTTGGCCACCACCAGGTCAAGATAGCCATCGCGATCGTAATCGATAAAAGCGCATCCGGTGCTCCATCGCGATTCCGGGCGATACAGGCCGCGTTCCTTCGTTTCATCGCGGAACGTGCCGTCTCCGGTGTTGTGTAGGAAGAGATTGTGTCCCCACTGCGTGATGAACAGATCAATGTGTCCATCATTATCGGCGTCGCCCGCACACACTCCCTGCTCCCAGCCCGTGTGGCCGATGCCGGCTTTCTGGGTGACGTCTTCGAAGTGCAGGTGACCCAGGTTGTGATAGAGATGCGGTGTCAGCGGAGGGCCCGAGGTATTCTGGAGCCGATCGCCCTGTAAAAGAAAGATATCCGGAAGGCCGTCGTTGTCGTAATCGAATATCGCAACGCCTGTCCCGGTGTTTTCGACAATGTAGGTCTGATCTATTTCGCCCGAGATCACCTCGGCTGTGAGCCCCGCCTCCGCGGCAACATCACGGAAATCGACAATGGGGGCCTTCATGTCGGGAGGAAGTGGTCGCGCAGGCTGATCTTTCGCGCCAGTCGAGACCATCTGGGAAAGCGCGCTCGGGCCGATCAACAGCAGTGCACAAAGTACTCCTCTGAGCGCACAAGCAAGCGGAACAACTCGGCTGGTCACCGCCATTAGTGAGCCTTCCCGAACCCGGCACGCTGGTCTCGAGTTTGTGCGATCAACCTCAGGGCGCGCTCGATGTCCGGATCCCCAGGTTTAAGGGCGCTCGCGGCTAGCAGTTCCTTTTCGCCACTCTTCAGGTCGCCAGACTGACAATCGATTAGACCCAGCTTTTTGTGGAGGTCAGCTTTCAGCGCGCAGTCGCCGCACTCCGAGATAGCTTCCTTCATCTGTCGGGTTGCCTCAGGCCAGTCGTGCGCGGATGCGGCCAGAGCAATATTGTTTGCCAGCGTGCCCGCACGATCTAGGATCCGCCGCTCCTTCTGCACATCGGTGTAGCGCGCCATCAACTGCTCAGCTTCTGCGGTATCCGTCGAGCGCAACGCGCGCGCTAAGCTGAACAGTGCTTGGCTGAATTTCGGATCGATCGCGATCGCTTGCCGCCAGGCCGCTATCGCTTTCGTGGTCTCGTTTTCGTACTCCAAGTTCTGGCCGAGCATGTACCAGGCCATTTTGTTAAGCGGCTCCAAATGCACAACCTCTTCGAGAAGACTGGCCGCACGTGGATAGTTGCCGCTCTGCTTTTCGATCAGCGCGAGGAAATAGCGCGGCTCGGATGACTGCGGAATCAACCGGTAGGCCGCTTCGAGTTCAGGCTTCGCCTCAGACGTGCGGCCGAGGTCGAACAGCACTCGCCCGCGGTTCAGATGCGCAACGCCGGATTGAGGCGCAAGACGAACCGCTTCGCTTGTTTCCGCCAGTGCCCCTGGCAGATCGAAGCTGTCTGCAAGCGCAAGCGCCAGGTCCAAGTGGGTGGATGCCAGATCCGGCGCCAGTTCCGACACTTTCCGTAGGAGCGCGATTCCTTCGGTCAGCTTGCCCATCTGCGCCATCGCTTTTCCCGCCGTCGATAGCGTGGCAGCATCCTGCGGCGCCAGCGCCACAGCTTTATTCAGTTCCTGCTCAGCGTCAGATTTCCTCCCTTGCTGGGCAAAAATCAACCCGAGGTTCAGATGGCCTTCCTTGTATTTCGGATCATCTTCAATGGCCTGGAGCAGGAGCTTCTCGGCCGAAGCCAGGTCGCCCTTCATGGCGTAAACCATGGCCAGGTTTCCACGCGCCCCCACCATTTGAGGCTCCAGGTCAAGCGCGGTCTGTAGATATTTCTGAGCGGTCGGCAAGTTGCCCGCCGCCAACTCTAGTTGTCCCAACTCAACCCGCGCCAGCGCCTTTTTTGGGTCGAGACTCACTGCCTTTTCGAGCGCCTCTCTCGCGTCCTTCAAATCGTGCATCGCTTCCAGCGCGAGGCCCAGGTTGTAGGCCGTCCAGGCGTCGTGTGGGTCTTGCTCGAGCATTTGGCGGTACATCGCCGCGGCTTCTGCCGTTTTCCCCGATTGCAGCAGATCGTTCGCCTGGTTGCCCTCAGATATAAGTCGACTATTCCTGAATTCGTTGCCCGTGTTTTCCCGGAATCGCTGGACAATTCCGTCGGCCTCCTGTTTTTCGCCCAGGTCACGCAGCACAGCCGCCAATTGGAACTCCGCAGACTTCTCCTCCGGTTTCAGCGCAACTGCCTTCCGCAGCTGGGGCAACGCTTGTTGCAGCTTTCCCTGGCGCGCCAATACGAACCCAAGTTGATATCGTGCCTGAAAATCCTCGGGGGCCTTCGCGGCTCCAACCTCGAGTTCCGGCTCTGCTTTCGCGAAGTCACCCATTCCTCGATACACCGTACCGAGCAGGACGTGCCCCGCGGCATCACCCGGGTTTCTGTGGACGTAATCCAGAGCTGGCGCGAGCGCTTCGTCGTATTCGGACACGTTTACCAGAGCTTTTACGCGCGCAAGCAACGCGACCGTATCCGATGGATTTCGGCGGGTTACCTCCTGGTATTCATCCGCAGCTTCGCGATAGCGTTGCTCGTTCGCATAGATGTTGCCGAGCGTGAAATGTGCGGCCGTTAACTCAGGATGGCTCTTGAGCAACTCGGTGAAAAGCCGAATGGCGTCGGCCACCCCGGCGCCTTCGGCGGCAGGCAGCCCAGCGACCTCCCTGGCCTTTGCAGTCTGGTATGTAGCCGTCGCCAGCGAAAGCTGGAGATCCGCTGCGTCCGGTTGAATCTGGAGAGCCTCCCTCCAAAACGCAAGAGCGGCATCGTATCGCCGCTGATCCAAAAGGACCTGCGCCAAACCATCCAAGGCGCAGACTGCTTTGGGGTTCTTTGCGAGCGCCGTGCGAAACTCGGCTTCGGCTTCGGCAGGCTCTGTCAGTACCGAGCCGAGGGCACACCGTGCCGGTAGCAACTCGGGATTGTTTTTCAGGGCGAGGCGGAGCTCTTTTGTCGCGGCGGCGGTATTTTTCTCAGCTTGCCGGACAAGCCCAAGATCGAAATGCGCTTCAGCCGAACCTGGCTCCAGCCGCAACGCTTGTTCGAATGCGGCGGCTGCGCACTTCAAATCACCCTTTTCCGCGAACCAGGTACCCACAGAGTCATAGATACTCGCCGAAGGTGAGCGGGCGGACACGTTCCCAGGCAGAGCTGGCGCTTTGCACGCTTCGGGCAGTTGCGCTGGTAACCGTGGGCTGGCGAACAGCCAGAGAGCACTACAGAAAACGACGGACCGCCTCATGATGGATCGCCCCAGTATAATCCGACTCACTCGTTAACGTTATCGCTAACTACCATCGGGCTTCTCGGTCACTACCAGCAAGCGATCTCCAGTCACATCGCGCAGGACTTGGCGTGTGCCCGAAGGCCAGCGGATTTCAATTTCCCGGACTCTCTGTGAGGTTCCCAGACCAAAATGAACGCGTGGATCGCTCGAGGCCGAATAGCCGGTGCTGGTCGTAACTTCGTCGTACTGTCTTCTGTCGTCGTCGGTGGTGATTCGAATCTGTGCGCCGATGCCCATCCGATTACTTTTGGTTCCGACGAGCTTTAGAAGAATCCAGTGATTGTGTGTTTCAGTAACGTTGCGAAACACCCGAACGGGACCGCCAAGGACCGTCACCACAAGGTCGATTCTGCCGTCATTATCGAGATCTCCGTATGCCAGCCCGCGATAAGGAGCCGCCCGCAGGAAATCGGCGCCGGCGGTCGCACTCACATCCGTGAACTGTCCATCGCCCAGATTTCGAAAGACTGAGTTGGGTTCGGCGTAGTGAAAATGGCGAGAGATCTCCTCGATATTGTCCATCACATTACCGCGAGCGACAACCAGATCCTTCCAGCCATCGTTGTCGAGATCGGCGACGCCATTCGACCATCCAGACATCATGCGCGTGATACGGGTTAATCCGCTGGACTGGGTCGCATTCGAGAACCGTCCACCTCCGCGATTCAGAAATAAAGGAAAGGTTTCGTTCTCGATGGCGGTGTGCCAGATGTCCGGCAGGCCGTTGTTATCCAGATCGCGAAAGTCCACACCCATCCCGGCGAGTGCAACCCCATCTTCGTTGTAAGCCACGCCGAGCTGGAATGCGACCTCCACAAATCGTTTTCCAGCGAGGTTGTGAAACAGAAGATTCTGGCTGTTGTCGTTGGCGACAAAAACATCGAGGAAGCCATCGCCATCGTAGTCGGCAAAGGCCACTCCCATACCTTTGCCCTGCACGGCGGAGATCCCGGTTTGATCCGATACATCCGTGAAAGTGCCGTCTCCGTTGTTGCGATAGAGAGTGTTCGGCAGTGGCGCGAAGCTGTTGGGATGGCAATATCCGCGGCCATTCAGTCCCATACATGCGGGCTCATGCCGGGGGTCCCACTCGCAGTAATTCGTAACGAACAGGTCGAGAAGTCCGTCGTTGTTGTAATCGAACCAGCCGGCGGAGATGGACCACATCTTGCGGCCATGGTAGATGGCACCACTCAAACCGGCTTTCACAGTTACATCGGTGAAAGTGCCGTCTCTGTTGTTGTGAAAGAGTTGATTCCCATTGACATTGGCCAGAAACAGGTCGGGCCAACCGTCGTTATCGAAGTCGCCCACCGCCACGCCCATTCCATAGCCTGCTCCAGCAAGCCCTGCGCGCTCAGTGACGTCAGTGAAGGTTCCATTGCCATTGTTATGAAATAGTCGGTTGTAATACTTTGGCCCGGTCTTCACCAGCGACGGCATCTCGGCCCCGTTGACCAGATAGATATCGAGCAGGCCATCTTCGTCATAGTCGAATAAGGCAACACCAGCCGGCATCGTCTCCGGCTGATGTTTTTCTGGAGTGGGAGAATTCTCTGTAACAAAATGGACGCCAGCTTTATCGGCAATGTCCTGGAACTCGATCGGTGACGACGCGGACCCCGACCGCAGCACAGGCGCGTTAAGCACCAGCAGAAGCAACGATGTGATGGACACCCAGCGCATTACTCGAAGCTGCGGAATAAAAAACGCCACTAACGCACACAGTGCGCGGAGTGACTCCACAATAGTACAGACCGTGTCCCCTGCTAATAGTAGAACTTCAGGCCCAATTGCAGTTGCCGGGGCGTGTTCTGCTGGGTCGTGACGGCGCCAAAATTTGTTCCCCCCAGAGAATTACCCGGCTGCCCGAACACAACCGTATTGAAGATGTTGAATGCTTCGGCCCGGAACTCGAAATATCGACGCTCTCCAAGGCCTACGTGGAACTGCCGGAAGAGGGACAAGTCGAAATTGCGCCCCCAATCCGTAGTGTATGGATTCACCTTCTCGTTGCCATAAGTGAAAGACGGTGGACTTGCGAAAGCGGCGATATTGAACCATTGCTGCGCAGTGGGGTGGCTTAGGTGCGAGTTGCCTATCACGTCGGCCCGCTGCTGCAGGCAGCAGCCGATGTTGAGATTGTCGTTGCTGAGCGTAATGGCGTAAGGCAGACCGGAATGGAGTTGCAGAATGCCGTTAAGCGACCATCCACCAGCCAGGTTGGCAACCAGCTTGTTGGAAGATCTGTCGAAGGGCGATTGCGCCGCAAACGAGAACGAGAACACGTGCGTCTGATTCAGGTCCGAAGTTCCGTAGTCAAGACTGCGATTATAGGGGTTCGTCACATTGCAGTTAGCGCCGATTCCGCAGCCGTCGTCATTGGAGTGCGACAGAGTGTAGGCGGCCAGAAATGTAACACCATGGCTAAACCGCTTGTTCAGGGTGATCTGCATGGCGTTATATCGGCTGTTGCCGACACTCATGTCAAACCATTGCTGCAGCATGTAGGGATACGGGCGCCGCGATTGAACATCGCCGGCTCCCGGATTGGGGACGTTGAGCGTCGGACCCCAGTCCAGGTGTCTTCCCACCGAACCCACGTAATTCGCGTCGATAACGGCATTGCCCGGTAGCTCTCGCTGAACACCGACGTTCCACTGGTCCATGTACGGAGTCCGGAAATTCGGATCCACCATCCATTGACTGACTTGGCTGAAGTCGTTAATCGGGTAAACAATCGCTCCGCCGCTGCCCAGTTGCAGCGGATCAGCGGAAGAAGCGGTTGGGATGTTGAGGTTAAGACCGTTGTTTTGGATAGTGTTAACCGCCGGCCAATTCCCACCAAAATTCTGCGAAAGCTGGACGATCGACCCCCAAGCATCGTAAAAGCGTCCATAGCTGGCACGAACCGCCGTCTTGTTATCCAAGCGGTAGGCTAGGCCCACGCGGGCCGCCCAGTTGGCCAGCGAGTTATTGATCACCCGATGCTTCGAGTTCGGGTTCACATAGGCATGCGGAGGCAGCCCACCTGGCGCAGTTGTGCTGGAGGCGGTGTAGATGCCAGTCGGAATGCAGGGCGCACCCTGAGTCGCCGAGCAGTCGGGCGGAAGAGCATTCAGTTCGTAGGTTCCATTGAGCGGGTTGGCGTTTCCGGTGTAGAAATTCGCACCGGTGCCAGTCCCATAAATCGGCGTGATCACGAAGTCGTTGCGGAAGCCCAAATTGACGGTCAGACGATTTGTGGCTTTCCACTGGTCCTGAATGAACACGCCATCGATCCAGCCGCTGTGGGCCACCTCGAGGATATTCCGATAGCCGGCTGCTCCCGGAACGCCAAGCAACATAGATGCCCAGGCATCTCCTCCGAGGCCCTGTTGTGTGCCGAGCCCGGCGGTTTGCTGCGTCCCGAATCCCACGTTGCTGTACGCGATCGGCGACCTGAAGTTATTGGTCTGGAAATCGCCTCCGGCCTTAAGCGTGTGCTTCCCCAGAATCTTTGTGAATGAGCCACCGAACACCCAGTTGTCGGCTAACTCCGTCTCCTGCAATTGCGATCCGCTCAGCTGGATATACCCGTTCGGCTGCCACTGCGGCGCATACAGCTTGTTGTTCAGGGTCATGAAGAACTTGGACATTCCAAGCTGCTGCAACTGATTCAAAAACGCTGCATCTTGGCCGGGATGGCTGTTCGCGGTTATCGTGTCGCCGTGGTTTCTGCCAAAGTACACGTCTGAAATGGCGCTACCGCTGAAGGTGTGAGTCCAATGTCCAACGTAGTTGGTACCGGTAACGTGGATCGTATTCACGCCAATCACATTCGACGGTTGCGCCACATTCTGTTCGAATTGGCTGTAGCGGAACATCATCTGGTCTTTGCTGCCAAAATTCTGGTCGCCGCGAATGGTGCCCGAATCCTGGTCCGTCCGGGCTAATCCGGGAACAAAAATATTTGCCCCATTGACCAGGGGACCGGCGCGCGGAATGATCGATTGGAACAGCGACGAGATTGGATCAATGCGATCTGCCGGAATGATGTTGCCCGAAAGCGGGCTCCGCGAATACGTATTCGTTGCGGAATCGAACGTTGTCGTCGCGGGATCGTAGAGCTGGTGGCTGGGATTGTTGCAAACGCCGTTTGTGAATCCCTCAGTACACAGAGAGCTGAAATCGCCGCCGCGTTCCGCATCGGTCGGCCCTAATGCTCCGGTTTCATTCGAGGTATGCTGCCGGTAGCCCTCCCAGGCCGCGTAGAAGAAGCTGCGCTGCCTGCCGTCATACAGGTGCGGAATCCGGATGGGGCCGCCGAACGAGGCGCCGTATTGATTCTGCCGCAACGGCGGTAGCTTCTTCTCAAAATAGCCGCGCGAATCCATCGCTTCGTTACGCAGAAACTCCCAGAGGGTACCGTGATACTCGTTAGTCCCAGACTTGCTGACCACGCTCACGATGCCTCCGGCAACGCCGCCGTACTCGGCAAGATCGTTATGGCCCTGGGTCTTAAATTCCTGAATGTCGTCGACGATGGGCGCATAGTTGTACATCGTCAGCATCGTATTCAGGTCGTTGACACCGTCTAAGAGGAACAGATTGCTGCGGTTGCGAGCGCCGTTCACAGCCGGGAACGAGAACGATCCGATCGAGTTGCCGGCCCACCCGCCACCACCATACTGGCTCTGATCCCGATTGACGTTGGCAACGCCCGCAGTAATCGTCAGTAGTTGGGTAAAGTTTCGGCCGTTCAGAGGCAGATCATTTACTTCCTGGTGAGTAACCACGGTGCCGAGTTCGGCGGTTGAACTCTCCACCCCCGCCGCTGTGGCTTCCACCTGGACGGTCTGCTGCGCCTGGCCGACTTTGAGGTGAAAGTCGAAGGTTGCGGTCTGGTTCACCTCGAGCGTGATTTGAGGCTGCGTCGTCGTCGAAAAGCCCTGCGCGGACGCCTGCACGGTGTAAGTGCCGGGCACAATATTCAGGAAGACGTAAGCCCCACTTGTGTTCGTGGTTGTCGTCCGCGTGACCCCGGTACCAACATTTGTAAGCTGAACTTGAGCGTTTGCGATCGCCGCGCCGGTCTGATCGGTGACGACACCATTGACATTGGCGGATGCCTGTTGAGCCAAGGCGGCCTGCGGAATCGACCCAATGCTCAACAGCAACAAAGATGCGGTCAGATAGAAGCGGTTTCTGGCGAACAGGGCCATATTGCCTCCTTACGAGGGCAGGTTTCAGGAGCGGACGGGGCCTACAATCAATCCCTGATCAAGTCGGCTTGTTTTGTTAGTTAGCGGTAACTGTAGCGATGTGATGCGATTCTAGTATTAAAGCGCTACTGCTTGTCAAGAAGTATTTCTAGGCGTGCTCCGAAAAGAGTTCGGAAAGTTGGCACGATCACGATCTACTCTCCGTGAAAGCGGCTCGAAGGCAGATACTGGGCAACTCGCTAACTTTTCACGAGGTGCTGGAGGCCGATGCAGGCCCCAATAAAACGCGCTGTGAAGAGTCGAAGACAGCCATCCTAGTCCCCTGAGGGAATGCCCTCGTGGGACTTTCTAGTGCGCCAGCGTGCAGGAGTTCGGCTCGTCTCAAAATCGAAAGACCGGCTTACATTCCATAAGCCGACCACAGCTTTTGGATCAGCAATAGATCTGCTCGAGTACGGCTGCGTGAGCCAGTCGTGTGCATGATCTCAAGCACCAGAGGAAACAGGAGCGAAAGGACGTGGGACTGCCGACGGGCCAAGCCGTTGTAAACTAGCTGGCTGTGGTTAACGTAACTCTCGCGTGAAGACTCGCAGGCCTGCACAATAATGCACTCGCGGTGCACGCTGCTTTGTTTATTCCTGGCAGCTTCGAATTCGATTGCGAAACCAGTCGCTCGAGTCGAGCTTGGGCACTTACAGACTGGCGCTGCGGTGACCTTCGTACGATCCCCGGCGGGTGAGTGGGGGATCGAAATCAGCGGCGGAACAGCGCCCACAATTTCTCAATCTCAGCCCGCCAGGATGGAAGTCTTTCGCGCGGAAGATGACCTTCATCAGCTTGCCGCCGGATACAAAACAGTCCGGAAGTCAGAGGGAGGAATCGATGCCCGAGCTGAGGTCAAGTACGAGGGCGTACGCTTTGGAGTTCACGACCACTGGAGCTTGAGTGGACCAGTGCTTTCGGTTCGAAGGAAAGTGGACGTCGCAGGCAACGCAGCGGGCGGTTTCGACTCAGCAATCACGTTTCAGGCTCCACCTTCGACCGGTTGGTCCGACGTCAGCTACATGGCTCCGGGCGCGCTGTATGGCGACCCAACCTACGACGGGGACCGCTCCCCTGGCGGTACTTTGAACTATGCAGCTCACCATTTCTTCATGCGCGAAGACATGCTTCCGGCCCCTCTATTCGCACTTTCTTTTCATAAAGGCAGTTCGGTGGCGATCCTCGATCCATCACCGCGTGGCGACTCTACATTCGAGGAGACCAAACTCACGCAGGCTGTAATGACGGATGCCCGCTTTCAGTTCGGCGCTTTGGGAGCGTGGCAGCACGATAACAGCCCAGTTGAGTTCGGCTTCTGGTTTCCAGGCACCATCAATGGCGCTTACATGGGCGGTCCCCCTGACGCCAAGGAAAGTACGGCGCGGCGCTATCACCCTATCTCTGCGGGCGTCACTCACACCTATGAGGTGAGCTTTCGTTTCGGCAGAGACGAATCGTTCCGCGATATGACACGCAACGCGTGGCGTTGGGCATGGGACGCGTTGAAGCCACCGGTGTATTACATCGGCGTAGAGCAGATGCGCCGAGTCTTGACCGACCATCTGGAGTCGCAGGCTGCCACCATTGATGGACGCACCGCCATTCCGTTCGTAATGTCCACCGTCACCGACAAACTTCAGTGGAATTGGACGATGGCGGCGATGGGCTTCGTCGGCAAGAACATCGAGTGCGCCGATCAGCTCTTGCGCGAAGGTGATCGCGACCACACCAAACGCGGACAGCAGATGCGCCAAACCGGACTCGCCGTAATCGCGTCCATGATTAATGCGCTCCCGACTGTTCCGCTTCAGGCCACAGGCTACGACCTGGCGACCGGCAAGCCGCACGACCACATCTGGCTTGCTCCGTGGCTGCGCAACGCTACCGAGGACATGCGGGTTTTGATCAGGGCGTATCGCCGCGAGCGTGCGTTAGGACGCGAGCATCTGGAGTGGTTCAATTGGGTGAAGTCATACGTGGACTGGCTGATCCAGCAGCAGCGCGAGGACGGTTCTTTCCCGAGACGTTGGAAGGCGGGGAGCAACGAAGTCGCGGAACCTACAGGAACCACCAGTTACGCTCCCGTGCCTCTGCTTGTCATGATGAGCGAAGAGACGGGAGATCCGAAGTACAAACAAGCCGCAGTTCGCGCCGCCGAGCATGTCTGGGCAAACTGGGGAAGCAACGGACTTTATGTCGGAGGAGCAAGCGACAATCCCAACAACACCGACAAAGAAGCTGGCATGCTCAGCATGGAAGCGTTTCTCAGCCTTTACGATTCGACTAAAGAGGCGAAATGGCTGGAGCGCGCAGAGGCCGCCGCTGATTTTGCGGAGAGCTGGATCTGGATTTGGAACCTGCCGATGCCGCTCGATGCAGATGATGCGCAGCTCTACTATAAGAAGGGCGTACCGACTGTCGGCATACAAGGCATAACCGCGCGGGTCGCAGGCAGCGCCGATGAATATCTCGACTGGGCAGTTCCTTCGTACGCAAAGCTCTACAACCTCACTAAGGATGAACATTATCTCGACGTGGCTCGAGTTCTGTTACACGACACGAAGTCCATGGTCGCCCTGCCGGGCCGGCAATATGATATGAAAGGCGTCGGATGGCAGCAGGAAGGCTGGCGCATGGGCCCTGGTGGCCCAGGCCGTGGTGTTGGAGGCCATCGTTTTTGGCTGCCGTGGATAACCTCGAACCATCTTTACGGGATCAATGCTCTGGAAGAATACGATCCGGTATTGTTCAAGAAATTATCCGCTCGGCCCGCCGACAAAAAGTAAACAGCGACGCAGTCCTCAAGGCTTTTTGATGAACCGCAGAGACTTTCTATATTCCAGCGCAGCTCTTGCTCTCGCTTCCTCCGCCGGGGTTAGCGCCGATTCTTCACCCCAGCATCACTTCCCCGAAAAGTTGCTGCGGCGGACTTCCTACATCGAAGAAATTCCCGTGCCCGAGTATCACCACGCGCCGCAAAGTGCCTACGAAGCCTTCCGCGATATGAAGTTCGGGGTTCGCATTCACTGGGGCATCTACTCCATCTGGCACCGTGGCAGGGAGTCGTGGCCTTTCCTAGACATGTCCTTCGCCGACCGCCAGCAATATCAGCAACTCTATAAAACCTGGAACCCGACGGGCTTCGACGCCGGCCAGTGGATGGACCTGTTCCATGAAAGCGGTATGAAGATGTTCGCTTTCACCAGCAAACACCACGAAGGCTTTTCCATGTTCGACACCAAGACCCGCGTGCGCCAGCGGGCCAACTGGATCGCTCCCGGCGGGCCAGTGATTGAATCCTGCGATCTCACCTATAGCATCATGGAAACGCCCTTCCGACGCGACGTGGTGAAGGAGCTATGCGATGCCGCTCACAAGCGCGGCATCAAGATTGACCTGTACTTCTCTCACCCGGATTGGTATGACGCCGATTTCCGTCCCTATGTCTATGATCCGCTGCAGGTTCCCTCTTCCTTGCAACTCACCAACGACCAAGAAGTGGATGAGGCGAAAAGACTGCTGGGCGATCGCTGGGTGACTGCGCCCGATCCCACGCCGGAACAAGCCACGCGCATGATGGCACGCCATCGCGCGCAGCTAGTCGAGCTGCTAACCAACTACGGTACGATTGATATGGTGTGTCTCGACATGTGGCTCGGGCGCTCGCTCTGGCCAGAGTTGCGCAAGACGATCCTGCAACTTCGTCGGCTGCAGCCCAATGTCATGTTCCGCGACCGCGGCATTGGCAACTATGGCGACTACTACACACCGGAGCGCGTGGTTCCGGGAGACAAGCAGGCCGCCGATGCCCCGTGGTTTGTCATTTATCCGTTGGGTACAGATTTTTCTTACGAAGTCGACGCTGCCAAGCACAAGGGGACCGAATGGATTGTTCACAATCTTGTGGACTCGGTGGCAAAAGGTGGAGGCTTCATGGTTGGAGTCGGCCCGAGCGCCAGCGGTGAGTTTCATCCCGAAGCCCAGCGCCAACTCCGCACTACCGGCGACTGGCTGAAGATCAACGGAGAAGGAATCTTTAACACTCGTCCACGCGATAGCATTCTCTGGTCGGAAGGAGACACGATTCGTTACACTCGAAGCAAGGATGGCCGATGGGTTTACGCCTTCAGCCTGAGATGGCCCGCGAAGGAGCTGTTGCTCACGAGCGTTCGGCCGCTCGCGGGATCCGAGATCCACCTGCTCGGCTACCCAGGACCATTGCAGTGGAGCTATGACTCAAGTCGCGGCTTAGCTGTTTCTCTTCCCAACAACCTTCAGGATGCAACCCGCCAAGCCGGCCAGTTCGCCTGGGCCTTCAAGATCGAAGCGGAAAATGGCTGAGAGAATAAGCGCCAATCCAGCAGCAGAAGGAAATGCGTCCCTTCGCTTCAAGAAGGTCGAAGAGTGATGCGGCCGTAAGTTGTGGCTGACTATGGACCCATTCAACAAATCTCTGCAGAGGGCAGCTATCAATGAACTTTACACGGCGTGATTTCAATGGGTTGATGGCAGCAGCACTGGGGGTGCGGTTTGTTCCCAAGTTCTATGCGCAGACGGGAATGCCCAAAGTCCGGTATTGCATTGTCGGCTTAGGACGTATTTCCATGCAGCACTTCATGCCGGCCATCAAGAACTCCTGCAAATTATCGCGTATCACCGCGCTGGTCAGCGGACATCGCGATAAAGCCGAGCGCCTGGCCGCCGAGTATGGAGTTCCCGTCGGCAACATCTACAGTTATGACAACTACGACGCCATTGCGAATAATCCAGAGACTGATGCTGTTTACATTGCCTTGCCGAACAGTATGCATGCGGAATATTCGATCCGCGCCGCCAAAGCAGGCAAACATGTACTGTGCGAAAAGCCCATGTGCAACAACGTTGAAGACGCGCGAGCCATGATCGCCGCTTCGAAAGGCGCCAACAGAAAGTTGATGATCGGGTACCGCTGCCATCTTGAGCCCGTCAACCAGCGGGCCGTGCAACTGATCCGCGACGGCAAGCTGGGCGAGGTACAAGCCATCGAAAGCGCCTTCGGATTCAATATTGCGAAAGGGGAGTGGCGCACCAGCCGCAAAATAGCCGGCGGCGGCCCCTTGATGGATGTAGGGATTTACTCGCTCAACGCTTGCCGCTATCTCACCAATGAAGAACCATCGTCGATTTCTGCCTACTCTTCTGTTACCGACCAGGACGGACGTTTCACTGATATCGAAGAAAACATCTCCTGGACTATGAAGTTTCCCTCCGGCATTGTGGCTAGCTGCAACTCGACGTACGGAGGCAGTATGCCTGGATATTTCCGTGTGCACGGCAGCAAGGGCGTGCTGCACGTCGAAAACGCCTTCAGCTATGACGGGCTGGAGCTACGCGCGGATATCTACGGAGAACCGCCTCTTGTAATGTCGTCCCCTGAGCGCGATCCTTCACATTTTGTGGCGGAGGCGGACCACTTCACAGAATGCATCCAGCAGAACAAGCAAAGTAGAGCTCCCGGAGAAGAAGGCCTGCGTGACATGGAACTGATAACGCAGATTTACGACTCGTGCAAACAGCACAGCGCTTGACTTACTTCAGGAGTATGTCGCGTTTCGTGGATCTTCCAGGTGTTATCAGAAGCTAGCTCTCTACGTCTGTAATGTTCCGCAAGCTGGGAAGTTGTTAGCTTGGCCGTCAGAACGCGAGGATCATTGGCGCTGATCTCAAGAACGGTGCCACGACCGCATCCCGCGCTTCACGCCCCGTCGCAGCCCGCCCGATTTAGCGTGCGGTCAGCGCGTTTCACGGAAAGCTGGTGTGGTCCATTCGCCGGGTTCAAGCGCTGCACCGGATGGCTGACCAGGGATAACTTCTGGATTGCTCGTCGTCCACGAGTTTCTACCAATCGATTCACATAAGCCGACTTATCGAGACAAATTCACGGACAATCGAACAGCTTAGTGCTCCATGTCTACTCCGGCCGCCCACATTCGCAGGATGGATTTCCGGAATCCGTATAGGTGTCCGCATTTGTCTTCAGTCCCGTGATTTTCACGGCGAAAGCCCCATGAGGTTGAGTCCCTGCGGGCAGGGTCACGGCGAGCCCCGAAGCATCCTGCTTGAATTGCAGGCGTTCGCCTCCGAGTAGGGTTACGGAGCGGACGGATCCCGCGGGCCCGCCCTGCGGGAGGGAGCTGATCGTGACGTCGGTTCCAGCGGTCTTACTCATGACGATCGCGTAGAGATCATCTTTCTTTACGGTGAAGTAGATGTGGTCGTTGCCTTTCTCTTCGTACTTTATCCATGCGTGGGTATCGTAGATCGCTTCTCCATAGGTATCCAGCCATCTGCCGAGGGCTAACAGGGTGTCCTGCTGATCCTGAGGAATGGTCCCATCCGCCGTGGGCGAGACGTTTAGCAGCACTGTGCCGTTCTTGCTTACCGTATCCACCAGCCAGCCGATCACGGTCTCGGGTGAATTGGCCTTGAGACCCTCGACGTACCCCCAACTACCCGTGCCGATTGGCCTGTCCACAACCCACGACCCGTTGCGGATGCCGTCCGGCGGTGCGCCCTCGAAATCCAGAATTGAGGCGATCGTCTTCGTGTTCGTGCCGGAGGGTGCGAACGCTGCTTTCTTTGTGGTGAATGAGACCTCTTTGCCCCAGCTCTTGGCACGGTTGTAGTAATAGGCAGCAATTTCCAGTTTTAGAGGGTCGATGTGCCGCTGGTCCACGCCATTATCGAAGTAGATGAGGTCCGGCTGGTACTTGTCGATGAGCTCAACATTGCGCTCATACCAGTTCACCAGGAAACGCTTCATGGCCGCACTACTACGGTCCGCGTAGTTATAGAAGTCAGCCCACTTCGGGTCGTACAAATCGACCTTTTCGGCCTTCATTTTCTCGGCCAAGTCGAGCGGGGGATTGATGAACTCGAAGTTTTCGATCCCGTGATTTGCCACTCCCAGCTTCATTCCGTGCTTCCGTACGGCTACAGCGAGTTCGCCGATGATGTCCCGCTTCGGTCCCATCTGTATGGAGTTGAACGGCGTCACCTTGCTGTCCCACATGGCAAAGTTCTCATGGTGCTGGGCGCCTGGCATCACGTACTGTGCGCCGGCTTTCTTGAACAGCGTTGCCCACGCGTCGGCGTCAAAATGCTCCGCCTTGAACATCGGGATGAAGTCTTTGTAGCCGAATTTGTCCGGCGGGCCAAAGTTCTGTGTGTGCCATGCGCGAGTACTAGTTGGACCGTCATTGATTCCGCGGGCCATATCGTTTCCACCCAGCACTTTCAAAACACTGTCATTCCCCCCCGCATACAGGAATTTCTCGTACCACTCGTTGCCGTGGGCCGGCACCGAGAAGATGCCAAAGTGCATGAAGATACCCAACTTTGCTCCTTTGAACCAGGCCGGAACCTTGTAGTTCTCCTTGAGCGACTCCCATGTTGGTTTCACCGGTCCGGGAGCCATCGGCGTGGGAATCAGCTTGACGGCATCCTCCACTACGCGTTGGCTGGTCTCCGGGGCCATATCGAAACCCAAGCTGTTCCCACCCTCCCCTGCAGACTGGGCGGCCAGGAATGCCGAAGAACTCATCACCGCGGCACAGAGGGCCGTGACAATCGCGCGCCGCGCCGTTCCCAGAAGTAGCTTCGGATTCCAATATCGAATGAGGTCGCTCATTTTAACTGACCTTTGTTTGGAAACACCAAACAGATTACATACTTTGCGCATGTGATTTCTCCGGGTTGAGGGTGGTTATTGAATGCCGATCCGTTCATCAGCTTCAATGACGCGGAAGCCCCTCTGTTACCTTACGGCTCGGCAGAGCCATTCGTAATAGTAAACCGGCAGGGGAAAGACACCTGGTGCTCTCCAGAACCCTGGCGCCATGCCGAGTTTTGAGTACCTATATCCTTCGCTGGTGAGTGAATCGGCAATAAAGCGCTCGTCGAAAAAGCCGTAACGAGTCAATCAGCGATTACTTGTCCGAGCAGACGGTTATACAGCAACTTGCCGAAGACATACATCGGATGAATCGGGGGTCAATGAGCCTAAGCGGAATTATCGCTACCGATCCGGTTATTTCCTCGAAGCCGTTTATGGACAATCAGCTGGCGCGGGATCCTAAGTTTGGCGGCGTGAGCACACGAAAATCTGACGTGATCTGACGAACCCAAAGGTAAGCCCGTCGGGATGCCACTAGGGGCAAGATCGTTTTCTACTTGCTGATCTCCGGCAGACTCCAGGCAAACAGAACCCCGCCACCACTGGTCAGAACATATTGCCGATGGTCTAGTTCGTAGGTGATGGGAGAACTCGCGATCTGGCCGCCGGTACCGGCGTGCCACAGAGTTGTGCCATCGCTGGTATCGAGGGCTAGAGCATTCCCGTTGGAGTCGCCGCTGAACGTGACGCCCGAATCCGTTGTCAACACTCCGGCAGAAGCTCCTTCCCCAATATCGTGGCTCCAGCGAATTTTTCCCGTCTGATAGTCGATGGCTTTGATGATGCCTTTGCCCCAGAGTCCGTAGTCTGCGCCAGCCCAGCCATAGGCTCCGTCGGCGGGCTTGGCAAAATAGAGGGAATAGCTCTCCCGTGCGGAAACGATAAACAGTCCGTTCTTGGGATCGAAACTCGGAGAGCGGAAGTTGGTCATGCCGCCTTCATCGGGCGCGATCAGGCGTCCGTCGGGCGCCGGTTCTTTGTCCGGATTTGGAATCGGGCGGCCGTCCTTATCGATGCCCAACGTCCAGTTCACCGGTCCAAACGGCGCGGTCAAAAGGTCCTTGCCATTGGTGCGATCGAGCACAAAGAAGTATCCGTTGCGCGAGGCCTGCATTAGCAGCTTGCGCGGCTGTCCGTGGAAGTCGGCATCGACCATCACGGGAACCTCGATAGCATCCCAATCGTGGGTGTCATGAGGAGAAGGCTGGAATGCCCAGACAAGTTTTCCGGTATCGGGGTTCAGGGCTGCGATGCTGCACGTATAGAGGTTGTCCCCGGGACGCGTCTTGCCGTTTAACACTGGTGTCGGATTGCCCGTGCCGGTGTATAGCATATTCAGGTCGGGATCATAAGTCCCGGTCAACCAGATTGTGCCGCCCGTGGTCGCATTCGGGGTGCCGGCGGGAGGAGTCGTGTTCCATTGCCATTGCGTCTTGCCTGTCTCCGGATCAATCGACCGCATGTACGCGCCTATATTGTCCAAGTCCCCACCCACACCCAGGATTACATGATTGCGCACCACCAACGGCGCCATAGTTGTCCAATATCCTTTCTTGATGTTGCCGACTTCTACATCCCAACGGACTTTGCCATTCTTTGCTTCGAGCGAAATCAGGTGTGCATCGGGAGTGGAGAAGAAGAGCCACTGTTTGTACATGGCGACTCCACGATGCCCAAGGTGCATACCTGCGTTTGGCTTGTATGTGTAGTGCCAGATCTGGTGGCCCGTACGGGCGTCGACCGCCCAAACATTGTCCGGCACGGTGAAATACAGAATGCCGTCGACCAACAACGGCGAGGACTTGATGAGTGCATCCTGGTTGGTTTGAAACGCCCACGCGAGGGCGAGGGATGAAACGTTCTGGGGAGTGATCTGGGTCAGACGACTGTGTCGTCGGCCGGAATAGTCGCCGTGGTAGCTCGGCCACGAGTCGACCGGCGGGTTCGCGATGATGGCGGGATCGAGCCCCTGTGACCGAAGCCGGCCGGGGAAAAAGAACAGCAGGGCGGCGGCACAGAATATTTTTTTCGTTAGAAGAGATGTCATATTTCCTATCGCAGCGTTTGCAGGTAGGCCATCAGGTTATGGATGTCGTCGTCCGTGTATTTTTCGAATTGCTCAATATGAGCGTCCGAGGGTGAGTCAATTTTGTAATCGACTGCGCGGATCGGCCAAGACCTGGACCATCCTTCGGAATCAGTCATTGCTACGTGAAATTCATCTTTATAGGTGAGCGTGCCTTTGAAAGTTTCACCGGAATTGGTGATGACTGTGAGCTTTGCCTTTGCATTCTGGGGGTAGAGCATCTGCATTTCGAGTTCCAGGCCTTGGTGCCGAGCGGCGATCCCCGCTAGATCCCCGGTGGGGGAATGGCAAGAAGAACATTTTCCAGGACCATTGAAATAAGCTTTGCCTTGCTCAACATTGCCAGTTTGCAAATCGGCAACATCGACCCCACGCCGGCCGCCCGGCTTGGCATTCAATTTCTTCGTTTGATCGCGAATGAATGCAATAACATCGTTGACCTGAGGGATAGTAAGCCCGGGAAATGGCGGCATGCCTTTCTCAATACGCCCGTCGTGCACCACCGCTCGAATTTTGTCTCCCCTGACGTCACGCGCCACCAGACGACAACGCGTTAGATCAGGACCGGATTCGCCGCCAGCAGCATCGCGCCCGTGACAGAAGGAGCAATGGCGGGCAAAAAGCACCTTACCGCGCTCCGGTGCCGGCAGAAACGATGATTTGGCTGACTGCGCTGACGCTGGAGAAACACCGACTAGCGGCAGCGCAGAAATCAACAGCGTCATTCTTAGACTGCACGTACCTGTACCCACCATCGATGAAACCCTCCGGGCAGGAATGTTCATCCCCGAGCCCACGTCAAGGGCATTACATGTTAACAAAGGGCGCAAGAGGACCAAGAAGATGACAAAAGAGTGAGAGAAACAGGACGGGGGTGCGCCGTCGGCGCTCGGAGGACCGCGGAGAGGCCTTTCCTTCGGCCGACCCCGACACCCGGATTAGTACTGAGAAGTCGGCTTCTGGGAGATCAGGAACGACAAACGGGCTTGCGACCATCAGCTCGACAATTGTCGACCACTCGGAGGCTGTATCAGGCAATTCAAATTGGATCTTTGCGACAGGGAATCACTCGGCGAAACAGCAATAATGTTCCGTCGACCTTCGTTGGCGCTTCTCAAATGATCACTAGGCCGTGATCCGTTTGTGATCCGTTGTCTCTGCTTACCACTGTCTTCCATCGCTTTTACGGTGTCCGCCGCGTTCTCTATGTTATTGAAACTACGTTATAAGCCGGATTCGAATCCCACTCTCTCCGCCAAGTTATTCAAAATAAAGAAGTTACGTGGAATCCCGAACCCACTCTCAGGATTCTCTTTCGTCTTTGGAATGACTGAAATGAAGTTTTGCCAGGCCCAGGTGCGATCCGTTAAGGCTAAAACAGACTGATAGGGAATCAGTTTTTCGATCGGCGATAGAGGAATTTTGCAGAGCTAGGTCTTGGTGCCAAAAATGTCATCGACCTGATCCGCTTTGCTGACACGGTACCATCATACCCGTCACTACATGCTTTCCACCGGGCTCTGCTACATCCGCGGGCCTGAAGGGCTTCTCATCGGACTCGCCCTAAGAACTCAGATGAGCGCAATTACGACGACGCGGCGCCCACATCTACTTAAACGACGGAAGCAAGCTTTCCCCTAGCCTCAGTCGTGAAAGTTTGCAGCGTACCGTAACCGAAGTGAACACGATCCGCCTGCGCCGAAGGCCGAATCGGTTAGCCAGCGCGGCGGACGGCCCTCCGAAGAGGAGCAGAGTCATAGTCTCGGAATAGGACTCGCATGAGACGCGATGACGAGGAATTGAATATGTTGGCTGTCAGTGTGGGCCACCACTTCAGCAGATCCATGAGAACTGACTGTTCTTCGCGCTTACAGATGAATAGTCGGCTTCACAACTAATGGGATGGTCCACTCAATTTGCAAGGGTCCCGCGTCCGCCGCGCCAGCGGCTTCCTTCTGACGGCTTTTTCGAACGCGCCGCCTCACGCCTTCTTTCACCCTGAACAATCATCCCGGCGTCGCGTCCGAAAAGCACTAGTGTCACTCGGGCCTGAACCGGTCTTCGGTTCACTGGCACAGCCTGCGCCAGTAGTGGCTCTAGGAGGTCGCGGGGTGTGGATCGTAATGGTTCTGTTGCTCGATAATCTCGCCGTTTTCAATGCGAAATGCGTCGAAGACGTAGAGCGTCTTGCCGTTTGCGAGGCCAATCTCGGCCTGCCCCGCAACCCAGTCATCATCGTCTGTGTAGTAATGCAAGAGCTTAACGCTGCGGACTGCGGGCAGAATACTGTTGAAAAAGTCGAGGATCGCTTGGCGTCCGCGGATCAGCGCGCTTTCGCCACCTGCGGGATTGAGTGGAGTGCGCAGCGTCGCATCCTTGGCCCACGGAACTTGCGACATGTCTTTCGCCGCTATGCCATCGAAGTATGCCTTCACACTCTGTTGTCGCGCATTGTCCTTCATAGCCGCCTCCCTCTATTTTGGCACTTGCAGAGCTTGGGGGAATCCGGATTCATCAGGGAACTTCGATCACAATCGTCTATCCCGTAAGAAAGGTGCCTCGTCACGGCATAACAGCGCGCACACATTCAACGTCCGACGGCGTAATTCGTCTGCGCTTAGGGGGGCTTCATTCCTGCGCGTCAAGGAGTGGACTGCGATTTTCTGCACACCCTCCTGCGCTACCTTTACGGCGATCGCACGCCCAAGTCCGCCAGAGCTTCCAGTGATGATTGCACTTTTGAAAGATATTTTCATGGCGTTGACCTCGGATTGTGTGAGCTGCGACCGGTCAATCCTGCTCCAACAGCTGAATTTTGGCGTCGAACTACTCACGAAGGTGTCTGCGCTGAGTGGGGCTTGGCAAGTGTCGGAATGGCCCAGCAAGACAACAAGGTTGAGAGCAGGCAGAAGTATTGACGTGGGCGCAGATCAGGCATACGAACTCCTTTGAATATTTACGTTTTTTCGTTGATAAGGCGCTTACAGACGTCTCGCGGGATACGCGCTCCGGAACCTTGGGGACTGGGCTCCTGCTTTGAAATTGCGCGGATTGTCTCTTCACGAATATCTCTCGCTGGCGCACCTTGTGGCCTGGCGGGTCCCGCAAGCTCCCTTGGACCATGTCCAACGCTGGACTTTCACCTGCTAGATCAGAGCAGCTGCGTTGTCGGGGACCCTTCGGCCGGTCTAGTCGTCACTCGTGTGGCCATATGCATCATTCGTCTTCTGCCACGCGCGCCCGCGGACTGCCACTGAGTCCGTCCGACGTGAGTTGCTGGACGTTGGAGCCGTCGGCATTCATAACATAGACCTGATTCTGGCCGGTTCGCGACGACATGAAATAAATCCGCTGCCCGTCGGCGGACCAGGCGGGAGCGCGGCTACACCAGGCGGACGCGCTAAAGTTAGGATCTAACGGAGTCAAGTTGATCTGATTGTTTCCGTCCGCATCCATGCGGAAGACAGAGCAGTAATCCTCGCGAGTGCTCATGAAGGCGATATACCGTCCATCTGGCGAGAACACGGGCATCTGCGACAGGTGCAGGCCCGTTTCTTGCGTCAAAGCAGCTGGGGTCCCGCTCCCGTCCGCCCTTGCGACAGCGATATCATTGCCATGGCGGAAGACAATATGCTTGCCGTCTGGCGACCAGCTTGGGTAACGGCTGAGAACCGGCGGCGCCGTAAGCTGCCTTGTCTCTCCAGTTCTGATGTTTAGAACGTAGAGTTCGTACACACCGCTATCCCGATTACTTCCGAAAACGATTTCGCGGCCGTTTGGCGAAAATCTCGCCCACTCGTCGTCTGCAGGATTGTTGGTCAAGTCTCGAACGCCCCGCCGGTCCAAAAGGAAAATGTCATTGTCTCCAGCCCCGGTTTGATTGGACGTGAATACAATCCGGTGTTCGTCCGGGGAAATGTCGGGGTCGACGTCAGAGAAACCATCGTGCGTGATCCGAACTTGGTTAGATCCATCTGGATTCATGACATAGATTTGTTTATTAGTATGCGCATCGCGGACACTGTAGAAGACGACGCTGGTCGGATGGTCTGGCTGCTGGGCGTTGGCACGTGGGACAGTAAGTGCCACCGCGCACACCGCGACAGCACATAGCAACGACTCTTGTTTCGTTCTCGTCATGATCTTCCCTCCATTGTGATTCTCACCAAATGCGAAATTGTTTCGAGTAACCGACAGATCTCCACGAATCTGCGCGATAGGTAGGAAACCTCTCCTCGGCCTCAGCGGGCAAGCTGAGGATACCGACATTTTTCCGTCGTTCAGGACGTGGTTTAGTTTAGAATCGCCATCGATTCCCTCCCGGCGTGCCGGCTGAGCGCCAAACTAGCAAGCCCCGATGCCGGCCGTCTTAAGAAATAGATAGGAAACTCTTGAAATTTTCTTAGGGCAGTTGAACCCCATGCCGGCCAAGCAGATATACGAATTCGGCCAGTTTCGCATCGATCCTGATGAACGGCTGTTGCTGCGCGAAGGAAACCCGATACCGCTCACGCCGAAGGCGTTTGAGACTCTGCTCGCGCTTGTAGAGAACAGCGGACACGTGGTGAAGAAAGATGACCTGATGCGGCGCGTATGGCCGGACGCGTTTGTAGAGGAGGTCAACTTGGCGCAGAACGTCTCGGCGCTACGACGCGCGCTTGACACCAATGGGGAGCATTACATCGAAACTGTGCCCAAGCTCGGTTACCGGCTCATTGTCAAAGCGCGTCCGATTCGAGCACCCGGAGAAACAGTAGGTGAGGCACCATCAGGGCGCGGGCAGGATGCAGAGACAGGTGCGAATCCGGGAAAAACAGAGCGTAAATATCCCTTCATAGGAAGCGTGGCGGCTCCCGATTCGGGTTTCGGGGGTGAGGCCGGCCTGTCGCGGCTGAAGCCGGAAGCAGAATCTAGCAGTATCGCTCCCCTCGCCTCACCGAAGATTGCCTTCAGGCGAACTAAAATCTTCGTTCTTGCCATCATTGTTGCGGCTTTGGCTGGGACGGCGCTCTATTTTGCGTTTCCACAGGGAAGAGTCATTGATTCGATTGCGGTACTCCCGCTAGTAAACGCCGCTTCAGACCCGAACTCCGATTACTTGAGCGAAGGCATAACTGACGGTCTCATCAACGGCTTATCGCAGCTCCCCAATCTGACTGTCAAATCCGAGCGTTCGGTTGCCCGATACAAAGGACGGGACATTGATCCCCGCGTTGTAGGACGCGAACTCGACGTACGAGCCGTCCTCGTGGGCAAACTCGTCGCGCATGGAGATTCGATTTCGATCAGTGTGGAGCTAGTGGATGCACGCGACGACAACCACATTTGGGGAGACGAGTACAACCGTAAAACAGCTGATATAGCTGGCATGCAAGAGATGATTTCGAAAGATATTGCGGAAAAGCTGCGCCCGAAGCTGAGGAGTGAACAAAAGGCATACATCGCCAAGCCGCAGACCCAGAGTGCTGAGGCGTATGCACTTTACCTAAAGGGG
>DATEHP010000079.1:0-28136 GCA_035279505.1 Candidatus Sulfotelmatobacter sp. | reverse complement strand
GCGTTAGCCGTTGAAGTGTCAAGCAATTTGTATCTTGCGACGTTTGCTTGGCCGGTGACTTTTTGACGCACCAGTTCACGTGCAATTCGTAGTGCGACACCCGACGAATGCGCGAGGGCTTGGCACCGGCGAAGTCGTATGGACGCGTCACCGTCAGCAGTCCCGTGGTGATGCGAGCTTTTACACGGCTCAACGAAGGCAAAGCATACGTTGACCAGATTAAGCCTTTCAATTTTCTTCTTGCGTGCCACGTCAAGCCATTCGGCCATCCTCCAGGTGTGGACGCAACTAAGTTTCACCTGATTGCGCCCTACGAGACTGACTCGCGCAAATGGCTGAGAAAGACTTGGATTGATCAATACTCGGGAAAGGAATATCGAATCACCACGATTGGCCATCATGGCTCGCGACATGCAGCGCGCGTGAAAACGTACGGTGACGTACTGTCGGAATATGAAATTCATCCGGAAGCTAAATACGCAGACTCAAACGGGAAGACTTGCTCGAGGCAGACCGTGGGGCTCCTCTACCGAAGACATATCTCTGTTGATCAGCTTAAATACATCGGGAAAGAATCGAACAGTCTGGAGGATGTGGAATCCGGTCTGATCCACGATTTCCGCAACATATATACCGAATATCCCGATGCACGACGGGATGAATGGCAAACGAAGATTCTTCCTGCCCTAGACAACTTACGTTTGACTGATCTCGTGCGACACTGCAAAGACAAAATCTCCCGCAGGGCGCTCATAGACATAAGGGCTGGGCGGAGCAGGCCGCATCGCAAGAATCGAGAATTGCTTGCGTCCATTGTCAGCAGATTAGCCGATAAGGGATGATGTGCGCAGCCGCAACCGTTACCCCATTTTGGGGGCGATGAACGATTGTGAGTGCTAGCAGTTGCCATAATTGTCTAAAAAAGGGCTGGCCGCTATTTCCAAGAATCTCACTTCGCTATCCAGTTTTGAGATTCCTCTTCCTTGTAGGCAGAGAACCGGGGCGAAATATTGTTCAAGAAGGCTTTTCGTCCCTCGCGTGGTAATGGAAAGAGCTCTCTTTCCAGAAGAAGCTCAATGATTTGAGGGATAGGGCCACCCGCGCACCCGCCCGCTTTCACGAAGTAGAACGTTTAGGGACTACCAGATGACCAACAAATAGACGTTCTGAATGTCGTGGACCCTGCCGACGAGGTCCGATAAGCTAAGAAAGAAATGAAGGATCGAGAAGACGAGCGTTACTCCGTTTCCGACTTGTTTATGCAAGCAGCGCGGAGGCTTAAAAGCGATTTCGACTATGTTCGCGGGACGAACCCGCACTCCGCCACGAAGGGAAGTGAGGCCGAGAAAGTATTGCGTGAGTTTCTGAACAAGCACCTACCCCAACGCTTTCGTGCAGCGACCGGCATCCTGATTGATATCAACAATGCACTAAGTAAGCAGACGGACATCATTATCTATGACGCACTATCTAGCCCGGTCTACCGCTTTTCGGAAGAAGCGATGATCTTGCCGGTTGATACGGTTGCGAGCGTCATCGAGGTTAAGAGTCGCCTAACAAGCGATGAATTAGCTGATGCATACAAGAAAATCGCCTCCGTTAAGGCACTTAAGAAACGTCCGTCGTCTGAGATGGATCGCGGAGCCACGGGGAGCGAACTCAAGATGTCTTCAACCCTCGGCGTCATCTTCGCGTTCACTTCCGATATAAGCCTCGAAACGGTCGCCGAGAAAATGGCCACACTGAATCTGGAGGTCGATTCCCAGCTCTGGCCGGATATGGTCATAGTATTGGATGTGGGCACACTCAACTATGCGATTCAGTCTCCGGGTGGCGAAATAGGCGGCGATCTAATGCCCCGCGAAGAGAATTTTGCGATTGCCCCTTTCTATGTGAACCTCGTACTCCGCAAGGACGGAGAGTTTTCGCTCAATCGTTTCTTTATTACGCTGCTCTCACACCTTCAATTCTTCCCTCATCGTCCTTCTGTACCTCCGTTTGACATTGCGCTGGCAGGAACGGCTACGGAATGTATAGGCATTTGCGCATACCAGTACGACAGAGACAAGAAATTACTTCCTGCGAACCAATCGTTGGAACTGCCCGCAGCAATACAGATCAAAAGCAGTGATGGTCAGGTAACGGCAACGCTTCACTGGATTCACTGGCCTGGAGGGGGGACGATCATGTGCGAGGACAAAGCACCCCTTGGAATGTTCTTGTTGCTTGCAGGATTTGCGAAGGATGAGCAGATTTTCCGATGCGCGGGCCGACAATACAGCAGCGTCTTGCCGGTTAAGAGAGCGGAGTTCCTTCGCTGGCCGCTAAAGCTTAATCCCAAAATGAAAGGGATGACGGCTGAAGTGGTGGTTTACAAGGAAGAACACATTTTAGATGAGGGAACTTCCACTCCCTTTGTCGCCCGCCTATTGGCTGGAATGCTTGATCTTGGCCATCGGATTCTCCTGAAGGATGCGGCTGAAGCGTTTAGCAAGATATATCCAGTGCGCGAACTGTTGTCGCTGCGTAGACTACATCGCGCACTTGAAGGAGCCCAACCAATTCCGGAAGAGCTTTTGGCCGCGAATTTGCAAACTGCTGCTCGGGTGGCGGCCACTATCTTGGAAATAGCCAGAACCCTGGGTGTGAATGCGTCGTTTCTGCTTTACCGCGAACCATCTTACACTAAGGGTCTTGAGGCTCAACGTGACCCCGGCCTAGCACGATACCTGAAGGAGCATCGGGACTCGTGGGCACGAAGGCTGGTCGAACACAGAGATGGTTCACAGGCCAAGCGTCAAGAGTTGTGTCAGAGCATGACACGTTCCGATCTTCACTTAATTTACAACGGCGTTGCGAAATTGTCAGAAGAGCTGATGATCTATTCCCTTCAGTCAAAAGCACAAGCCGGGCTTTGGATTAGGGAAGTCGAAAGAGCTGAGCGAGATCCGAAGTTCTGTTGCAGATTCACGACCGATCTCAAAAGGTCATGGTCGTTAACCTTTAACCCTGCTGAATTCGATGAGCTTTGAAATCGTGCGCTCCCGCTCGCCGCGCCGCTAGCAGCCGACCCACCAGGCCGCTCTGCACGACCGTTGTTCCACTCTCTTCGTTAACTAACTGGTAACAGAGGGCAGTTTCAGATCGTTCTATCTCCTATCCCCGGAGCACAGTTGACGGCTCTGACGCGTGCTGATTAGGCTTGGCGAACAACTGGCGAATTGATTTCGTACAAGGGGTGTGTTTGCCCGTGTGGCGTCTCGACCGCATCGAGCCCGTTTGGGAGGTAGTTGACTTCCTAGTGTTGGGTCAGAGCGTCATTTGGCAAAACGCCCGGGTCGTCGGCCTAGCTAGGGCAAAGACATCATCCTCCAGTCGTCGGTCGGAACATCATGAATGGCCCCATCCGTCTCCTCAGTCACTGATCAGGCGGGCGAAGTTTTGACAGCTGCAATTGCGTCGAAGCTCCTCACTCGATATTAGTGACCCGTTGCTTGCGAACGCGATTTCTCAATCCTACTCCACATGCTACATGCTCCCGGAAAGTGGGACAGAGGCTGTCCCTTATACACCGTACAGAGTTGATCAAAAAGCGCTTCGTCCTCTTGCTGTTCTACAGGATCAAAGACACTCTTGACTGCCCTTGTTGTTGGAGTGCTCTCCAGAACGGGTATCCGATTCACCGATTGGACTGGAAGAGGGCCTTGCATTATTTTCGCGGTGTTCAGATTCCTCTTTCGCTCGGCAAACCCTTCCTGCAAACTCTCTATCGATTGACGGCTCATTTCAGGATTGCTTTCTAGTCCTTCTAAGTAATTCTCTACAGTTCCGTGCTGCGGCGCACTTTCTACGGCTACGTCCTCAGCTTTCCCCCCTGAAGGCCCGACAGCACCATCCGGCCAGTTGAGGTGCAATTCGAGCTCTGCGAGCGGTCGCCGTGTAGCTGGTGGCAATTTGAAGGTGAGCAAAATCCCAGGATTGGCACGGTCCTGAACAAAAGCCACAGTTGGCGTGAGTAAAGCGACATTGCTCCACAGCTGGGTGAGTGCTGTGACCTGAGGTAAGACCGTTCCCTTATGTGGAAGAAAAAGTTGTACCTGATTCTGATTGGTTGACAGCTCCTGTTGCCCGTGCGCGCAGAAGCCCTCATTGCCCCAATTCCTCACGACGACGGCCCATACGTTATCTCGGGCACTGGGATCCAATTGGAGTGCCAACACGTAGACAGGATGCAATTCGGTATGGCAGTCGTGTTCGCAATCAACCCCCATCAGCCCTGTCATCACAGCGTAGGGCAGTTCATGATCTACCGTCTTTTGACGTAGGATCTCGTTGATTTTGTCGGCGGCTGAGCTCTTTTGAATCAAATTCCAGATGTCCTGCCACGGCTGTGTATGTAAATTCCTAACGGTTTCTCGCGAATCAAACTCAAGACCAAGATACCCTCTCTCCGACGTCATGCTACCTTGCGTCAAACCATTGTTGTTTTCGGGCCTGGTGGCCCAATTTAGATCCTGATCGGGGGTCCGCTCGCGCCAAATGATCCCCCCTGTGTAGGTTGCAGGCGTCCAATTGATGTGCCCGATCAACGGAGACGTAAGCTCCCACATGCAGATCATTACCTTAGGAAAGATCGGCAAGTTCTCCGACGTTTGCTGAGACGTGCAATCGCTTGAGTTGGGCAGTCCTCCGTTACAGAGACTGCTCGGGTCTGGGGTTTTACCGGGGTTCGACAATTGGTAATACCAATAGGGATTCAACAAGAATCCGTTTGGGTCCAAGGCCTTGGAGCTCAAGTCGAAATTCCGCAATGAGCTTTCTTCGACAGCCGCAGGAACCTGAGCAGCGACGCCGAAGGCAAGGAGAAGCACCATGGAGGTTGCGCCAAGGGACCCCCAAGACGAGAGAAAACGAACCGCTCCCAAAAGTCGAAAATGCTGAATACATGTTGGCTTCATCTCAATTTGCCCCATAGCCTTTCGGTTCGAGCACTGTACACTTCACGGGACGCCTATCTCAGCTGCAATGTCGGGAGCGTTTGATTTGATGTCAGACAGCAGGAGGCTGATCTTTACTGCGCGATTCACAAGAATAGAGCCGGAGGGATCAACACCTAGATGGTGAAGGCCCACGATCTTCCCGGCTTTCAGAACCGGTGATCCTGAACTGCCTCCCAAGGTATCACAGCGATGTCCAAAATCTGTACCATTCTGACTGATGCCGTCCAGCGTTGCTCCCTCCACTCTGCAATCCAGAATTGAGACCTGCTTGACCTCGCCCGCAGGGTGTTCGATCAAAACCAAAGTATCGTTATTCTTCGGGTCAGCCCCGAAGAGCAGGGGGGAGTACTGTGAAGGCGATGATAGTCTCATTAAGGAGTAGTCAAGGGCGACATTTGTGAGGACCAGTTTGCTAAAAGTCGATGGCGCGGATGGCGGTACGCCGACCACGTAGTCAAAATCAGCCAACGCAGATCTCAGTTCTGTATCGCTGTTCACGCAATGGTGGTTGGTGAGCATCAGTGTCGGGCTTACCAAGAAGGCGGTACAAAGCCATTCCCCCCCATCATCGCCAACGAATCTCAATCGTGCGACCGATTTTGACCATTGGCGCATCTCAGCAGTTATCCCGTTGCCATAGTCGAACTTTACTCTGTCATCCTCACCCACGATGGACGCGGGGGCAGACGGATTTGTCGCCTCCGCTACCCTATCAATTTCGAGCTTGAGAGCGGCCGTAGGGGTCGGAGTGATCACGGTCACCTCGATCGGTGAAGTCATTTCTTCCGACCAGAAGTCCTTGCTGTCCCCTCCGCTTGATGCTGCCCATATCCAACGCTTCTGATTACCACCTGTGACGACGACAGACCAGTTGTCGAACCCAATCGGGAGCGCTACTGCTCTGAAATGCAAGCGCGCGGCGCGATCGTGGGAGGGAACAGTTTGCGAGAACGCCTGCCCACTAATCTGCGGTAAAGGATATAGCACAATTGGAGAATCTAACTTCTCTACTTTGCCACTACGGGATAATACTTTCTCTCTTGGAGTTGTGATGTTGGCTGCATATCCACAATAACTCATCCCTACAAAGCACACTAATACTGTAATGGTCACGGTTCTAAACATGTGTCCTCTCAAATTGTCACGGCATACTCGCGACGTAATCAAATACTTGTTCTGCCCTAACGCCGTCGGTGGCACAAAGATCTGGGTCGGCAGGTTGGAAGTGTTTCAACGAGCTGTCCCAGCGTTGGTAACTGCTGCACTTGATAACTCCTGATAGCGTCGCATCTTTTATAATCTTTAAGTGCTCATTTGAATCGAGGTAAGTAATACGTAGTTTTTTGTCGGCCTGGGTAGAGATTCGGAGAATGTTCGTAAAGAAGAGTAGTGGGGGGACAGGTCCATCATTCACCCCTTCTGGCTGATCGAACATCGCGGAAGCGGAAATCCTCACAGGCGGCGTTCCACTGATATCGAATGAATAGATCTCATCCGGGAAACTCTGTCCTTTCCAAAGATTCTTATCAGCCTGCCAAACGGCCCGTCGAAAATTGAGTAGGCCCCCACCCCAGGCGTAAGGGCGAAAGTTCTCCAGCCAGTCTGCGGTGTACATAAGTCGCTGTTTGATGCGCCAGGGCTCTTTGTGACCTAACGCGTACAACACCGCGGCGGCAGCCGTAACCTGCGGAACTGCCTGCGAACTCCCGGTCGCCCTTGTGTATCCATTGTCATGGCCAACACTATATATCGACTTGCCAGGTGCGAGAAGCTGAACATACCTACTGCCAAAGTTCGTGCCAATCTTAATTCGTTCCGAGTCATCAAACCACTGGTCCAACTTGTGCAGCCCATCAGCAGCAGCGACTCCTATTACATTGTTTGGCTGGTCCTCTCCGAATCCTATCGGTACCAGCCCACTACTGAGTTTCACCCCCTCATTTCCCGCCGCTACGATAAAAAGTGCAAAATTGGCGTCGATTATTCTTTGTTTCAAAGATTCATAAATCGGATCAGTCGGTGCCATTGCCTGTTCAAATGAAAAGTTAAAGATTCGCACGTTGGCTGTTAGTGCCCTGCTGATCAAATCGCTGGCATTGCTGAGATCAGAAGTGTCTAAGATAACCAGCGGCGCTTTAGGAATGAGACCAAGTCCCAGTTTACCGGCCCGTGTTCCCAAGATACCTGCTACGTGACTTCCATGGTCCTGCGCTTCGCTAAAAGGTCGTATGATTTCAGACGTTGTTGGGGGGGAGGCCGCTCTGGCTACCTGTACTAGACCAGTCGATGCTTCGCCAAGCGTCCACCAACTGCTGGTATTGCCTGCATCCCAAAATGCTACGTGCTGAGGATCAATACTCTGAGCATTTTCCGCAATGGCAACATACGAACTGGACACATTGTCAGGAACGAGCGCTGGGTCATAGTGAATCGACGCGTAAAGGCTCGCTCGATCTCTTGACGCCGTTTGAAACCCCGCGGAATCGACCATCGGGGCCCCCGCATTGTCAACAGAGCTAGCCATTGCGGCCGTTGGTGGGGTTCGCAGGACGTAAACGCCATGCGATGGGTTGTGGACTTTCATTAAAGCAGAATTGGGATCGGCTAGATCTCGCTCAAATACCATTACTCTTGATTCCCAAATCTGCGAGGGAACGACGTACTTGCCATACAGTGGAGAAGCGTCATCGGCCTTCGATGCTGTTGAGTGGAGGCTACTCGAATTAGACGGATCAATTGCCCTATATGCAAGATAGATCGGGGCATCAACAATGAGGCTCCAGTCACCGGCGGGATCAGGGTGCCCCGGAACGCCCATTGCTGCGAGCAATGTAAAATCCGGCTGCAGCAGTTTGCCATTCTCATTCTGAAAACGGTAACGTAGCCCTAGGACTTTGATTGACTGCACAACAATTCGTGCATGGCCGTAGCCACTGAGAAGATCGCAGGCTCCACCCTTAAGAAACTTATCAACTTGGTCGACTCTTAAGGTCTCGACAACTGCCTGTTCGGCACGAATCACCGTAGTCACCACCGTTTCATGGCTGTCCAAAGCGCGGCCTAGAAGGGCTCCGTGGGAGATCGAAGGGTTGGGGATCTTGATTGGCTCAGAGGAAACGCTATAGTCCTTTAACCCAGCGCAATCGAGAGAACTGACGATGGCAAAGGGATCTGCGACAGGGTGATTCGGCGAGACGAGCAATCGCCCAGGCTGCAGGTCTGCGTTCGGAATATTGAGTGACGTGAACCCTTGCGACTTGAAATACTCATCAAGGGAGTTTGGCGAGAGATCGGCAATCTTCTCCAGAGAACCAAACTTCGCCATCGCGCTTTGAGAGAGTTCGGGCGAAATACTTTCGTCAACGTAGTCCCTAAACGACTGACCGGTGAAAGTTTTTTCGGAGGTGGACAAAATGGGTTTCAGGCCTATGTAAGGTATTCGTTTTAAAGAGCCGTGCCGCATCGGCTGTGCCGACCGTAGCGCGTCGACCTGGCACACAGACCCGTTTATCGCACAAAGGAGCTTTTGTAGGCTCCCGAGCGACTGCTCAGAAATGCTTGAGAAGGGAGGTACGATCACCTTCTCAGCTAACAATAACGAGCTGACTTTTTGTGAGGGTGTTGCTGACACTGGCCGTACAGGCAAAATGTGATTCGAATATAAATAGGTATAGAGTTCAATTAGCGCACGGTTCGACGCCTCTGCTTGTGAATTGAGTGAAAGCTTAATGGGTACTTGCTGGGGCACCCGCTCTATTTGCGATGCTCTGGATCGAACAAGGAATATTTGTTCATGATCGATCGCAAGAGCGTCGTGCAGGTCGAATGCTTCCGCATCGGACAAAAGGAGAAGTGGATCAGCATCCAACCTCGCCTTTTCCACCGCGGAAAGGTGATCATCGTAGGCTAGGTAGAACACCCCGTCAGCGATTCTGAAGTCTCGAAGACCGGGATCGCGACGCAGCAGCCTCAACTCCCTTTGAGAGTAGGTTCCGGAGTCGAAACCAGACAGGGTGGTGATCCCCCACAAAGTGAATGTCTCCTCATCGAGCACGGCGACCTGCTGGTCGTAAATTGCGACCCTACCCAAACTCCTGGCCGCTGGGATCTCTTTGAATGACGTTGTTCTTCCGTCAAGACTAACCAAGAAAACGCCATTCCTACCCTTGTCCGAAATGGCAAGTTGGCCATTCAGGACTGCTATGGAGCCTGGCTGTTTAACCTCAAAGTTTCCAAGTATGGGCTGAATAGCCCGTGAGGTCAGATCAAGGCTGAATACTCCAGCAACAGCATCGCAAATGAACAGGTTCCCGTTGTTATAGGCGATCGCAATCGGTCGTGAATACTTTGGGGACGCAAAAATCGGGTGAAAGTCGCCAAACCTGACTACCGAATTGGCCGCAAATTCGGCACTGTAGATTGCTCCGCCGTTCTTGTCAGCGACGTAAACGGTAGCGACACCACTGCTGTTCGTGGTGACTGCGACATCCGAAACTGTTTTTAGGGGAGGAACGTCCAGCGCCTCAGAGCACATGCTGTCCGGTTGGCAACCGCATATAGCGACGACGCAAAGCAAGAAGAGTATTAAGTTTCGTTGTTTCATCGCTTTGCCTCCTTTAAGCAGCCTTACGAACCTCCTAGTCTTTCTGCAGTCTTGGACGTGCTGCAACTTCCGCTTCCAGATTTCCAGCGATCGGTCGACCGGCATCGCGGGGGGCCCGCAGTTTGCATCCCTCCTCAAAGAGACCAAATCTCACTTTACGTCGCTGGATTCGCATAGCTCTGGGAGTCTCTGAATTTTGTCAGTCGGCAGCGTCTGGCCCTTAGCCCGATAGGCTGCACATAGCTTGCGGAATACCGCTTGATCGCGCGAGAGCTTTACTTCGTCCGTGACACTCGCAACTCGAGGTAGTGTTTGCCCAGGAGCCGGAGGCTTCGGCGGCAATGGGGGGGCATAGATCTTAACCTTGACCGAAGCTGGCGCTGGAACGATCTTGTCCCGTGCAGGCGCGGCTGCTTCGGTCATGAGTTCGGTCTTTGTAGGAGGCTGGGCACCAACCTGCTCGAACAGAGAACTAAGGTAGTTCTCCGCGCTCTCTTCCGGCGCCTGGGCCGCATACTCACGTGCTTGCAGGGGCAGCTTCGGACGCGGTGGCGATGGCGTGCCAGTTGGCCACTGAAGGTGTAAGACCAGTTCCGCAAGGGGCCGATCTTTGGGAGCGCCTAGTTTAAAACTCAAGACATAACCCGTACCAGGAATAAATGCCATATCGGGAAACTGTATGTCTGGATTGGAAACGGCAAACTCGATTGTTCCCAGAGCTATTTTTGCCTCTTTCGTACTCATGCTAGGCAGCAGAACACTGATCTGATTATTGGTGAGTTCAAGTTGGTGATTGTATCCGCTGCACGAACCGCCATTTCCCCAGTTGCGCACGAATATAGCCCAAGTGTCATCCGCAGAACTGTCGTTAGTCTCGACAGCTAGGGCGTAGACTGGGTGCATTTCGCTCCGGCAATCATGTTCACAATCCAGATTAAAGAGTCCCGTGATCACTGTATTGGGCGGGGTCTCGGGGCTCTTCAGGTTGAGCCACTGGCGCATGTCCCTGAAGTCAGAGCTCCCAGCAGCGCCAACGAACTTCTGCCATGTTGACGTACTAAATCGATCTGAAACCTCGCGAGAGTCGAATTCAACCTCAATGAATCGCTTGCTGTTGTAGGTCTGGTTGTTCTGCGTGAGGCCGTTGTCGTCGTCTGCGCGAAAAAGACTGAAGTTGTAATCTGAGTCGGCAGCCATGTGGATCCATCGGAGGTAGCCCGTATACGTGGCTGGTAACCAATCCACATGACCGTGAATTTGTGATCCAGGGACGAGGCTGCAGAGTAAGCCCCAACCGATAACTGGGGGCTTGTCAATAGTCGTATCCTGTGCTGTGCAGTCACGACTGTCGGGACGACGGACACACTTATTCATGTCCTCGTCGTTGGGCACGGGCGGAAGTTGATTGTGGTCGCGCTGGGCTGCCCATTCGGGGTTGAGGGGTATCCCATTTGGGTCGGAGGCGATCCACGTCATGCTGAAATCCGGAGTGGGCGCATGTGGACTTTGCACACCAGTCACGTGCCATGGCCTGGGTTTGAAAACGCATCCGCCGCCAAATAGCATCGCTGTCATCAGCACGACTACGAGCCAGTTTCTTGAACGGAGCACCGAGCGCCTCCTTGGCCTTAATGTTATCTTTACATCTCCTAGAGCAGTAAAGAAATGTTACGTGTCTATATCCATTTTGACGCTTAGCCACCACCTTTCCCAAACAACTTAGCAGGATTCAGATTAGTTCCGAAGAACATCTGCACGACGTGTGGGCCGCCATTTATTCCTCCGCTATATTCCATGCCAACCGTAATCTTCGTATGATTCGTGCTACTTATCTCCGGGTTCAGATAGAACCTTCCCACATACCGACCCCTGGTACTGGTTTGGGGACTACTCGCGACAAGCCCTTGAAGACCTCTATTGTTCTGATAGCCCCCTTCAAAAATGAGTAGAGATGAACTATTAACCGTCGCAGCGTTCGGCAGGGTCTTGTCATGACCTAGCTGCGCTAGTCTGAAGTGCCCTGTTGCTTCGTAGAAGCCCACCGCGTTGTTAGAATTAGCTGAGCTCAGGTCAATGTACGTCAATCCGCCGCTCTGGACGATTTGGTTTTTTGGAATCAAGTACTCGAACGAGCCATGAGCGCCCAACCCAAATTCACCGAAAGTTCCTTGTCCGTTAACACCCGTCGTCCAACCCAGCCTGCCACCGACCTCAGCTACAAATGCCTGCTGTGGAACGGCTATCGTACAAGTAGTCGAGCACCCGGATGTCCCACCACTTGTGTTCGGTGCGACTTGGACGTTATTGGCAGCGACAACCTGCGTATAGCCACTCTTGACATTTGCGTGCACAGACAGATGATCCGTCCAAGAATCAGTTGGTGAGCTAGCACCCGCGTTCCGGAGAAGCTCCTTTTGAATTCGATTCTTTGGGCTATGCCATTGATAATCCAAGGTAACGAGAATGTTTGAAGCAGTGCTGTTATTACTCTGATTGCTGTTACCTGTTACGCCGGTCGCCTCAATTTCCCATCTGAGCTGGCATCCTCCCGTTTGAAGAGATTCCAGACAAATGTTCGTCAACACACCTGTACTGAACGGGACCTTCGCGCTCGGCCCGTTGGCCGTCTGCACCCACACATCCACCGTTGGGACGGATGTTTTGGGATTCGCTAGGGTGAATGTAACCGTGGCAGAGACACCGCCAGTCTGGTTCCAGCCTGAGGCAGTCATGACTCCAGCGGGATCAAACGCGATTGTCGCGTCGTCCGTAAAACCGGCCCCGGTCAGGGTTACGAGGACGCTGTTGCTGGTGAGATCCGTTCTGCCTGAAGGCGTAACCTTGGTCAACGATGGCGCCTGCGCGGCCGCCTGCGGAAAAGACCACAGAGGCAGAGACGCGACAATAACAGCAGCCAGGCTCATAACACGCATCCTGTCTTCCTCCTGATTCACTATCGGAATTTTACAACCAGAGTGTGGGCCTGCGGCGTAGTTCACCATTACGAACGCCTCCCTGAGCAACCCCACTTGCGCCGGGTCTCAGGGGATCATTTCCGAACAACAGGAATAACCGCCTGGAGATTGCTACGGCGTTGAAGCACACATCAATTTTATGGATAAATCGGCGAGTAGAAGCCCCCCGATGAGAAGCTCAAGTAGCTTCTTTCTTCCGACCGCCGAAATCGTCAGATAAAGTAATCGAGGAACACAACATACCCTTCCCGGTAAGCGTTTTGTTACGAAAATGGAATGTCCTGTCGACGATACTATCCACAACAGATTGATATAAATAGCTTTATTTGACAACTTCATCGATCTGTAACCCGTGTGTGGGGCGGCGTGTCTGAACAACCCTGTTACGAAACGCGAAAATGGATAACTCGGCGCTCGTTCGTCCCTAAAATCGGAACAGATCAATAGCGAGATTCCTAGATTCCTGGTGCAACTCGGATTAGAAAACGGCGGATTCCTACGTGTCCAAAGTTTGTGCGGTTCCGTATAATAGTCTGCGATTTGCGGGTGGCTATTTGAACTTGGGTCGCGGCGCCTATTACTCGAATGCGGTACTCGGCTTAATTGTCCTTCTATGAATTGGAACTCCAGGATGCTTCACGAGACCGCACCACACTAGGTCGCCGCAATCTGACAAAGAGGTGATTGATGGGCATTCCTCTCGCACTAGAGATGCTTGAATCCAAGAATCTTGACGTGAGTGCCTTTCACGAGGATTACCAGCATCTGCGTGACAGCAAGTCACTCGACTGCAATCAGGCATGTGCTAGCTAGGAGAAATGCATAGGTATAGGCCAAGTCATCCCTATGCGTCCATAGACATCGCCGTGGAGGAGTGCCAAGGCCAATCTTGCATTGGGTCGCAGTGGAGGGCAAGGATAAAAGATGGTTGTAATGCCAGTCGATTTGCGTGCGAAGTGCGCGAGCACCGCCGACACGAGCCCATAGAAAGGCTCGATCGGCTTTTTCGCACGTCGCCGGCTGAAACTTCTTTGCACCCGAACGGCATTAAGACCTTTGCTGTTCATCGCGCGAATCCTTCACGTTTTTATCACAGCGCAAGTGGACATCGATTCTTGCTACACCGTTTGTTCGAAGTAGTTCGAAATTCTACAATGCCGCCGCATCTATTGACCCTGTAAAGGCCTTATCCGCGATCGGGCCCTAAGCTCCAACCGCGGCCGCCCGGAAGCGCTGGCCGCCCGCTGCAACCGGGTTCATTCAACAGGCGCTTGCCGCCGCACCCGTCACACAGATAAATTGATTTGAACGGTAAGTCTGAAGAATGAAAACCATCACCGACATCTCAGTCGGATCGAAACCCTAAGAATATTGGATCATCGGCACGACTGCGATCGAACATTCACTTATCCTCACGCTGCGCGTCCTGATGCTCGGCACAGTAGACGTTGGCAACAGCACGTCTCAAGCACTTGCGACATATGCCTTGAGGTGAAGTTGGCATTCGATTGCATCTATTACTTGGGTGGAAGTCACAACGTTGGGCAGTTATTGAACCTAGCTGTCAGCGTGAGGTTAATGCTCCGGACGGCGGGGTGCTTCTATGTAAGTCGCTTTTTGGCATTGACTGAACTGAACATTGTTGTTATTTTTGCGTCCCCATCGCTAACGGCCCTCGATGTCAAGGTAAGTTGTGGCCCCGTAGTATTTCGTCGACCGTGTAGAAACGGCCGAGCGACTCAATAGAGCTGCTTTCAGACGGGAGAACGCGCGTGTCAATCGAGGCATTCCATTCACTGGCTTCATGGCTGGGCCTTGCCGGTGACACAGTGACCTTCATTGGGGGCATCGTCCTCGCTCTCGAAGCGGCTCGACAACATGAACAGTTTTTGAAAATTCAACAGATGGCGAATACCCTCAAGTCGCCCGAACTGGTGCACCTCAAGGTAGAAGTCGAGGGCGTTTTGATTACGGACCATAAGGACATCGAGCGAGCTTTCATCCGTCTCTCGGCGAGACGAGCCCTAATAGGGGCTATCGGTTTGGCTATTGGCTTCGGATTTCTATTTTTAGCGAGATTGGCTGAAATTCTGTAGCGGTAACGGATTGAAAACAATGGGAACAAAGGGGCTTGACATGGTTCCGCCATTCAGTGATACTGATTAGCTGATATACTGAATTACTGAAAAGCTGAGGATAAATCATGATCGCACAAACTGAATCGACACAGTTGTTTTCTTCCCACTTACTCGCCTTGCTGCAAGAGCGTGAACAGGACGCTCCAGAGGCAACTCTGGAGACTCTTGGTATCGCTGATTTCTTGGTGAAAGAGCTGCCGGCCCTGAGAGAGAAAAAGGGGTGCAGCCTACGAGGTGATAATGCCGACTTCCGACGGGATTGCCACACTTAGGTTTTATCCCGATTTCCCCAATGAGTGGGAGGGATTCTCCCCTGATACTAGACAAGAGCTGGGCGAGTTCTTAGAGCGTCTGCAAAAAGGGCCTCTCGATCCCGACTTGCTGGCCGAGTGCACCGTGCACGAGCCTTATTACGCTTTTGAGCTTCCGGCCATGGCAGTTGTCTATTGGAAGTTGGAGTACAGGTCGGGCTTTTGGTCGGTGGTTTCCACAGTTGTGGAGAAAATAGTTGTATTGGCCATCGAGACTGGCAATTAAAACATCAGGAATCAGCTATTTAACCCCCCCCAGCCGTTTTTAGTTGACAATCTCCGCTATTGCTACGAAGATTTGCCAATTCATAAAATCAGTTCTACTGAATATCCCGTAGTAAATCCACGGGAGGTTAGTATAAATATCTAATTTTACAATGACTTTGGTAATTTGCGTGCTCATAGTGCATCAGATAGTCTGAAGGACGTTAGACCGGGCAGACGGAGTATTTGCTTTGAATCGCCAATGGCGGATTGAGACGCCCATAGAAAGGAGGTACGAGCGACGTATGCGTTCGAATTTGTTCACGCCCGCCGTGCTTCAAAAATTGAAGACCCGCGAGGCTCAAATCAAGGCCGGTAAGCAGGTCAAGTTGGAGAATGCCAAGGACCTGCGCAAGGAAATGTTGAAGATAAAAGGAAAAGTGGCCTGAGAGCGAAAGAGGCCGCCGCCTATTTGCAAGGAGATCTTAAATGCCTGAAAGATTTAGACTTAAGGTGGCCGCACGACGACAAGTGACGCTGCCCGCAAAAGTTCTTCGGTTATTGAACTTGGCTGAAGGAGACGTATTGGAAATCACAATCACTGGCAACTCGTTCGTTGGCCGAGGACTCAAGCTGGTTCCCGCTGAACTGTTTACAGCGGGGCGTCTCGAGGAACTCCAGAAGCGCGAGCAACAGATGGCGGAGGGCGAGGGAATTGAGGCCAAGAGCAGAGACGAACTTCTGTCAAAGTTGAGCAAGCCTACGGCTCTGGTCGGCTCGTCCGTTTGACAGCTATTTGCGACTTTGCGGCAAGACCTTGACACTTCGAACGTGCCGTCTCACTCCCGCTGGGTGGTTCTTCTCACGCCCCTGTTCGCTGACGTCACGCGTTTTCATCCGCTACCGAATGTGCTAGGCGACATGTGGTGGATAACACTTCGGTTTACCCAAAGCTGACTGAGAAGGATACGATTGTTCTCACCGATTTCACGAATACGAGGAATAGCTTCAGCGGCCGAAAGCGCGCATAGGTTTTCTCGCGTCCCTTTTTTCTCGTCCTTGGTTCAGAAACCGACGTTGAGTCGGCATCTCGAAGTGACCCTTGTAATTTTGCCCGGCAAACCATAGCGGCACGAGACTACCAGCATGACTCCTACCCAGTACGATTCCAGCATCTTGCAGCAGTTCGCGGACGATCTCTACTCGCGTGCGCGATGGATCATCTTCAGCACGGCAGCAATGTATGGGACAGTGGTGTTCGTTCTTTCAATCATCGGCGTTCTGGCTGCAAGCCACTCCAATTTGCAAGTACAGGAGTGGGGCGTGATCGGAACTCTCACCTTGGTGGCCGTTGCAATCGGGGTGAATCGTGGGCGCGAGAAGGCATTCCAATTGAAGCTACAGGCTCAACAGATTCTCTGCCAACGGCAAATCGAAGAGAATACACGCGCGACCGTTGGCAGCAAAGCCCTCGCAGCCAAGGCATAAGAGCGAACGCCCAAGATGTTATCAGTATTAAGGCCGCCCTGGGGCAACCGGTTGATGGGCAATGAGCGCACGTTGCACCCAACTTTCTTGCACCCAAACAGAACTAAGTCTTTTCGTCACTTTACGAGAGCCCCTGGTTTCCGTCCAAGTCATCAACAACAAGGTTCGTTACCCGAAATTGTTTCATAAGTGACCTTCGGAGAGCCGATCAGAAGCCCGTTTCCGGGCAGCCGGCCCCAGCGGGTAAATCTGACTCGATTTTTTCAACAATTGTAGGGAAAATGAGGCTGCGAAAGCATCAAGAGTCCAACGAGCCACATTCTCCTTTCCTTGGGTCAGGCCTTACTCGTTTGGCTCTCCAGGACAGCAATCCAATGATCATGAACGATTGGCAACCAGGTCGTGGAGACAACTCTCAGGAATTACGCCGTGCTGAAGCGCTCAATGCCTGTTGGAGGGCCCTCCAGCTGTGGGAACCAACATTAACAATACTTCTGCGCATAACACATGGAGTAGCGCAGGCGATCGCGGGCCGCAAGCAGGTTTTATTGGATGCACTGATGAGCAAGGCGATTGACTTTCAGAATCAATCAACGGAGGAAGCAAAGAATTTCCAGCAAACGGTTGAGAGCCGTAGCGCAATCCTCGGTGAGGAAATGACAGGGGCGTTTCAAGATGTTCACAACGGCTGGATGGCCCTTCTGAATGTCTGGGCTCAAGCGCCGGCAGGTCCTGCTGCAAGGCAAGTGAAAGCTGAGCTAGACAAAATGTACGGTGCGCTGTCCGAGGCGTCCAGACGGACTGGATTCTCTCCAATCGCTTCGGTTTTCCAAGACCCGGCCACGACTGAAGCTGCCGAAGATTCCACCGTGCTCTGGCGCTATTTAGATCGGCGGAAGTTCAGAGACCTTCTCACAACCTGCAGCCTCTATTTTTGTCGAGTGGATCTGTTTGGCGAGCCCTTCGAAGGCTCGATACCGGCAAACGCAGTTACGCAGGAGATTTACCCTATGCCAGTCGACAGAGAGTTTCTGAACCACTTTTTCTTTGCGAATTGCTGGCACATGAATCCGCACGAATCTGTAGCCATGTGGAAACTCTACTTGCGCGACGAACCAGGTGTCGCTATCCAGACAATTGCTGGCAAGCTCGTGTCATCGCTTGTCAGACCGCGTCGCGGCCGAGTGGACGTGGGTTGCGTGGAGTACCTGGACTACACAGCGGATTCATTTGATTATCTCGGTCCGATCAATGCCTATTTCCGCAAGCGAGCTGAATATCAGCATGAAAAGGAGTATCGCATCGTATATCACTGCTTCCCTCCCGACTATCACTCCGAGAGCTCCCGGCAGGTGCTGACCGCTGGTCCCTTGAGAGCGGGGCTGAAACAGCTGAATGTCAATATCGCGATGCCTGCTGGTGTCCGCATTGGAGTTGACCTTTCATTCCTCGAGAGAGTAGTGGTAAGTCCATCGGCTTCCAATGATTTCCAAGAATGGATAAGAGCGATCATTGCCGATACTGGCTTTGCGCCAGAAATCGTACTCTCGGCGCTCGAGCAAAAGCCAAGATTTTGAATTTTTCGAATTGGCTGACGATCTTCGACAATCCTAATGCTGGCTCTGAAAGGTAAAAAAGCGGGCTATTCCGGTCCACAAGTCGGATTCTCGGAGGTTTGAGCAGCCCTGCGCTCGCGAGCTAAAGCCGACCAGACTCAAAACGCCACAATTTGCACCCAGCCTATCTTGCACCCAAACTGAACTAAATCCTTTTCCTTCATGATAAGTTTCCCTGGTTGCTGGCCAAAGGGTCAGAATTAGAAGGATGGAGAATTGCTCGTGGATTGCGAAATCGATAGATACGGAAACCTACAGCTGCGCCGGACGTAGCTAGATTGGCTGATCTCGTCGGATCGCGGGAGGAATCTGTGACGTATTGTGAGGTGGTTCCGTGAGTTGTTTAAGCAGACGTGTCTAGAGATGTGGATGATGGACTTGCGGAAGCGTAGTGATCCACCTGATGGGTACATCAAGAATAGTTGGGGCGTGATTGAGAAAAACTGCGGCGTCGGTTTTCACGGTCGCGAATTCCTCGGTCCCGGGCATCAGAGAATCGCGTGGGCTTGGCAATCGACGGACGTACAATCTATCGATCAAGCGCTTACCTCCGCCATGTCGGACACTAATCTCAATAACGTAATGTGCCAATACTTTCCATCTGGTAAGATCACCTCCACTTTTCAAGGCTCCCAGATTCTGGCTGGACCACCTCCCCAAACAGTTTCTCAAGGGGACGTGGAGAATCTTGTGCGCTCGCTCTATTAGGCGGGCACGCTGAGCGGCTTCGATCTGACGTCGACTGTGTTCAACTTCATGCTCCCTCCTGGAACCATTCTGAACACCGATCCGGCACCCACGAACAGCACAATTACTGCTCAGGTGGAATCGAGCCGCCCGTCAAAGAAAGTCGACAAGCCTGTACCGGCAGGAGTACCCGTCGAGGAAGAAGAAGATCGTCTGCCACGACGAGAGGGCTCCCCAGGATATATCGATGTTCCCGGCGTGCAGGGCGATCACGTCCGTACGCCCGTCGCCGTCGAAGTCGCCGAAAAGGAGCTCACTTGCATGCTCCGGCATTCGATTGAGGAAGCGCCATTCGGATCGGGCGCCCGATGAGAAGTACCAGGCCGCGCCGGTTCCAACGAATACATCGTCGATGCGGTTCGGTGACGGGTCAAGGCGCATTCATCCTCAATCAAGGAAACGTCATTTACGAGACATGGGCGCATTACATTGCGGCCGATGATTGCTGAGCAAGAAGTTGTCGTAGGCGTTGTAGCCGGTTCTTGCCGCGGCGTCACAGGAAAACCCATGACGTTGATATGCACGCGGCCAGTCTGTCGGAGGGCCACCAGGAGGGCGGTCTTGCGGGTGACTACTTCGACGTCGGTTGGAATACGTTTCTGCACGCCGACTTTGCAAATATCCACGATAGCGGTACTCCTTGCCGCTTCACCGGGTTAGGCGCACTGAAGGCATTGGCGTACACGACATGTTTACTAAGGTCTTGTGTAGCCGTGACGATGGCAGCGCCCTCGGATTGCAGAAAAATGTTGTGGTGGATTGTTTCAACCACATTTCCATCGGGCGCTCTATGTACAAGATGTTCCTCAGCCGTACACTGAAAACTGTATGGCACCCTACGAAGGTGCTGTAGAAGTCTGGCCACGTGTCCGATCGTCGGCTCGAAGATCACATACGAGAAGTCTGCACCAAAGTCGGCCACTTACACGGCGCGGAACTCCACAAGACACTAGCCGAGCTAAGAACCGCCCTGAATGAGCACTCTAGAAGACTACGCAAGATCGCTGTCGAAGCCTACGACGATATGTCGCAAGTTCTTGCGTGTTTTGTCACTTTGTCCCAACTTGGGGCGGGGATTCTCTGCCCCGAAGATGTTGACGAAATTAGCTACCTCGTGGCGCTTCTGAATGCAAATTCACAGCACTCACCGCTGAAGTAGGGGAGAATGGAACGCATGTGGAATGTGAATTCTTCGTATCCTGCGCGAGGGATGTGGACTTGCAAGCAGGGCTACACTAGCTAACGGATCACGGCTGCGGCCGGTTCTATCCTTCAGGCCAACGTGAATTTGTCGAGAGGAGACATGGCACCCGACGATGAACAAAATCTGGACGTCGAAACGGAGGTGCGACTTCGGGAGGACCTCGATCGCTTCATGCAGTCCAGTAGCCTCACCGCGGCGCGGGATATTGTCGCTGCGAATCCGTCGCTGCTCGGCTCCCACGTTGCCGACTATCTGAGCGAGGCGATCAAGCGATTGCGACAACTCGGTCATGTCGATACCGCCCAAAGTTGTGAATTCCGGCTTGGCTTGCTGCGCACTTTTCGCGAACTCGGAGTGCAGGAAGGCTTTTTCGAACTCGCAATCAACGATCTCGTCCGGACTCAAACTCCAGAAGATCAACGGCAGGTTCTTAGCCAATATCCCGATCTGGCTGGCGAGCTCGCCGCGGCATACATCAAACGGCGCCATCACGAGGCGATCTCCGTCGCCGATACCAATGCAGAGAGCAAGTATAAGTGGATATCTTTGATCGTCTCGGCAGCCAGCATTAACGGCCCGGAAAAAGAAGACACCGGCATGAACGAGGCTGTCAATACCTTCATAGGGGATTTCATCCAGCAACCCGATTCTGCAGCCCAGCGGCGCTTCCTCGAGTCTCGTCCCGACCTCTTGCAGCCGCCTCGATGCCTCGTCGTGGGCGCGATGTTCCAACCCTTCATCGAACGCGCTCGGACGCGGATTCAACTGGTTACGCTCCGGGACTTACTTCTCCGTCAGGCACTGTTTGAACGATGCCAGGAAGTCGGTGTTGCACAGGCTTTTCAGGAACTGGCGAATGGAGTGAAGTGGGAGAAATTGAGCAGGAAGTAGTCGAATCGCTGGCCCGGCAGGCAGAGGAACTCAGGAAGAAGGTCAACTCTGTCGCGCCGGACGAGGGGGCGGCACTAGCCGTTTTTGGGGATGCCGCGACCGTGTCACTCTGGGCGGCCGCAGCTGGCGAGGACATCGACCAGCTCGATGCGATCATCGACCAGGGCTACTACGTGATGATTGCGGCCGGAAGGAACCCGGTTCGGCTCTTTCCACCTGCTCGAACTCTACTCGACACTATGACCTTCTGCGCATGGTCTCATCTGGAGCGCTTTAAATTTCGTCTCGATGTCTTCGATCTTGACGAAGCCCATCGCTATGCTACCGACGCCCTCACGCTCGGTCAGGAAAAGGGATTACCCGATGCCACCGCAATCCGGGCCGAAACGGTGATTGCCTGTGTCGCGTTTCTGCGATTCCAACTCGGCGGGAAGCCAACTTTGTTGGCGGAAGCGGTTGAACGTCTGGAACACAGCATCTCGTTGCAGCCCGACGTCACGGCCATGGTCGCTCTCGCCAACTGCCTCAGGCACCGCGCGGAAGTGGTTGGTTGTGATCATGCATTGGATGATCTGAACCATGCAGCCGCGTTGCTCAGGAACGTGGTAGATCCCGAAACCGAATTGTCCCGCATCCCAGTCTACCCAGTGCTCCGCGCACAGTGGTTGGCTGAACTCGGTCTGGTACACCTCTCAGCCGCGCGTCTCTTCAAAAGCGCCCGCGAGCTTCAAGCCGCCAAGGAGTTGTGCCGCGCCGCAATCGAGGAGTGGCCTTCCTCAGCCCCTGCGCGCTTCGCGTTCGCGCTAGCCGAAGACACGCAAGCAGCGTACCTTGACGTCCTGCACCTCAGGAATAGAAACGCATGGATCGCTCTGCCGGCGGCAGAAGCCCTCACGCGTGTCGCGGTCGCATCCGGTCGTCCCGAAGACGCCGTGCGTCCATCGAAGTTCGTGTGGGATATCTTACAACAGGCCATCGACAATCAGATCGAAGACGCCTACAAGATGTTGTGGCTGCCCCGACTGGCCAGGGCGACCGCAGTCGCTGCCCCGATTCATGCCTCCGCCGGACAGGTGGGACAGGCCGTTGAGTTCGTCGAGAACATCCGGACGCGCGTTCTTCAGGAAAGGTTCCCCGACGAAGAGCGCGAACTTTTTGAACTGAGTGCCGCCGGTCATCGTGACCTCAGCGCCCCGATCCGCCAGGCCCTGAATTTACTACGGGAGCGGGAGGGCTCTCCACTAAGCCGTGCCCGCGCCCGCAACGAGCTGTATTCCTATGTCGGACGTGTCCGCCAGATCCCGGGCTTCTCCGCATTTCGCGCCAGCCCGAAGGTGCCGGCGATTTCCGCGATCATCGATGCCCCCGCGATCTATCTCGTCCCTGGGGAACCAGCCGGGGTCGCCCTGGTCGTGCTCCCGAACGGAACTCCACCAACCTCGGTGCCCCTGCTTGGCTGTCCTCTCTCTCCTCCCGCACCAGTCGAGCGATTTCGCCGCGCCGCATTTGCCGGCGACTTGCCCGCCGGTGCCCGCCGTGCCGCTATCGACTCTGTCTGCAACTGGGCATGGGACGCTCTATATCAACCTCTGGGCGATGTACTTGCCCCGTATGCTCATGTCTATGTGATTGGAGTTTCTTACCTGGCCCTCGTTCCTTTTCATGCGGCTCGGACCTCTGTGAATGGTGCCTGGCACTATGCCAGTGAGAAGGTGGAACTGCGCTATGTGCCCTCCGCCCGTGCGTTGATCGCCTCGAAGAAACGGCAAGTGCCAGAGATCGAGCCGAAGTTCATGGTGATTCCCCAGCCAGCCCGGGCCGGTTCGGACCTGGATGGCGCGCGGTCAGAAGTTCAACAGGTTGCCGGCTACTTCCCCCAGCCCGTGATTCTGCCTCAGGAAGAAATCAATTCGCAGGGGATCCGTCAGGCCATCGGCTCTGTGGGTTGGTTACACGCCGCATGTCATGGAGTGGCCGACGCAGAAGACCCCCTGGCTAGCGGACTCGTTCTATCGGAAGGTGAGCGCTTCAGCCTGCGTGATCTGTTCACCGCAAATGAAGGGCACTTGCTTCTCACCGTGCTGTCAGCCTGTCAGACCAATGTTCCGGACGTTCGGCTGCCCGATGAGGCCACGAGCCTTGCCGCCGGCTTGCTGCTGGGAGGCTGTCGCGCCGTGATCGCCTCCGCCTGGCAAGTACCCGACACGGCGACCTCGGCTCTCATGCGCTTGTTCTATCACCGATGGCGACACGAACACGACGAAATATCCTCGGCCCTTCATAACGCACAACTCGCCTTCGCCGCCGGCCATATCCCCGGCGACGAGTGGAAAAAAGAGTGGGCCGAGCCTTATTTCTGGGCCGGCTTCTCCTATCTCGGTCCTTGAGATCAGTACGGCGACTAGTGGCCTGTCGCGGGGAAGCCGTTACCAATTCGTGCATCGCGTCGGAGTTACCCGAGAGCAGTGGTGCGCGCGCGGCAGCAGCATTTCGGGCCTCAACAGCGTCGCCTTGCGGCACCCGCGGTAACGAACTCACTGCGACACGCCACTAGTGCTTATCGATATCGGCGGCGCGGACGGAATCAAGAGATTTTGGACCCTCCGGCGTTTCCACCAGCACCTGGTGCAATCCGCGAATGCTCTTGACCAGGTCGCGTACCTTGTCGAGAAGCAGCGACGTTGCCCCGGCTGCTCCGCCAAGCGCCGTGAGGGTCAGGGTAATCGCGGCGATATCGAGCCCCCCCAACGATCTCACGGTTTCTTCTACCCGCACATCCGCCTTCGCTACACCGGAGGCATCCTTGATACGGCGCAGGGTTTCTTCGGCCATTGCTGTTTCGCCGGCAGCAACATCGATATAAAACACGAGTTCAGGCAAAGGCACTCTCCTTTCGCGTTTGCTGGGACTCACCGATTTTACCACCGCGTACTCAGCAAGAACTCTTTAGCCGTTAACCAACGCCGCATTGCCATCCCTTGAGTCTTCAGACGGCGTCGTCACCAAAGGGTAATCGCAGTCTTTGGGTCTATGACCCAAAGACCTGACGAACCGCAAACGAGACCTGTAGCACCCAATCCCAATTCAAAGGACTCTATGTCTACGTCATGGAACAAGGGCAACCTGATCCACGGTTGCTCGAATTCTTCCACATACAACTCTTGGCGAGCGATGCGTAATCGTTGCTCGAACCCTCGTAACTCGAACTATCCGGTTTATGGAGGCGCTGGTGTGACAGTTTGCCCCCGCTGGCGCGACTCGTTCAAGACGTTCTTGCGCGAGATGGGTGAACGGACGCCCGGAAGAACAATCAACCGTCTTGATGGCTCAAAAGGCTATTCATGCGGGCACAGAGATTGCTGTGGGCTCCGTCGGAAGAACTGCCGATGGGCCACAGCCGCCGAGCAGACCCGGAATACTCGGACAGTCAAACTCAACCCAGCCAAGGTTCGCCGGATCAGACGCCTGTGGGATCGTGGCAGGACTTTCGCAGCGATTGCACGAGTGTTCGACGTTCACCCGGCAACTATCGGCGATACGGTGGTACGGAAGATTTGGTCGGATGTGGAGCAGTCCGTAATCCGTACAAGGAACAGGTCGCCCGCAGTGCTACAATCCTAGGCCATCAAACCAGCCTGTCGGGGGACGGGTATGCGCCTACTTCGCTCGCAACAGACATCGTCTCCAGAGCACTGGTCGAAAGACTTCGTGGAGCATCTGCGAACTGTGCACTTTGCTCTGATGGCCGTATCTGCTGGACTGATTGTCCTCTTGTCATCCGTTCAATATGACGTAAAGGCTGCCGCGGCTCAGCTGGCACGGATAAACGAGATTCTTACTCTGTGGTCTCATGTATATCCACCCAACGAGTTTCTTTCCTCCACGACAACGCCAAACACTGGATATACCCAATGGCTCGAAGGAGAACTCGTGCTTGATAAGCCACAGTCACCCCACGCAAACTATCTATTTCACTTGACTGGCCTTAACCTGTTCGAGTGTGATAGTGGCCACTATATTCAACTTGACTCGTCCTTCGCTCCTAAGACAACGGAAGAGTTTGCGACATGGTGGGATTCGATTGCTTCTACTCCCATGGTGATTGACAGTATCTTTACCATCAATCGTGATGGGAAAGCACTAACTATAAAGCTGGCCAAGAACGGACGAGACTCGGACTGGGTCGACGTAGGCCACGTGCGCTTGCTCGCGCCTGGTAAAGCAAATGGAGATCGTGCACAGGTAGGCCTCACTCTCGATTCATCCTTTTGCCACGATGATTACAGGTCTGCAGTTCCTGTAGTTTTAGAAGGCCACGATGAAAATTACGATTTTCGGTTCAATGTGGATTCCATTCGTCGAAATAGACTTTCCCAAAAGGGTGTTACGCTCCTTTTTCGAGGTGCTGTTGGATCATTTGCAACAGCGTTTCCCGACTTAGCCAAGGCAGCTCATCATAGGGAAGACGTGGACTTTGCAACATTGACAACACAGATTAACGGAGAGGTCTCCAAGGGAACTGATGTCTTCGATGCATTCGGCGTTAAGGTTCCTAGCGAACAGATTACTCGCTGGGGAATGCTCATACTCATCTCTGTGCAGCTGTATTTTGTGATGTACCTCAAGCGGCTTTCTCGCAAACTAAAGCCAGATGACCCAGGGTGGGACGTTCCCTGGATGGCAATGGATGAGTCCTTAATGGCGAGGATCATGCTTGCCGTGAGCGTCGTCGCTCTTCCATGTGCTGCCGCTGCTCTGGTGCTTATTCGTGGTGATTCACCATGGTTTCCAGGCGGCTTCACTTGGCACTTGATTGACATTTTCAAGTCCTTGGACTATGCAGACAGGGTTAAGTTCTTCCTCATGCCCATTGCAGTCCTAACGAGCTTTGTCCTCAGTGGGCTGGCATGGCACTATCGACCGCAGCTCGTCGAACCAGTTGCACCTGCTCAACTGTTTGAATAGAGGAATAAACGGGCCAATACAGAAAGCGGACAGGTCCCCCGCAATCAAATCCAGAAAGCGCACTCACCCGAGTTTCGACGATGAGGTCGAGCTCGCGTTTGGCATCATCGAGCTCGCGTTGCTTTCGAACCAGTGCAGCCTGTGCCGTCTGGGCCTCGGCTAACTTGTCGTCCTTCGTCTTCAGGATCTCCTTGAGGTCGGCCAGCTCTTTAGACTTTCCCTGGAGTTCGTCGGAAACGAGAAGCCGAGCTTTGCTGGCTTCCTCGTTGGCGATTTTTTCGCGCTGCTTACGGATTCCTTCCGCGATCCGGTCGTCGACCGTCCTCCGAGCGTCGTCGAGCGATTTCTCCTGTTTACGAACTTCAGCTTCGCGCTTGGCGACGTCGGAATCTTTATCCGCAAGCTTCTGTTCGTACTGGCGGCGAGTTGCTTCGACCAGAGGAGCGGCCAGCGATTCGGTGAGCCTGATTTCTTTTTTGCAATTGGGGCAGACGATGAGCGGCTCAACCGCCGCGAGTTCCGTTCCATTCTTCCGTTCAGGCATCGCTTTTCCTCCAGGGTCAATACTTCAGTGTAGGAACATGCATCTTCTGGCGAAGTGATCTAACTCACAGCTTCCCGCTTGCGTACCGCGAGCGCACCAGTCTGGGGTGCCTTGCGTTTCGATATAGATCGCGATTGGGGAAACAGCAGCGCTTCGACTCGAGTCGCAGCCGCGGCTTGCATGTGCGGCATAACGTGGGCATATGTGTCGAGCGTAAAAGCCGCGCTTGTATGCCCCATTTGTTCGGAAAGAACTTTCGGCGGAACGCCTGCGGCAAGCGCCAAGGTCGCGGCAGTATGGCGGGCGTCGTACAGCCGGAGGTTCGGCAAGCCCGCCTGGCGCAGGATCGCCTTGAACCGTTGTGCTAGCTTGTCGGAGTGGATCGGGCGACCAGCGGGAGTCGTAAAGATCAGGTCGGCTGCTTCGGGCACGGTCACGGTACGTCTGCGTCGTTCGCTGGAACGGGCCCGTTGTTGTTTCAACACTTCGAGCACCCATTCCTGCAACTTAATAACGCGCCGGCTGCGAGCTCGCTTGGTCTCAGCAAACCGCCAGTGTCCTGCTGTTCTCTCCAGGGTACGGACGACGCTCATCGTGCCGCGTCCCCAATCTACGTCTGTCGACCATTTCAAGGCCAGGTATTCGCTCGGGCGCATACCGGTAGTGATAGCAACCGCAAACACCGGACCGTAATGAGTCTTCAGGGCAGCTTCCAGAAAAATTCTGGATTGTTCCGTACTTAGCACTCGCATCTCGCGTCGTCCGAGTCGCGGCAACTGCGCGCCCCCGGTCGGATCCTGAAGCAGTAACCGCCAGCGAATCGCTTGACGCATGGCGGAGCGCAGAACCGAATGCGTATACCGGACAGTTCGAGACGACAGACCGCGATCGACAAGCTGCTGACACGTGGCCTGGACATCGAGGGGTGTGATGGTGGACAAGATTCTTTCGCCAAGTGCTGGTCGAATGTACCGCCGAGCAAGCCGTTGTAGCTTCGATAACTCTTCTCCCGCAGTTTCGGTTTCGCCGCTGTTTCGAGCCAGCGATCGAGAAATTCATTGAGCGTGATCTCGGATCCCTCGAGACCGCGGCCAAGGTCGCGTTCGCGCAGCATCTTGGTCAAATACTCCTGGGCGCGCCGGGCGGTGCCGTGGACGGTGCGGTTGTGGTAGCGCCGCCTGTGGGTCTCGCGGTCGCGGCCGAGGAAGACACGGATAAGCCAGCGCTGGCGGCCGCGAGCTACGATTTGTCCGAGACGACGAGGCAAAAACGCTCCTCCGAAACTTGGCACACAGGCGGCACACTGCCGTGGGGTGAACCCTTCTGTTGAGACAGTTTGGAATTGGCACACTTGCTGTTCAATAGTTTTTCCTACTCAAACTTCCTCTTCTGTTTCAGGATGACGCTCAGCTGGTGAAGCGGAGGTGAGCTCTGCTGGAGAGCAACTCGC
>DATEHP010000078.1:0-21159 GCA_035279505.1 Candidatus Sulfotelmatobacter sp. | reverse complement strand
CGGCAGTAAGTATCCCGTATCGTGACGGTTGGCGACTTCAGAAGAGAGTGAACTTCAAACTCCGCCAACTGGTTGTTCTTGTCTTCGACGCTCACATGATTGTCCCCACGGGCCCGTTACGAGAGCATAGCACTACTAGACGGACGCCCGCCTCAATGTTGGAGGAATGAGTGGCGCCCGCCTCAAGCCTTTCCGTCAACGGTGAACGTCAAGCTAAAGAAGCAGCGAATCCACAGCCGGGGTTTGAAGAATCCAATGCGGATGACTAGTTTCCGCCGACTTGGTTCCGAATCCTTCATGTCGGCGGCGGCAGCATAGGTTTGTTGTCGGGTGCCTTTGCTTTGTCTCTCCGTAAGGGTGCTCCTGCGCACCCGGAGCGGTGTTCTTCATATCCATGCTGGTCGCCGCCGCAGCGGGAACCTACCTCGGGTACAGAAACTCCGAAATGGACAACGTTTTCGGCGGAGTTCTAGTCCTTTACCTCTTGGCAACAGCGTGGGTGACCGCCAGACGGAGAGATGGTGAGACCGGAATCTTCGATTGGCTTGCATTTCTGGTTGCGCTGGCAATCGGAGTTGTCAGCATCGCGTATGCCGTAGAAGCGGCATATAGCTCCACGGGAACAAAGGCTGGACTCCCCCTAGCGGCTATTGGTTTCCCATTGCCGTGGCTCTGATTTCTACTGTTGGGGACGCTCGTATGCTCTGGCGTGGCGGTCTCGTCGGTGCACAGCGAATCGCCCGCCATCTCTGGCGCATGTGCTTCGGGCTCTTTATTGCCACTGCATCATTATTCTTGGCACGCCCGCAGCTATTTCCCGCTCTGTTAAGCAAAACACACATACTTCTTCTACTCGGAATCTTGCCCCTGATGCTGATGGTCTTCTGGCTTATTCGGGTACTGTTCACAAAAGAATTCAAACCGCACGTTGCACCTCGATCGAGACAGCAGCCCCGACAGACGGCATCGTTGGCTCACTAACAGCTCAGCAAAGCCTTTCATAATCGCTGCGTCGACCTTCCGAACCCGTTGTCAGTGATTGGGAAGTCAACTTCTGAATTGCTCGTCATACAGCCGAAAATAGTATCGGGCGTCAGAACGAGGTCTAGTGGCTTGGGTGTGGTATATGTTGAAACGCTGCGTTACGAGCGGAGATTGCCGAAACTGACCAACGATGATTAGGAGTCCGATCCAGGTCCGTACTAGTGATGTTTACAATCGAGCAGATCAATGAGCTCCATGCGCGCCTCGGTAGCGCGAAGATGCTCCCGCAGTATCTGCGGGCCCTGAAGGCGCTCGGCGTCGAACGGTACGATTCCTTCTTGTCCGACGGCCATTCGGAGTACTTTTCCCAGTGCGGGCAGCGGGTTGTCTCGCCACCGGAGCACGAAGCACTTGCCGTTGCAGAAACCGGTCAACGAGAGGCTTTCTTTGACCACCTGCGACGGCACGAGCAACGCCAGACGACGTACTTGGAAATGTCCGTAGGCCTTGCGCAGAGCGGGATCGAGAAGTGGACCGTAGACACGGGGAGGATGACGATGACCTTCTACGATAAGTCCGGGAGGGAGATGCTAATCGAGCACATCAATTAACTTCAGGAGTTCTCCGGACCCACCGTCCGGGCCAAGCTACCCTAACCCGAACGGGCAGGAGGCGGCACTGTCGGCCCATGCAGGAACTACCTCCTAGTTCTATCGTTCAGTTGACTTGCCCCGCATGCTTGGATTTACAGGCGGCTTGTAAGCAAGCGTGCACACAAATCCAGCCGTATCCGAGTAGGGTGCTGTCAAGAGTTAGGTTTTTGCGCAATCCACGATCTCATTCGGATGCTGTACGACGGAATGACACTTGAATTTCTTCTCGACGTGATTGAAGTCAGATGCACCGGGGCATGCTTCGACCCTCAATCACACGCCGCGCGAATACTGAACCCAGATTCGAGTTGTGCCACCCGGAGCAGGTCTTGAGCTCAAAGTTCTGACCGTTGTTACCGCCCCAGTACCGTACCCCGTCGAAAGCCATAACTCCAAGTTGTTGAAAAGATTGGCGTCCCCGACGGGATTTGAACCCGTGTTTACGCCGTGAAAGAGCGTAATTCTCTCCATAGTTCAACGACTTAACAGCACAGCAGCGCATGGGCGGGAACCCTAAAGACTGCTACGGACGCTGTTCCGTTGTGGGGGATTGTTGTGGAGAATATTTTTCAACGCACGCGCATCGAACGGAGTTCAGAGTCAATTTCTTCGGAGCCGCTCGGCTCGCCGTCAGGCAAAGGTCAAACCGGCGTTCGCCCCGACAACGGTTTAGCAAATTCAACCCGTCCCCTACCTATTGCGCGGAATCAATCACTTACGGTCACCTCAGATGTCCTCAATCGGTCAGAATCAGGGTGTTCGGCAGATGTGTATGCACCTCCTTATGCACCTCATAACGCGGAGCCTGAGGGCTCGACCGCGGGCCAGCGCACGAGCGTCGTCCGGCTCGGCGTCAATGAACTGCGTCCGCACCCCAGCTACATTCGCCACAATCTCTCAGTCTCTGCAGTAGAACTGGCAGCGTTGGAAGATCAAGGAGAACTCGCATTTCGCTACCCGATCGTCGTCACCAGAGAACGGTTCGTCATCGATGGATACAAGCGATGGGAGTTGGCGAAGCGCAAGGGCTATGGTGCACTGGACTGCATTGAACGTGATTTCACCCTCGAGGAATCACTTGAGGAACTTGTTCGAAGACATGGTGGATCTCGAGGATTAACGGATTTCATTCGGATAGAGCTAGCACTCGACCTGGAACCCCATTTCCGGGAAAAGGCTCGGCTAAACCAGCAAGCCGGCGGGCAAGGCAAGGCTTCGTCAAAATTGACTGAAGCCCAACGAATCGATTCACGGCGAGAGGTCGCGCGAGTTGCAAATGTCTGTACGGGAAATGTGCGCAAGGTGAAAGCGATATTGGAGAAGGCACATTCGTCCGTACAGGACGCTGCCCGCACCGGAGAGGTTTCGATAAACCTCACAGAGAAGTGGAGTCACGAGACGCACGTCCGGCAGTTGGAGCGACTCAGACAGTCGCATATTGAGCGAGGCATCAGAAGAACGGCACGAAAGGTCATTTCCAGCCATCAGAAGGTTTCTGAGGCCACTAGACCTGTGTTCACGCTGACAGACCTCCTCGACCTCATCAGCTATCTGCCAGCACTCGGGCAGGGCCCGTCGGGCGCATTCGGATCAATTGACATCAGACTCGTGAGCGTTCCGGGCAAGGGGATATACGTCACTGAGGAACTCATCAATTCGTTCAGGGCCGCACACGGAAACGGAGACCCAGTAAATGCTCGGTGAGCATCCAATAAAACAGATATTGATCGACACCCGCGAGGACTGGGACCATACAAGTACCCCGTCCCACATTCGCGAGAACTTCCTGAAGATCATTCAATGTCGAACGATGGCGCTGGGTGCGGAAGTCTATGCCTCCGAAACCGAGTCAAAGCTCGTCTACCATACCTGCAAATCCAGGTATTGCACAAGCTGCGGCCAGCGGGCGACGGAGACGTCGCAGGAAAATCTGGCCGCTACTCTTCCAGACGTTCCCTACGTTGGGATCACTCTTACGATTCCAAAAGAGTTCCGACCAATTCTCCAAGCGAATCCGCACATTCTTCACAGCGTGCCGGCCATGGGCGCTGAGGCGTTAACCCTTCGGGCAAAAGCCCGACACGGAGCTCGAGTCATTCTCATTGTCGTTCAGCAGACGTTCGGGGGCCTGCTTAACTTCGTTCCTCACCTGCACGTGTTGGTCTCGCAGGGAGGTCTGCAAGAACAGCAGAACCGTTGGGTTAACAGGTTGGGATACGACCAGGAAGAGATAATGCGGGCGTGGCGGTTTGCCGTCCTCGCACTAATTTCCGAGGCGCGCAAGAAGAATTTACTCAAAGTGGATCTCTCTTGCGAAGAACTTACGGCCATGCTGCACAACCAGTGGAAGCGCCGCTGGAATATTTTCATCAGTCGTCCAGGGTCCAAGGTCAGTTTCTTGAGGCACGACGGAAGGTACATTCGCAGGCCGCCTGTTGCTCAACACCGCTTAAGAAGGACGGGGACAAGGAGGTTGAGTATTGGGTGAAAGACACTCGGGCTGAGAGTTTCGTCCTAAATGTCTACACCCTCAGCGAATTCGTAACCATTCTGATGCAACATGTACCGCACCGCGGTAGACATGCTATGCGATATTTCGGACTGCTGGCTCCCCGCTGCAAAGCACGAACTTGGGCCGCCGTCTTCCTGCTGCTGAAGCAGCCACAGCGCCCACGTCCGACGCGGACGAGTTGGAGATGGCTTCTCTACAGGACTTTCGGAGTAGACCCACTTCTAGACAGCTCGGGCCGGCTCATGCAATGGGTCGGGCGCCGAGATCCGGTTGTTGCTTAGGACTCATGCGACGGGTTGGTCGGCGGACGACGGGAGACTGCTCTTTAGTTTTCGGGATCCTTTGGACGGATTGAGAAGAATTTGCATAAACGATATAAAGGAGGCGTGCACATGGAACGAGGCAGACACTTTGTTTGCAAGAGGGTAGAAGGCGAGATTCAGTACAACGACGGCGAATTTGCTGAAGCCCAAACTAACGGGATCGAGGGCATTGAAAGCAACCTCATTCTGGAAACTATTCAGATTCATCGCGAGGACACGGACGACACAAAATCAGAGTTCGAACATCGATTCCCAGTCGGAATGTGGATCGACATTGTCACTACTACGGAGATATCTGCTCAGCCGACCGACACCTGCGATATCGAGAAGCCGAATTGAGGTCATCCAGACGTTCCTCCACTTCCACTCCAATGACCTGATGATTGCGCAACAGTGAGCCATTTCAATCAACGGGAGATCCTTAGCATCGCCCACTTCTGAAATAGAGTTTTGTTTTTCCTATACGTCAAGCTCTGCACCGGCTCGACCCCGTTCTGCCGCTTTCGCCAGGACGTGCCGAGCGTCACGGCTTCGAGTACTACCGGCATGGAACGCTTTCGCTGTATGCCGCGCTGGACACCAAGACCGGCCGAGTGCACGGGAAAACCGCCGCGCGCCACACCAGTCGCGACTTCGTTGCCTTCCTCGAAGAAGTGCTTTCGTTGTGCCCGCCGCGACAGCAGATTCATATCATCCTCGACAACCTCTCGGCCCACAAAACACAACTCGTTCGAGACTTCCTCCAACGACATCCCCCGCGTGCAGTTTCACTTCACACCTACGTATTCTTCGTGGCTCAACCAAGTCGAGCTCTGGTTTGCCAAAATCGAACGCGAGGTCATTGCCCGCGGTATCTTCACCTCAGTCCCGGACCTGGCTCGCAAACTCCGCCGCTACATCAACGCCTACTCCGCCAATGCTCGCCCCATCCAGTGGAAATACTCCGACCCTTCCCGTCGCCTACGTACTAACGAATTCACTGCGACAGTCCACTAGCCGCCGTCGTCGTGGCGGTGGAAAAGTGGAAAGCGTTTTGTGCTTTCCAAGCTAGCGTCTTTTCTAGGGCCATCAAGCTGCAGCGGCTGACAGAGCTTGATGTCGATAGTCTTTACCGCTGGACAATACCGCCCAGGCAATGCGGGCTACTCGGCGACGGACCATCTCATTAACCCCCGATGAGCGGTAGCGCCTGATCTGTCAGTTGTAAGATTCATTCCGCAAGAATAGTCGCTGGGTTTGCTGGTTTACCAATCTCCGTCCGTCAGCAGAAGACGCCGTTGTCCTAATGCAGCCATCTGCAAAGTTGTCAATCGCGACAGTATCGCTCTCCTCGGCCTTGGGTTTGACTAGCTCGACTTCTATTGTCATCTGGAAATCACGGATGTGGAGCCAATACACGCTGTGGAGCTTGACGCCGCGAAAGCTCTGGAGTTTCGGGGAAGCTCCTGCCACCGTGGCACGAATTGGATCGGTCCCCTACTTAGTTGGCGAAATATCCTAACTGCGCTCATCTATCAAACGTTCAGATGTGAATCGAATCAAAAGAAGTCGAAATTTGGGTGCTCACGCTGATCTCGACAGTCATCATTGGGGTGAGACGTTCTGATCTACTCCAAGCATGTCGGCAAACTGCTCAAACGTATCAGCGCAGCGAACCCAAGTGTTGGGTTCCGGTTTTCGCCAAACAAGCTGTATCACAGGTGGGTTCTCCTGCCTGTAATCAAGCACTACTGCACTGTCCGCCCCAAGTCCAAAATCGCCGATGTTGAGAGCCAAGTCCGGCGAAATTTCGCCCAGTGCTCCCCCACTTCTCGCTAGCAGGCTTGTTGTGCCCGCAGATTCCTCCGACCGGGGGGCCTGGCCGTTCAACGTAATGACAGCGGCCGTGGATGTCAAATCGCACCTCATGAAAAACCAGCAACTTACAGGACTTTACCAATCCCCGAATTTTTTTTCCAGGTGGACGATTAAATTCGCCGAGACTTTGCGCTGTTAAGGACGAGGGAAGAACTCAGAAAGAAAAGGAGAAACTAACATGAAAACTAAATTGATCATCGCGGCTGTGGTGCTGACACTAGCCAGTGCAATACAGGCTCTGGCCCAAGGTGGAACTGTCGGTTGGGTTGGAGTGGCTGGGGCTTGTTCCATCGACTCTAAGTCTGCGCCTCGCAAAATCAGTTTTGGGACGGTCTCGTTCAATGGAGTCGCTTCGGGGAACATCTATGTAAATTGCCCCATCGACGCCATAACAAGAATTGACCCGCTTTCCGTGAACGCTTGGGGCCTGATTTTCCGCAATGACAACGGGGTCGTAGGAGGAGTGAATAAGTGTACGATTTCGGCGCAGTTCATTCAGGTTCCAAATAGTAATCCCACCCTTCCAGTCCTGCTGGGTACCTTCACAACGGCGGGTACCTCTTATTCAGGATTTACCACGGTGGATCCCCTGCCCATTGGCGCATTTCTGGACGTCAACAACAACCAGTACGTCGTAAGTATCAGTCTGAATCGCGTGAGCGGTGCGACGTGCAACCCACAGATTTGGGTGACCTTCGCAGAAAATATCATCATTTAGGAGATCCCAGGGTTGTTGTGGCCGGATACTTTGATCACCGGTTCGCAGTGCCCGGCCAACACCTCTCTTGGGAATTGGGAAAGAGTGATCAACGGTGATGTCCTTAAGGTGGCCGGGGATCCGCTGGATGACGTGGTGGACGACGCCCGTTATGGAATCTATAGGTTTATCACGAGCGCTGAGAAACCGCGGGACCGTGTGATCGCTGACAGAATCAAACCCCTTCTCGAAGCCGGCGACGCCACCTCAGCAATGGTCCGGTACCGGCAGATGATTGCTGAATCCGATTGAATCCCTGCCACAACCTCAAGGCAGCGTTCAACGAGCACAAGTGCTCGACGGGAAAAAACTAGTCAGGAAAATCCGAAACCGAAGCAAGAATAAGGTCGGATCTTCGATCAAAGGAGACTCGCCGGAATCTCTTGCGGGAACTTAGGGGATGTTGTGCTGCGCCCCTTGAACCTGATCCGTTTCGGTAGTCAGAATTACCACCCTATTTAGAGCGGAACCGAGGTGATAGGGAACATGACGCACAATATTAACTTCTTGTGTGCTAACCCATCTGGGGGTATCACTTACTTGACTCTCGAAGCCCTGGTCCAAAGTCAATCATGATCAGGCGGGATCAGAAGTTCTCCGCCATCCACACGTTGTTTTCCCCCGTGACTTTCTCCACCGCGAGGTAGCGGCCATCAGGCGAAGGAATCGCCCACCAGAAATGGGTTTGCCTATCGCCGTAGAGAACAATTTGGCTGTTGCCGCCGGACTCCACGTCCCAAATCGCAGGTATCCCACCCGTAGTTATACCAGCCGCAAATACGTTTCTATTATCTCCGGCCCAATCAAGGGCAGAGATTCGGGCTGAGCCCTTCACCTGGACCTGGTGGACTTTCTTGTCGTTTAGACTCATGAAGCTGATCGTCGGAGCACCGGGAGGCAGGTTCAAGGCGAGCTGCAATCCATCCGGCGACAGGCTCCAGTTAGGATTGTCGGTCACTTGATAGCTGAACAACTCCCTATTCTCACCATTCTGAGAATCGAAGGAAAAGAATTTTGCTAAACCTCCAACCAGAGTTGTAAGCAAGCATAGCTGGGACGGGCTGCGTGCACATTGGATATTGATGATCGCAGGCTTTTGCAACAACATCTGCGGAGCGTCACCCCGAAGCGGAACCTGCATTACCTGGACCGTACGCTTCGGAAGATTGGCATCGTAGCCGGTTAGGTAGAGAATTTTTGTACCGTCTGGAGAAAGCCGAGGCAAGAAGAGGCTTCGTCCGTCTACCAAAACATCCGGAGCGACTTGATCGATCGCCTGACGAAAGAGTTTCCAGGTTCCGCTGCGATTCGAGACAAACAGAACCGCGTGGCTGTCGGCGGTCCAAGTCGAAACTACGTTGGCGTTCTGGTCAAGAGTGATGCGACGAACTATTCTAAGCTGCCGGGTTTGGTGATCAATCTCCGCAAGGAAAGCCTGGGGCTGGCCGTTAGCTCTCCACAGAACCAGCCGTTTGCCATCGCCAGCCACGCTTATTCCGCCGATCCGCCCCACTCCGACGCTGAGTGGTTGAGGACTCTGCTCAATTTCTCCCGAGTGCGGGTTTACCTTTACCGACCACACTCCATAGTCACCGCGTTCAGAGGCTCTATTGGTTTGGTGAGCATACAAAATACGTCCATCAGCAGCCCAAAAAAGCGCTGGCAGGAGCTCTGCCGAACGCGCCACGGGCTTCGCCGTTCCCCCATTGGCGTCAACGGTTTCGATGAGTGAATAGGACTCGTCGACAGGATTCGGAGCACCCTCCCAAAATCCGCGAATGTAGGCTATGCGCTTGCCGTTTGCAGACCACGCGGGCCGCGAAACAAAACCTCCCGCATAATCGCGAATGCCGTTCCAAGGTTGGTTGTTACTTCTGCCATTCTCGGTCAATTCAACGATTGCAAGCCGTGCGGCGGAGCTGCCGTCGCTCCCAGAAACCCATACTTCACGCAGGTCTTCATTGCCTCGCAGAAATGCAATCTTCAAACCATTAGGTGAAACCACTCCCTCGCTCGCGTTTTCCAGCAAGCGCTTCGGTTCTCCGCCCAAAATCTATACTCTCCAGAGACTGGGTACTCCGCGAGCAAGAGGTCCGGATGTCAACAGTAGATGCATTCCATCCGGGAACCAGCTTGTGGGAACAGCATCGAATCCTTTCGGCAACTGCAAGGCGTGGGTTTCGCCGCTTTCAATTTGCCGAAGGTAAACGCCCGTAGTGTCGGAATAGGCTATGGATTTTCCGTCTGGGGAAACGACAGCTCCGGTTATTGGCGCTTCTGTTGGATTTGCTGTGATGAGGCGCTCTGCGACAAGTGGCGCAGCAGTCCTCAGATAATGTAGTTCGACGGACGCGATAACCAATGCAGCGAAAGATCCCAAAAGGCCAATTGTTAACCCCCTACGGAATATGCGTCTTCCCACAATATGCGATTCCGCGGACTCTAGGGGTGAGCCTGGCGACTCCACCACCGACGAGGACTCTGCTACGCCGGGTATACCTGGTCCTGTGCTGCGTATCCCGCTGAGCGGATTCTGAGATGTACCGTTGCCGGATACGGGCAAAAGAAAGCGGTACCCTTGTCGCGGAAGCGTCTCGATAAAACGAGGATTCGCAGCTGAGTCCCCTAACACCACTCTTAGCCGATTCACTGCTTTTTTGAGTGCCAGCTCGTGGTCGACGAACGTGTCATTCCCCCAAATCTGTTGGCGCAAGTCGTCTTTAGTCACTACTTCGCCGGACCGTAACAGCAGAACCTCAAGAACCTGAAGAGGCTGCCCGGCCATCTTCAGCCGCATTCCCGATTTGCGTAGCTCACGTGACTCGAGATCAAGCTCGAAGATCCCGAACTTTAGTAGTCGGACGTTACTGTGGGATCGCTGCATGGCGTTGCCGCCGTGATGAGCCGAAAGTTTATCACGCTTCTACACGCGCCTACCGTTAGCCAACTTAAGGGAACCCGTGCAGTGTGGCCGTCGGGAAATCAACAGCTTGCGGTGGAACCAACAAAGAACTTGTGAAGTCCTTGTATCGGTTGCGGGAATATGGCATGTGTTGGCTCCGTGGTAACGGGTGGGAAACGCAGTTGCTTCCTTTAGCGGAGCACGAAAGGTAGAACTCACGTGGGAGAGGGAGTGGCGGTGCTCAAGAATTCGGTGAATTGCGCCACGCAGATTGAAGCTGCCTTCACGCGTTTCCCGTGAGTCGGAGTCAAAACGTAACTTCCGAAAAGAAGGAGTGTCTATGCACACCACGAAGTTGGCCCGTGTTGCGGTCAAGATACTGGTCGCCGCGGTGGGAATCACACTTCAATTATCCGCACAAGAAAACCTCAGCCACAAGTTCAAGGCAACCACGCTGGCCGGCCAGAACGACCGCTCACAAATCATCGTGTACAGCGACAGTTTGGCCGACAATGGCAAACATCTTCAAGCTGATCGGTTTTCCCGATCCCCCGTATTGGCAGGGAAGGAACTCGAACGGTCCCGTCGCCATCGAGGACATGGCAGCAATTCTGGAAGTGCCGTTGCTCGACTACGCCTATGCCGCCGCCACGACGGGCCTTGGGAATCTGATCGATGGAGGAACACCCCAGCAGGTCGGATCGCTTGGCCTACCAGGGATCACGACTGCTTATAACAGTACGATCGCATCGATCCCGCACGACATGCTTCGCCACTCGCTATTCGTCGTCTATGGAGGATTTCCCGACTTCATCAGTGAGGGACTTACAATTGCCACAGCCGATCAAGCGGTCGCAAACCTCATGGGCATCGTGACTGATCTACGGAAAAGAGGTGCCCACTGGATTCTAATTCCAGGCTTGTTCGACATGGGCATGACGCCAAACTACTCTTCGCAAGGGCCTCAGACGGTCGCACTAGCGACCTCTTTAAGCATGTACTTCAATCAGAAACTCCTTGCGTCTCTACCCAGAGGAGTTCTGTATTTTGACACCTTCAAACTGTTTGAGGAGATGAGGGCCCATCCAGACACCTTCGGCCTGACAAACGTCACCGACCAATGCTACGACCCGTCTTCGAACATGACGTGCGGAGACCCGAGCCAGTATCTTTTCTGGGACTTCGTTCACACGACCGAACACGTTCAAGCCATCTTGGGGGCCCGATTCGCGCTTGCTGCATTTGGATGCGATGAAGACCCCGCGGTTACTCTGCAGGCCGCACCATAACCTCTATAAGAGCCAAGTGACAGAGGCTATGCTATCCGGAATAGATTGACGTCGCAGGTACGGCTCGCACTGGAAGTGTGAAGAGACTTCAATTAAGAGGGTGAACTTACTGGCGAAGTCCGGTGACTAGAAGCGGATACGGTCGCTCTAATACCAACCGTTGTGCCTAGGGCAAGGCAGGGGAAGGCATTTTTTGCCTTTCTGAGAAGAGCTGCTTCAAAGTATGCAGTAAAGCTCGGTGTCTCTTCGAGTGGGCCCGGACAGTTTACTTTTTCAGTCAGTGGAGATGGCGGCGGAGACGATTCCGCTGTCACTCCGTTCCATCTCGATCCGGGAGCAACGGGTACAACGGACGCCATGTGGATGGATGGTTACGGCGTCCCGGTTCCGAGCGCAAAGGACCCCAGTAATCAGGGCCTAGTACTGACTCGGAACCCTTCTGATGGGAAAAGGAGTCGACGGAAGTAGGTAATCTCCCCGCTCCAACGGCGCTTTCTATCCATCTGCGAATTTTTGCAACCTAACTGTGCGATTCCGCGGGGAAGTACGCTTCGTTTGCCAGCCCCGCTAGCCCCGCTGAGATCATCAGATTGACCTTGCTGATAAAGTCCGTATTCTGATCCACATCCGTGATTTTCGAGTGGTAGTCCCATACGAAATCCAGCATGGCTTGGCGCGCCCGGTGGTAGTAGTCGCGGTTCTCCACATTCAGCTGGAAATCCGACAGGGCGTACCACAGTACGTCGGAGCGCTTTCGGTTCGCGGCAAGTTTCGCGGGTTCGCGCTTGAAGCGGTAGAAGATCCAATCGTCTTCGAGGTACCCTAGCCTGAGGACGCTCGCCTTCTTCCACAGCTTGATCATCCGTATGACGGCGTCGTTGTCAAAGCCTCTCCGCTCGTGATGAGCCCGCCCCTTCTGGCTGGCCCTGATCGTGTCCATCAGTGCGTCCAGTGTAAAGTCAGCCATGTCTTTGCTAATGTAATCGTGGTAGTAGTCGGCCATCTAAGTGCTCCTCCTGTCTTGAAGTTTGCAGCAAGCGGATCAGCGCGCTAACTCTCCGTGCTCGTCAGGGCTCGAGCTGCCCTGCTTGCCCGTTCTGTTCACTAACAGCGCAAAGACTCGGCGGATTTGATCATCAGAAGGCGCAATTCTTTCCATGGGGAGTTCGGAGCCTGCCTCTGTGGAGGCCGGTCCATTGACAGTCGAAACCGGAATTGGTGCGCTAAGGCCACATGGCCGCCTAGAGAGGAGCACGAGTGAGCCAGCGAACTTTACCCGGCTTTTCGGGATGTGGCTGAAAGTAACAGGCAACGGTGTGCGCGGCATCCGTTCGATAGGCATATTCGTTCTACTCCTTACTTCTAATCCTCACCCTCGTGAAACGAGTGTTGAGTTGTGGACGTTTGTTTGCCTTGCTCTTAATCGAATCGAAGTTGAAGTCTCCGTTTCCCCTCGTGCTTTCCGTTCTGCTCTCTATAGCGCAAATGCGCTGCGGATTTAATCACTAACCGAGAAAATGATGCCGACGGTCATAATTTGCTGACTTCTCCGGGTGGCGTGATTGACAGCCGAATCGGGAATGGGTACGCTAGGCGCCCAAGGTCGCTGATGGGGAGGGATTCGTTATGGGGCACGAGCCTCCCAACGAAGTCACGCAGCTTCTGCAAGGGTGGCGGGGCGGGGATCGCAACGCACTCGACGCTCTGGTTCCGCTCGTGTACAAGGAATTGCGCCGCCTGGCTCACTTTCAACTGCGGGACGAACGGCGCGATCACACCCTACAAAGCGCCAATCTGGTCCATGAAGCGTACGTTCGTCTTGTCGGATTGAAAGTTCCGCAGTGGGAGAGCCGCGCTCATTTTTTCGCCATCGCAGCTCAGCTCATGCGCCAGATTCTTGTCGACTATGCCCGCCGTCATGGCGCGGCAAAACGCGGGGCCAGCATCTGCAAACTGTCTCTAGACGAGGCCATGATGGTGTCTCGGCGGAAGGCAGTGGACGTCGTCGCTTTGGATGATGCGCTGCGGGAACTAGCAAAGATCGATGCGCGGCAGAGTCGGGTGGTGGAACTGCGTTTCTTTGCGGGGCTCTCTCTGGAGGAGATTTCTGCGGCGCTGAAAATTGGTCCGGCCACGGTGCAGCGCGACTGGACAGCGGCCCGGGCATGGCTACATCGGCAGATCTCCAGAAGTAGCGCGGTATGAGCAATCTGAGCATAGAACGATGGGAACGGACCAAGCAGATCCTGGAGGACGCCCTCCATCTGGCCCCGGAGCAGCGGGCGGCTTATCTCGAATCAGCGTGCGGAGGAGATGGCGCACTACGCGCTGAAATACAGTCACTCATAGACTCCCACGAAGAAGCAGGCAGCCAATTCCTGTCTGCCCCCGCTCCTGAAATTCTTGATCTTACACCAGAAGATCTTCCCGGGACGCTGGCCAACCGGGTTATTGGAAACTACCGCCTGGTGGAGGAAATCGGGCGAGGTGGCATGGGACAGGTGTGGCTGGCAGAGCAGATCGCGCCGGTGCGACGGCAGATCGCGCTGAAGCTGATCAAAGTCGGCTTGTACGACGATGGCTTGCTAAAGCGCTTTCAATTGGAGCGCCAGTCGTTGGCGATTATGGATCATCCATCGATTGCCAAGGTCTTCGACGCGGGAGCAACTCCCGACGGGCAACCCTATTTCGTGATGGAGTTCGTCCGCGGATTGCCTATCACAGATTACTGCGACAAGAACAAACTCAACATTCGAGAAAGACTCGAGCTATTGATCAAGGTCTGCGAAGGAGTACAACACGCCCATCAAAAGGCCATCATTCATCGCGACCTGAAGCCTGCAAACATCCTGGTGCAGGAGGTTGACGGTAAACCTGTTCCTCGCATCATCGATTTCGGGTTGGCCAAAGCAACCAGCCCGCAGATACCTGGGGAAACGCTCTACACCAGTGCGGGAGGTTTTGTCGGCACACCGGGGTATATGAGCCCGGAGCAATGCGATCACACTAGTTTCGATGTGGACACGCGCACCGATGTCTATTCGCTGGGTGTTGTGCTTTACGTTTTGCTGTCTGGATGCCTGCCTTTCCAATCCAAGCCTGGGAAAGAGCAATCCATTGACGAGATGCTACGGCTGGTGCGAGAGCAGGACCCGCCTCGTCCGAGCACAAAAGTGAGTTCCGACCGGCAAACCTCGTCGGCGACAGCCGAAGCGCGCGGGACCAAACCCCGCGAGCTGGTGAATCTTTTGCGAGGCGATCTTGACTGGATAACGATGAAGGCGACCGAAAGGGATCGGGGGGGCCGCTATGGAACGCCTTCTGAATTGGCGGCTGACATCGGACGGTATTTGAGTCGTGAGCCGGTCATGGCACATCCCCCCAGCGTCTGGTATCGCGGGCGCAAATTCCTGCGGCGCTATCAGGTCCCCGTGTTGGCGGCAGTGCTCGTACTCGCCAGTCTTGCGGCAGGTCTGTACGTAGCCAACCGGCAGCGGACGATCGCCCAAAAACGTTTCCAGGATGTCCGCGAGCTGGCAAACAAACTGTTTGACATCGATGCGCAGGCACGCGAGTTGCCGGGAAGCACCAAGACCAGGCAGTTAATCGTCGACACATCGCTGGATTACCTGCGCCGCATGGCCGCAGACGTTCGCGGAGATGCTGGGCTCTCTCTGGAAATCGGGAATGCCTACATGAACGTGGCACGAGTACAAGGAGTGCCCATCGCGCCCACGCTAGGCCAGATGGATCAGGCCGAACAGAGCCTTCGGATTGCGGAAGGATTTGTGCAGTCGGCGCTAAAAGCACAACCGGGCAACCGCATGGCGATGCTGCGTGCGGCACAGATTGCTCATGATCGAATGATCCTGGCGCGTTTCAGAGACGACTCCGGCGGAGCCCTTGAGCTTGCCAAGCAATCATCAGAATGGCTGGAGAGGTTTAATGCTGGCAACGGCGATGAGGCCGAATCTTACGCCATACTCAACACTTATCTGAATGTGGCCGACCAGTTCAGCACCGAGGACGAACTCAATGAATCCCTGCGTCTCTGCAAGCGCGCCAGCGAAATTGCCGGGACTCTCAACCAGCCGGCGCTGAAAGGAAATTTCCTGCGCATCTCGGCGGAGATTCTCAGGAAGCGCGGCGACCTCGATCAGGCGCTGAGCACCATTCAGCAGTCCGTAAGACTTCTTGACCCCGGTCCAGACTGGATGTCGCAAGGAATACAGACCCATTATTTCCAGCTGGCCCTGGTTTATCAGGGAAGAATCCTCGGCGAAGATACCTCCGCAAATCTAGGGAGACCCCAAGAAGCAGTGAAGACCCTGAAGCGCGCTTTCGAAATCGCGGACGCATTCGTACACCGTGACCCAAACGATCACGGCTACAGAGGCAACCTCGGGACAGCGGGAATAGCCTTGGGAAATATCCTGCGTCACTCGGACCCCCATGCGGCTCTCGATGTCTACGACCACACCCTGCGTCACTTAAACGAAGTCACCGGCGACCTCCATCTACAGCGATATGAGGTGAACGTGCTGGCTGGCTCCAGTTATCCATTGCGGAAGTTGGGCCGAGGTGGCGAGGCGCGTCAAAGACTCGATCTGGTCTTCCAGCTATTGAGGCAGTTTAAGTTCTATCCAGCAGATCATATAAGCCTCGGCTCGGACACGGAGGGGAGTGTCCGTGCACTTGCGGACTATGAGGCGCAGAACGGCCGCTTGTCCCGAGGGATAGAGATGTATGAAAAACTGCTAACCCAGCTCCAGCCAACAGAGGCTGATCCGGAGTTTAATGCTGAAGACGCTGTGCGCTTGTCCGCAATCTGCGACTCTGCCGCTTCGCTGTATCGTCGCGCCGGGCAGCGTGACCGAGCTTCCGCGTTGGAAGCTCGACGAGCGGAAATATGGCGGCAGTGGGACCACAAGCTCCCGAATAATCCCTTCGTCCAGCGCCAGATGGCGGCAAAATCCGGTTCTTAGAGCTGACCGGACAGCTTCAAGGATCGGAGACGATCTGAACCTGGTCCACGTATAGGTATGGGAAGAACAAGGATCAATCTCACATGCGGGTTGTCGCTGAACGTTCCCCACCCGATCCATCGATTGCGCTTGGCGGCAGCGGTCGTATTGAACTTAAACGGACACAGTCCCGCATCGCCGATACCCGGATACACCGTGTAGTTCTCCCGAGCGTGGTCCATTTCCTTTCTTTTGGGCAATGATCAGATCCGCCGGCCCTTTGCGCTGTATAGAAACAGAGCGGAAATTCTAGCTGCATGTCGGAAAGTGTGTACAGCGCGGCGTTGCCGCAGAGCCGTGGAACAAAAGCAAACCAGTCTACAGGAGGTACTCTGATATGGAGATCGATTCGATAACAGCAAAGTGGCTTGCATCGCTCGGTCCGGTCTCCGAGCTATATAAACTAGCGGTACTGTCCAGAGCCGGAATGCTCGAACGGTATTATGCGGGAATTTTGGAGTTGTATGACGCGACTCACGGTGGATTGATCGCAGGTGGCGAGGCGGCCGGAGGCTTGGCATTAACTGCCGGACTGCCTATCGTTACCATGGCAGGCGTGTTCGTGGCGCTCGGATCCGGCTATGCCGCCGCTCGCGAGGATGTGAGGAATTGGAATTCCCGCACCGGATTCGCTGAAGGCTTCGTGATGGGCCTGCTAGGCTGGAACCCATTGCAGGTCCGCGGTCTATTCGAGCGGCGGACCCCTCGAGTCTCGGCGGTCTACGAGTTAAACGTCATTGCGATGAATGCTTACAACAGGGGCTTGGCGACTGGTTGGACCGCGGCAAAGGTTTTGCCACTCGCCGCGCAGAAAGCGTTTTTAGCCCGGCTGCGAGCCGCAGCCGATCATCCTTCCCCTGGCAGTTGGACAAGAAACGACCAGATATCCTATGTCATTGAACTTGCCATGGCCGGGTTGAAAAAGACGATCATCCAAGACTAGGGTTCCGCGCGTCGCGCGGCCGAGCAAGATGATGTGGGCTTACGCTGTCAACAAACAGAGAGGCGGGAGAAAGAACGAACAATCAATGGCTGAAGCGGTTGCCAAACATCTCAAAGAGTTCGTCGACCACAAGTAAAACTCCAGATCGGATATCGCATCCGCTCCTGGTGGTTGTCTTCGCAACAACGTCAAAAGCAGCGGACATCCGCGCGGACCGACGCCGACCGCATCCTCGGGCACTGGCAGACACTGGCGGAACTAATTAATTCCCTCTGCTGTAAGACGTAAGGATGCGCATATCGCGAAAATCTCCCTCGCGTGCTCTTCTCCAAAGAGAAGGCGACAGTCTATTGTTCTCAAAGGCATCCAGGGTCAAACTCATCCGCGGGCCCTTGGGCTCCATTAAGGCTGACGACCGCATACGTCCACGGCTCTCACAGCGTAACCCGTTTTCATAGGCCGTTGTGCCTACAGAAGACATGAAGAACTCATCTCATCTGTTTTCGACATTCATCACATTCCTTCAGGTTCCCTTAACACTAAAGATGTATTGTGCATATGCGGAGGACTTTGGATGAAGATGTTGCGGGTGTATGCATTGGTTCCTGTTTTGACGTTATTTTTCTCTGCTGCGGCGGTTGCACAGAAGGATGCTGTTTTGGTCGGAGCCGGAGACATTGCAAGTTGTGACGACCTCAGTGGCGCAGAAGCGACAGCCAAGCTGATTGAAGCGATTCCCGGGATGGTTTTCGCCGTTGGAGACCTCGCATACCCGGACGGCTCCGACGAGCAGTTCGCCAAGTGTTACGGGCCAACTTGGGGGCGATTCAAAGACCGCACTCGCCCTGCTCCGGGCAACCACGAGTATCATAGCGATGGAGCATCGGGGTACGTGCGTTTTTTCGGTGATCTGGCGGGTGATCCGAAAAAGGCCTACTACAGTTACGAATTGGGAGGATGGCACATCATCGCCCTAAACAGCGAGTGCATTCAGGTTGGTGGATGCGGCACGGATTCGGAGCAAGGAAAGTGGTTGCAGCAGGATTTGGCAAAGCACCCAAAGACTTGCACTCTGGCGTATTTTCACAAACCTCGGTTTAGCTCAGGGCTGGCGCATGGCAACGATCCAGAAGTGAAGCCACTCTGGGACATTCTGTATCACAGTGGCGCAGATGTCGTCATCAACGGGCACGATCACGACTATGAGCGGTTCGCGCTGCAAGACCCCAACGGTAAGATTGATTTAGAGCATGGGATTCGGGAATTTGTCGTGGGTACAGGCGGCAAGAACTCACATCGCAGGTTCGGCGAAACGAAACCTAACAGTGAAGTACGGCAAGCAGACACCTTCGGAGTCCTGAAACTCACGCTACACGCTAGGAGCTACGACTGGGAGTTCGTGCCGGAGGCTCGAAAAACGTTCACTGATTCCGGCACCGGAACATGCCATTAACTGTCGGAATATCGCGATTTCACTCAAAATGCGTCAGACGGGAACATCGCCGTTGGCATCTCCGTATCGTCTAGGACGGAGGGAATAATGAGAAAGGTGAGCGGTTGGGCATTTTGGGCGGTTCTATTGATGCTCATGGAGGCCGTGGGCTTTGCTCAGGTCAGTTCCAAGAACGCGAACGAATCTGGGGTTCACATGCGGGAGAGCCTCAGTCTAAATTACAGGCAGAGAATCCCTCTAGGCGAACCAGATAGGGATCTCCTTCTTTGCTGATGTGCAGCTGCGGCTCGCTCTCTCCCGAGTTCCTGCGTCCCGGCTTCCGAGGTTCTGCTTGCATCCCAGATACCGCTCGGTCGTTTGCACAGACGCATGTCCCAGCAAGAACTGAATCTGCTCTAGCTCGCCTCCGCTGTCATGGCATAGTTTCGCGCAGGTTCTCCGCAGATCGTGTGGCGCTATGTGCTCCAAGCCGGCCCTTTTGGCAGCAGCCTCTGACCACGTACCAAACAACGTTCTGCGATAAACCCTTGCCCCACACTTTTCCCAGTCTGGCCACCCTGCGAAAGATTTTGCCCTCGGTGACGTTGGCTGCGCATGTCCACTGGTCGAGAGCAGCTTTGACCCATCCGGGAATAGGCACAGTCCGAATGTGGCCGCCCCTTGCCAATCAGATCCACCACCGCCCAGTGCCCTGGCGCTTCTGGATGTCGTCCAACTCTAGACCGACCAGTTCCGACCTGCGAAAGCCGCAACCGAACAGCATGGCCAGCATCGCGTAGTCGCGCTTCTCGCGCATACTCTCGCCGCAGGCGTGCTTGAGCACTTCCGAACTCTGCTCCGCGCCAACCAGTTGCCGGACCGGAATCCGAGCTGCTTGACTCCCCTGACCCGACTAATCCCGGCGGCCAACTCGGGACTGAGCAAACCGGCATCCGCGGCCTCGTGGGCCAGGCGACGCACGGCCGCAAGCTGTTGGTTGATCGTGTTGGCGGCCAGGTGCCGCGATTCCAGGTGCATGCGATAGCGCATGACAACGATGCGGTTGAACGCCAACCGGGGCTCGGAGCAATACCACGCGATGAACTGGTCGATGGCGTACTCGTACACACGCCGCGAGGCGGGGGAGCCGAGGCTGTTCAGAACTGCTCTCTTGCAATGGTCGAGATCCGGCAGTCGCAGCAACCGGCGACGGTAATTCGGCTTAACCTTCTGCTTGCCCATGGCGACGGCCTCCCAGTGCCGCCCCATGGCATTACCGCAAACTGCCGTCGAATCGCAACACGTGCCGCCACGAGTAAAATCTGAAACTGCGGATGGCCAAACGACTGACGAAACCAAAACTGAGATGGGCAGAGGTTAAGACCCACCTTGGGGCCTGAACAGGAATGTCCGGAATGGTTTTTTTGCCCAGCTCGATCACGTGCGGAGTATCGGTCGTCAACTCGGTTATGGAGTTGGCGTGGACATGGATATTCTGCTTTCCGAGTTCGATTTATCAGTCCAGGGCGAATTCAGAAAGAAAGTAATGTAGCTTGTCGCCAAGAATCCTGTTACGCCTCTGACGACTTATGGTCACAGGCTTAGAGAGCAGCATGCAAATCGATCTTCATGGATATCACCCAGCCGAAATCGTATGGAACGGCGTGCTCGGTTTGGGAGATGGGTGAGCAGGAACTGATTCTGATTCACGGGCACGGTCGCAATCGTGGTATCACGCCAGGATTCGTCAATACAAACACGGGATTTTTTTGGACTGCAGATCAGAAGCGCGTTGAGGAACGATAAGGCACTGCGGCGATGGATTTACCACACTACCCTGGATTGCAGCGACCCCGGACTGACCAGCATCTCATTGAAGCCCAATCGCTCTCCTGTTCGTGATCGTATAGATCCTGACCTGCTGCCGGAATAGGTGCTTTGGGGAACCACAACGTGAGCTCGTGCCAGATTCTGAGCGCTATCGCCTGCTTTCGTCAGTTAGGCCTTTGCCTCTCCGGCAGGCTGTGCGAACATCTGTACTTTGTCAATCGCAACAATTGCTCAAGACGAAACTCCCACCAAGGTGACAGATCAGAACCGGACCGGTGACCTGCCGTTTTCTTCCTCCGTCGGAAAAGACATCGAACACGTTGATCTCGCGAGTGCTGCCCTCAATGTGACAATTCCTTTGATCAAGATTCCGGGGCGAGGCTTGAACTCAGAACTTATTCTCCACTGGAACAGCAACGCTTACATCATGGCTCCGAGAATAGACGGTCTAGGTCGGGCCTTCTATATTTGGAGTTATGAATCCTATTCAGAGTGGGACAGCAATTCGGTGTTGACCTGCTCCCCGCTTTCCGAACAAGTCCAAGTATGATTTCGGACGAAGGAAAGGGGAAGGAAGATGTCGAAGAGCAGGCACACGGAAGCGGAGATGATCGGGGCCTTGAAACAGATCGAGGCAGGGCGCAAGGCGGAAG
>DATEHP010000077.1:0-11565 GCA_035279505.1 Candidatus Sulfotelmatobacter sp. | reverse complement strand
CTGGTCGCTTTTCACGATGAGTCCACAGGCGAAGTGACGGCATGGAAATGGGACTTCGGTGACGGAGCTACATCAACGGAGAACAACCCGATTCATCAATATTCGCGCGGCGCTGACTACGATGTGGTACTCGAAGTAGTAGGTCCCGAAGGAGTATCCACGAGAGAAAAGATATGGGATGTCGATCTCAGATAATCAGCCGCGCGGCGATCGGCATAGTGCTGGCCATGTTTTCAGTCGCTCTTGGTGCTTCCGGGCAGTGCCCCTCCGGCTTTAGGGATTTGGGTGAGGTCACGGCGACAGCACCGCATGGCAGATACCAGGACGTGAAGGTGACCAGACAGCTCGCGCTTCCCGCAGGCATTCAGATCGACGATTCGTATAATCAGTTGTCTATTCAGGCCGCCAGCGACGGCGGAGCCTCAGACATGAGCACGCGGCAGATACCACCCGGCTTTCAGCTGCTGCCGGGAGGACAAGGCGGAGGTGCGTGGTGGTCGATCGATAATCCCCATCTCCTCGAAGCGACCGCAGGGGACAAACATTCCGACCATTTGGTATTTCGAATCGACCTGTATGCGAATTCTGGTGGGCGCCAGCCATCGGCCGGTACTCAGAATGGATCGTCGACTCGGCCCAACGTCTGGGTTCGTGTGTGTCTTAAGGAGCGGAGCTAGCTGAGGTCGAGAAGCGTACGACGTTCTATCTAGCTAAATAATATATAATCGCTGAAGTTTTACAAGTTTCTGTATATTTTGCTGCATCTCATAGAAAATAGTATTTATAATGTTTGAAGGGAGGCAGTGGAATGAAGGTATTGGGGGCGGATGCGGCGCAGCATCAGTCTACTAGGATGATAGAGAGACGCGTGCTTCGTGACGAAGTTCGGGAACGTCTCATGGAGGATATCCTGTCCGGTAGATTGCAGCCGGGTGAACGGATTGTGGAAACCCGGGTGGCCAAGGAGCTTGGTCTAAGCCAAACTCCGGTCCGTGAGGCCCTTCGCGACCTTGAATTGCTGGGTTTTGTGGTGACCTCTGCGTTCCGGGGCGCAACCGTGCGTCGCGTCTCACCCGAGGACTGGGCTGAAATTTACCCCATTCGCGCGGCCTTAGAAGGTGTCGCAGCTCGTGCGGCGGCCACACGAATTTCAGAGGAGGATGTAGGGAAACTGCGAGAGCTGATTGAGGTAATGCGCGACGCCTCAGAGCGTGGAGATAAACACACCACGATTCAGGCAGACATTGAATTCCATGCGCGTATTGTCGAACTATCAGGAAACCGCGTATTGAAGCAACTGTGGCAGTCCCTCCGTCTAGCCACAACGACGTTCTTGACGGTGTCCGTCACGCATAGGCCCCTCCTGGAACTAGCTGAGAGGCATACCGTTGTGCTAGAAGCCTTGATGTCTCGTGATGGCGCAGCAGCAGAAGCTGCGATGCGAAGCCATATCTCCGATCTCGCCGAATTGGCTTTCTCAGAGCCAACACCTGCCGTATCCCCTAGTCCGTCCACGCATATGTCTGCTGCCGCCTGGCCTAAATAGGATCAACGAAGGGCGATCCTCGTAGGCTGGGCCGAATTTCATTGCATTGCGATAGAATCGATTATATATATCTATCGACGCCCTACCCAAAGCTGCGGCAAGGAGCAATGCACGTGGAAGTGTTAAGCCCCCCCACTCTCGAACCCGAAGTCTCAAAAGTACAGCTGTTGCGAAATATGATGGTTATTCGCCAGCTCGAACAGCAGGCGCGCGATCTGAGCGTGTCGACGCCGCCGAAAATACTGGGATCGGTCCACCTCTGCGCCGGACAGGAAGCTGTTCCGGTAGGCGCTCTCGCTGCCCTGTTGCCGACAGATCAGATTGTAGCCACGTACCGCGGCCATGGCTGGGCTGTGGCATCGGGCCTTTCTTTAGCAGAGATCTTCGGCGAAATTTGCCATCGCCAAGTCGGTGTAAATGGAGGCCGCGGCGGGTCCGCATACATGATGGCCCCGCATGCTCGCTTCATCGGGGAAAACTCAATTGTTGGGGCAGGTTTGCCGATCGCGTGTGGCATTGCAATGGCCAATGTTGCAAAGGCAAACGGCAACATCGTCATAGTCTCGCTCGGCGATGGAGCTTTCAACCAAGGCGCAACCCATGAGGGAATGGCGTTCGCCGCTGCTCGGAGTCTGCCGATCCTGATTGTCTGCGAGAACAACGGCTGGTCAGAGATGACTCCTACGTCTTTGACATTCAAAACGCAGCGAATCGCATCGCGGGCGAGCGCTTACGGGATGCCAGGAGTGACGGTCGATGGAACAGATCCGGTTACGATTAGGGAGACGGTGCACCAAGCCGCCGCGCGAGCCAGGCAGGGCGAAGGACCTGTTCTGATTGAATGCCGAGTGCCGCGCCTTTGGGGACATTACAATCGCGATATCGAGCACTATCGTCCGAAAGAGGATAAGGATCAGGCAGCCGCTCGAGACCCCATAACTCTATTTTCAGAAAAACTCATCCGGGACGGCGAAATCACATCGCGGGAATTCGAAGCCCTTGGCCTAGAAGTGCAGGAACAGCTGTCGCGAGTCGCGACGAGCGCGCTCGAGTCTGCCGAGCCCGATCCCGAAACGGCAAAAGACCATGTTTGGGCACCTACCTCAAAGCCGGAATCTCCGGTTCCTAGTTCGAGCGATGTAAAGAAGATGTCGTACATTCAGGCCGTGAACTCCGCATTGGACGCAGAACTTTCCAGCTGTTCTGAAGTACTTGTATATGGCGAGGACGTCGGGTTGGCGGGCGGCATTTTCGGAGCAAGTCGAGGACTCCAGAAGAAGTTCGGGCCGTCGCGGGTCTTCGATACTCCCATCTCGGAAAGCGCGATTCTGGGATCGGCCGTCGGTGCCGCGATCATGGGCATGAAGCCCGTGGTTGAAATTATGTGGGCCGATTTCAGCTTAGTGGCGTTGGATCAGTTGATTAATCAAGCCGCAAACGTCCGCTACATTACACGAGGGCGCACCGCTGCCCCGATTGTCGTCCGCACGCAACAGGGAGCTACCCCCGGTTCGTGCGCGCAGCACTCACAGAGCCTCGAAGCGTTGCTCGCGCACATTCCTGGACTTCGTGTTGCTGTAGCGGGTACGCCGCAGGACGCTTATTCAATTTTGCGAGCCGCTGTGGCCTGTGACGATCCGTGCGTGATATTTGAAGCAAGGTCCCTATACCAAAGCAGCGGCAACGTAGACTTGAACTCTTCCGCAGAGCCCATCGGCCACGCGCGTCTGTACGGTAGCGGACGGGATGCCGTCATCATCACATGGGGAACTATGCTGGGGCCCTCGCTGGAGGCTGCCGATTCGCTGAAACAAGATAACCTTGACGTGGCAGTGCTGGATCTCCGTTGGCTTTCGCCGCTCGATGAAGAGGCTCTGTTCCAAGCGGTCGCGAACGCCGGATATCGTGCTGTTGTCGCACACGAAGCGAACATCACTGGTGGCTTCGGCGCCGAGGTTGTAGCACGGCTGCACGAAGTATTCCCAGGTATTCCATTGCAGATTGCGAGAGTGGGCGCGCCGAACGTGCGAATTCCTGCGTCCTCTGTGCTCATGCGTGCCCTGATTCCCAACGCCTCACAGATCGCCAACGCAGTGCATCGTGTAGCGGAAAAAGCCGTTGCAAAACGAGTTGGGTGACGGTTGGAATTCTTAGTTCAAATGGAAGTCGGGCCCATAGACGGCGGCCCGTCCGTGGAAACTGAGCTGCGCACCCGCGAAGCCGGGCGCGCTCGCGAACTGGCGAGCGCGGGTGTATTAAAACGGCTGTGGCGGATTCCCGGTCGTCGGGCTAACTGGGGCATCTGGCATGCCCAGGATGCGAACGAGTTGCAAAGGGTCCTCGCCTCGCTGCCATTATTTCCATACATGAAGATTGCCATTCATCCTTTGGAGTCCCATCCGAATGACCCCCAAACAAGCAACCGGGAGAATGGCTCTGGCGGCATTCCCAGCCTCACGGGAACAGATCATTTTGGCGTCACTGTGCCCGACGTTGAGGAAGCTACTCGGTTCTTCGTAGACGTGATTGGTTGCACTCCGTTCTATCCGCTAGGTCCAATCCTGTCCGATGATGATTGGATGAAAACGCATTTGAATGTTCATCCGCGCGCGGAAATCGCAAAAATTCGATTTCTCAGATGCAAAAACGGGATCAACTTGGAGCTTTTTGAATACAAGTCTCCCGATCAACGTCGTGAGATGCCGAAAAACAGTGATATCGGCGGACACCATATAGGGATCTACGTCGAGGATTTCAATAAGGCGCTGGCCTATCTCAAATCGAAATCGGTCACAGTTCTCGGCGAGCCATCTATCAGGGCAAGTGGACCCAATGCAGGGCGAACGTGGATCTACTTTTTGACGCCCTGGGGTATGCAGATGGAATTGGTCAGCTATCCCGGTGGAATGGCATATGAGAAAGACTCTACCGGACGAATGTGGCATCCGTCATTCCCGAATCGATAGGCAAATATTGCGAATTAGTCTCGCAATTTTGATTTCGGCGCATTCATTCTTTCCAGTCGACTTGCATGCGACGCAGCCTAGGAGCCAAGCGAGATGAAAGCGGCAGCTCGAGATTTGTTTTCCGTGGAAGGGAAAATCGCGCTCGTCACCGGTGGATATGGCGGAATAGGCAAAGCCATAAGCGAAGGATTGGCCGCTTTCGGCGCAAAGGTTGCCATTAGCGGGCACAATGTGGATAAAGCGAAAGCGTGTGCGGCAGATCTCAATTCGCGCGGATTTGATGCGTACGGTTGCGGCTTCGATGTGATTTCGATCGCTGAGATACAGCAGATGGTCAATGAGGTCGTGGATCATTTTGGGCGTTTAGATATTTTGGTCAACACTGTTGGGCTCAACCGTGAGGAGAAAGCCACCGACGCGACTGAGCAGGCGTTCGACTACGTGCTCGACGTGAATCTTAAAGGCGCAATGTTCCAGGCCCAGGCTGCTGCTCGTCAAATGATCAAGCAAGGCACGGGCGGCAAACAAGTGCATATGGGTTCGGTGCGAACGCAACTTGCATTGCGAGGACGCGGATACGCCGCGTATTGTTCGGCGAAAGGCGGCTTGGGAATTTTGTGCAAACAGCTTGCCGCCGAATGGGCGCCAAACAAGATCAACGTAAACCTCGTGGCGCCCACTTTTATTGAAACAGAACAAGTGGCGAAAATGCTTTCCGACCGTTTGTTCTACGAGAGCATCGCAAATCGAATTCCGTTGGGCCGGATCGGGACGCCGCAGGATGTGATGGGCGCGGTACTCTTTCTGGTCTCGCCGGCATCCGACTTCGTTACAGGGCAAACAGTTTATGTAGATGGCGGAATCACCGCCACGCAGTGATTCTATATAGCAAACGCCGTAACCTCGGCGAGCCTAGCCGAATCGCCGCACCGTTGTTCCCCATGGTCGAGCTTCGGAATCGCGTGCGTCACATCCTTGCCTTCTAGAAGCGACGAAAGCACACGCTGGAAGACTATGAGATCAGCCTGTGCGCCATTAGGCAAAGGATCAGGCAACCAAGATCGAGATGCAAATGACACCCTACCGCATGTGAAGGCGATTTCTCCGTAAATTTCACAGCGTGAGTTGGAACCTTCCCAGTCACAATAAAACTGGCATGAGCTGTGATCAAATTTAATTTCAAGCCCTTCCCACAAGGTCAGCCTGAGCCTTTGCTTCCGACTCTCCAAGCGCAACGCTCACGCCTTTAATTGCCAATGATTGGCAGCGCGCCGCTGACGCCAAAAGAAAAAGCACTGCTAACACGATGAGGCTGGATCGCATCCTTGTCTCCTAGAATTATTTAGAAGGCTGTGCCGTTGGTGGCAGCGTGTCCGAACCAAATGGCTGTGCGTGGATCAGTGATCAGCTCAGTTGGGGAATCGAAGTCGACGAAAAGGTGGCAGCGTAGTACCTAGTTAAGGAATATAAGAGGTAACAGTTGATAGGGAGTTGTGCGCTTGTCTGACGGAATGATGATCACTCAGTAGTGAAATTGCAAGGGTCCTTGAAATCGTCTGCAAGGAGCAGATTATTGCGACGCCCTCCCGTGGCAGATACGTACACTTTTAGCCCTTGTCCGTTCGGCGTGAAGGTGTCAGCTCTAACGGAGCGGGGCCTTCATTCTCATCGAGGTGGAAAAGCACCTTCCGTGTATCTTCGAAGTGCTTGTTCATACACATGCCTGCTGTAGCGGAGTCTCTTTGCGCGATCGCCTCGGCGATTGCTTCGTGAATTTCGACGACCTTGAGCATATCGCGCTGGGATCTTCGCTTCAGGAGACCGACTCGCATGGATTCCTGCATGCACCCATGCATCGCCTCGCAGATCATCTCGACGAGAGGATTACCCGACGCACGGTTGATGAGATCGTGAAAGTCGAGATCATGCAGGACAAACGCATCGGGTTTTTTGATGGACTGCCGCATGCCCGCTGTCGCTTCACGGAGTCGAAGAATCTCTGATCGCGTTCGCCGCTTCGCCGCCTGCTCGGCTGCAGAGACTTCGACCGAAGAACGTAGGGCAAGGACCTGCCTGACGGAGATCTGTTTCGTGGAGAGTGCGTGCACAAGAAGACGGGTCAAGAAGGAGCTGTTGAGAGTGCCCACCCTTGGGGCCCGGCCATTTCCTTTCTCGATGATTCCGGCGAGTTCGAGGGATCGAAATGCTTCACGCACGATTGACCTGCTGATACTCAACTGCGTGCTGGTCCGAAGCTCAGAGGGAAGTGCTGCTCCGATCGACAAGTCGTTTTCGCGGATGTGATCGAAGATGAAGTCTATGACTCTCCTGGTTCGAGAGATATTTGCCACGGGGGCATACAACTTTCGTTCGGAGAGAGCCATTGACGAAGAGAGTATACCGTATCTGGACCACCGGGTAAGGACAAAGCTGGGGAGCAACGGGGGAAATTGCTCTTGACCTGTAGGACAGGAGTGTGTACGATTTGCCCGCTTCTACCAAACAAAAATCTCGAACTAGCACAGGTCTCAGAGAATGCCCAAGGAACCAGCGGCAACACCGGAAGAATTCAAGGCACGCGTGCTTCGGTACGCTGATTTGCCCACGACGGAGCTTGTAAAAGGCTCGAACTCGCGCCTGGTCGTCGGTGAGCAAGCGATGATTAGCTTTCTTAAGATGGACGCCCATTCTTATTTTGCGCCGCATCGCCATCCACAAGAACAGATCATGATCGTATTGGAAGGCTACTGCGACGAGATAATTCAAGGCAAGATCTACCGGGTGCAAAAGGGCGACGTGATCATCCTGCCTAGCAACGTGGAGCATGGGGCGTATATCGGCGACGAGGACTGCTATGCCATCGACGTATTCGGCGGCCCGCGCGGTGACTACCTCATGAAGATGATGCAGACCATGATAACGATGAATGCGAAGAAGGAAGTAGGTTCGGAATTGACCATAGTAGAACCATGAGCAGTGGATGAGCCTGGAGGGTTTTAGCCACTATGAAAATATCTAGACGTAAGTTTTTCGCTGGAGCGGGCGTGGCGGCTGGCGCATTGACCACTTCCGGAGCGGGGATTGCCGCAGCTCAAGTTAGCAAGACACCGAAGGCGGTGGGCTTACCAGACGTCTGGGGCCAGGACTTTCTCTATCAGTGGAGTCCGCCGGACAACGTCAAGCGAGACATTAGTCCGGGGCCGAATGTCATCCGCCTGAGCAACAGCCAGGACATCACCAACAGAGAAGGCACCGACTACGCCAAAATGTTCCAAACGATGCGCGACAATGGCTGGACTGCCTGCGAGGCGGCGTCTGCCGCATGGTTAAGCAGGAAGATGCCTGACTCCGAAATTACGGAAATGAAGGCGCAGCTGAAGGCACACGATGTTGTCTTCTACAACATCCACTGCGCCGGCAACATCATCGCTCCCGATCCGGATGCCGAGAGATGGCAGAGGCATATCATCGATGCATATCACTCCGCGGAAGCATGTGGTTGCAGAATGATCCTCACGCATTCGGGCAGCATGTATCCCAATCGGAACACGGCGCATCCGCTGAACTGGAGCAAAGCGGCATGGGAGAGGTCGGTCGGCGCCCTCAAGAACATCTGCAAGGCGACCGCTGGCGGCAAGGTGATGATCTGCATTGAGCCTGTCAACACCGAAGCCATTAACAATCCTTGGGCGATGAAGCGTCTGCGCGAGGATGTCGGCGACGATCGCATCAATTGCGGTCTCGATATCCAGAATATGGCGTACGCCGGTGTTGCCTTCCGCATGACGGAACTCCTGAACACGACCTTCGAAGTGCTCAATGGCATGATTGGCTACATTCACGCAAAGGATTTTGTGTGGGACCAGATGCTTCCTGGCCTCAGCTGGGCCATGAATGGGACTGGCAATATGGACTACGAAGTCTTTCTCGCTCACATCAGCAAAATTCCGGACCCCATCATGTACGTTGAGTTCTTGAGTTCACCGGAGGAGTACCAGGAGGCGCAGCGCAATATCCGCGCAATTGCCGAGAGGATCGGGGTCAAAATCCACGGCACGCAGCCGCCTCAGCAGGCCTAAGCCGGAGGCAGGATGTTCGTTCGCGGATGAGCAGGACCAGACAGAGATCGAATTACCGATGAGGACGAGAACATCGACATGAAAAAACACGCCTTGGTGCTTGGGATGATTTTATTGCCGACTCTGGCGATGGCTGCCCCGCCGGACTTTAGCGGATCTTGGATTCGAAACTCCACAGGCAGTGACCCGATGCCGAATCAAATGTATTGGGTTACTCGCGGAGCAGCTGGCGGGGGCGGAAGTGGACGAGGTGGAAGAGGCGGCGGCGAGGTTACGCTGACTGTGGAGCAGGACGCGAAAACCTTGCAGGTAGGTCAGTCGAACGAAATTGCGCGCAAATACACTCTGGACGGTAAGGCTCACACGCGGCCCACCGATACCGGGATACAGAAGGCGGAAGATACGGCGCATCTGGAGGGTGATTCGCTGGTGATTGACACCGCGGAGCCGTTTGGCGGAATGCCGGGCAATGCCATCCTCAAGATCAAAGAGACGTGGTCGCTCTCCCCGGACGGAAAGACTCTGACGATCACCACAACGCGCGATATACCAGCACGACACCAGACATTTAAAGAGGTCTACACCAAGACGCAGGCTCAACCGGGTGCCATCTGCTCGGCTGGATGCATTGGGCCGCAATAGCCGCAAAGCTTCACCGGAACTGGTCATAGAATCCGGAGATCGCATCACGCTACTAGTTGGCTGGGGGGGGCGGAATGACAAGTCTGTGCAGGCGGACCAGGAGAGTGCTTCCTTATTTGGTCGTATGTACGGCTATGGCCTGTTTTGGACAGGGTTCGAATGCAAAAGCACCGGCAGCGAAGACCTCGGATGATTGGCCGATGTATGGCCACGATGGGGGAAGCACTCGTTTCTCACCTCTCACGCAGATCAATGTGGAGAACGTAAGCAAGTTACAGCGGGCCTGGACCTATCATGAGACACCGGCAGATGCCGAGGCGCCCACAGCTTCTGCGGCCGCGGCCCCTTCGAATGCTCAGTCGACTCCGCCTGCTCCCCCGATAAATCCGCCTGTTCCTGGCGCCGGAGCTGCTGCTGCGGGGGGTGCACAGCGTGCGGGACGGGGATTCGGAAGGGGACGAGCACGTCGCAGTGAGGCGACGCCGATCATGGTAGACGGTGTCGTGTATCTTCCCACGCCGTTCAACCGAGTGGTCGCGCTGGACGCCACCACCGGCAAGCAGATCTGGGAATACGAACTGAGCAATAACGATAACGCGTCCACTCGCGGCGTCGCTTACTGGCCCGGTGATGCCAGTCGCAAGTTAGGGCCTCGCATTGTATTTGGGACTACAAGCGGCTCGCTGATCGCGTTGGACGCGAAGACTGGCAGGCCAGCGGACGGGTTTGGAAGTAACGGCATCGTCGATTTCAAGCAGGGAGTGGCGAATGGCTTCACGTCGCCAATCAGCATGAGCTCCCCGCCTTCGATCTATAAAAATGTCGTCATCACCGGTATTCGGGTGCAGGAGTCCCCGAGCCACGGACCAGCAGGCGACACGCGTGGATGGGACGTTGTTACAGGCGAGCTCCTTTGGCAGTTTCACGACGTGCCCCATGCGGGCGAGCCGGGGAATGAAACATGGGAGACGCCGGATTCCTGGAAAGATCGCTCAGGTACGAATGCGTGGGGATTTCTCAGCGTTGACCAGGAAACTGGTTCTGTATTCGTTCCAACCGGCGCGGCCACGCTCGATGCATACGGCGGGGACCGTAAAGGAGCGAATCTTTATAGCGACACGCTGCTCTCGCTGGATGCCGTCACCGGAAAAAAGAAGTGGCATTTTCAACTCGTGCATCACGACACGTGGGATTGGGATCTTGAATCGGCTCCGATCCTCGCGTCCGTTCACCGCGGGACGGAGACCATCCCGGTCGTAGTTGTCACCTCCAAGGCGGGTCTGGTGTTCATCTTGGACCGCCGCACCGGAAAACCGGTCTACGGCGTGGAAGAACGTCCAATTCCCCCAAGCGACGTACCGGGCGAGGACAACTCCCAAAAAACTGAGCCGTGGCCCCTCAAGCCTCCGCCGCTGTCGCGCACGAGTTTTACCAAGGACGAAATCTCAACCGTAACGCCGGAGCACCAGCAGGCCTGTGAGGCGTTGTTCGAAGAATACCCCGGCATGCATAACGACGGTCCATTCACGCGCTATGGTTTGAAGCCGTCCATTGTATTTCCGGGAACATGGGGTGGCTCTGACTGGCAGGGCGGCACCTACGACCCGCAATTGAACTATGTATTTTATAACGTGAACGATTATGCGGATCTTGGTCAGATGGTTCCGACCAAGCCGGGCTCGCAAACACCTTACGAGCGCAGAGGTCCGATTGGCGGTTCTTACGACCGCTTTGCCGATCCGAAGACTGGCTGGCCGTGCCAACAGCCGCCTTGGGGCGAATTGGTTGCGCTCAATCTCGATACTGGCGAATACGCCTGGCGCCACCCTTTCGGCACGATTCCCGAGCTCGAAGCCAAGGGTGTGCACAATACCGGCTCGCTGAATATGGGAGGAGCGATAACCACGGCGGGCGGACTGCTCCTTATTGCCGCGACTCCCGACCAGCATTTCCGGGCATTCGAGGCCAAGACCGGAAAAATGCTGTGGGATACCACACTGGAAGCTGCCGGCGGAGATACTCCCATGACCTATATGGGTAAAGACGGGAAACAGTACATCGTGATCGTCGCGACCGGCGGAGCCTTTAGTCAAAGCAGCGGCGACGTCGTGGCTGCGTATGCGTTGCCGTAGCGTTTCCTTGCGTCCTGCATTGGAGAACTTCGCGACGGAGTCGCGCTAATACTTTGCTGTTAAGGGTCTGGACATGGACATGAAAGCAATCGTCGTATTTTTCCTCGTGGCAGTTTCCTTTGCCGCCACATCGGCGTATGCGCAGCAGCAACCTCAAGAGTCCGGGCGCGGTCGACAAGGCCGGGGCGTCCCGTCAACCG
>DATEHP010000076.1:0-11286 GCA_035279505.1 Candidatus Sulfotelmatobacter sp. | reverse complement strand
TGGTCAGTTTTATGGAGTATGATCTGGGCTACTTCGATTTGGAGACCAGAGTTTTGGAACCGCTAGAAAATCCCTTCGGCCCAAAAGTGTTACCCATGTAGCCGGTACATTCTGTTACCCATGTCTCCGGGCCGGACCTGATAATAATGGTGGCCAGGGACGGAGTTGAACCGCCGACGCCAGCCTTTTCAGGGCTGCGCTCTACCACCTGAGCTACCTGGCCACGTTTCCAGAGCCGCTGGCGGAGCTTTGCTGGAACTCTCCGCTTCAGCCCGTTTGGCGGGAGGACCGATTGAAGCCTAACGGAGTGCGCGTGGAACGCTCTCGATTATAGCAATCGCTTCTATTTCCCTCAACGTTGACGGTACGTTAGAGAAAGCACCCCACAGAACTGCACGATTGACAATGTGTCTTCCCTGGCACGCACTCGCGAAGGCCGTTGAGCCGTTGTTACGCAAAGCTCTTCACAAATTCCACAAGGCTGCGCAACGCGATTCCCGATGGGCCTTTCGCGATCCAGGGCTTCTGCTCCTCCATCCAGGCCGTACCCGCGATGTCCAGATGAATCCACGGCGTCTCCTCAGCGAACTCTTTCAGGAACATGGCGGCTGTGACTGCCCCGCCCCATCGTCCGCCGGAGTTGACAATATCAGCGATCGATGATCGGATCTGCTCTTTGTATTCGTCATCCAGCGGCATACGCCACATCTTTTCGCCAGCCTTGGCGTTGGCCGCGTGGAAACGGTTGTACATGTCGTCATCATTCGCGAAGATTCCAGCGTTGTTGTATCCGAGGGCAACCACGACTGCGCCGGTGAGAGTTGCTGCGTCGATCAGATGTGTGCAGCCGAGTTGCCGCGCGTAGTAGAGACCGTCGGCCAACACCAGTCTACCTTCCGCATCGGTGTTAATGATCTCGATCGATTTGCCTGACATTGCGATCTGGACGTCTCCCGGCTTCTGGGCCTTTCCCGACGGCATGTTTTCGGTCGCGCAAACAATGCCGATTACCTTCACCTTCGGCTTGAGCAGGGCGATAGCGCGCATCGCGCCAATCATCGTGGCGCCACCGGCCATGTCGTACTTCATCTTCTCCATGCCGTCGGCCGGTTTGATGGAGATCCCCCCCGTGTCGAAGGTAATTCCCTTCCCGACCAAGCCGAGTACCGGCTTCTGCGGCGCACCAGCAGGCTCGTAGGTCATTACGATCAGCGCGGGAGGCTCATCGGATCCCTGAGCGACGCTCCAGAAGGCCCCCATCTTCATCTCTTTGATCTTGTCGGCTCCGTACACCTCACATTTCAAGCCGACTGCGGCACACATCTTCTTCGCCCGCTCCGCCAGAATAGTCGGGGTCATGCGATTCGAAGGCTCGTTGACGAGATCGCGAGTAAAGTTCTGCGATTCGCCGACGATCCCGGCTTCGTTTGCCGTGTTCTCGAGTGCCCCCGAATCTCCATTTGCAATCACAGTCACTTCATCGATCTTCTGGTCTTTTCGGTCGCTGCGGTAATAGTCAGGGTCAAAATTCCCAACATGCGCCCCTTCAACAATCGCTCGAACCGATTCTTCCGCAGGAATTCCCTGAGGACCGATGAAGGCAAAGCTCCGAATGCCCCTCGACTTCAGCGTACGCACGGCAGCCCCCGCGCACCGACGAAGATCGTAGCTGGAAAATTTCTTCGCCGCTCCGCCCGAAACCAGCAACAAACGTTTCGCCTTTAAGGAAGCGGGCTTATGCAGGAGATTCGTTTCTAGAGGTTTGCCGCTTACCTCGCCGCTCGCCAACAAGTCAGACGCAGCGGCTTGGATCGACGGGTCCGGCGTGGCTACTTTCAATTCGGGCTTCCTGTCTTTCTCATTAGATGCGGCATTTGAGTAATCAAGCACGATGGCGACCAGGGATTCGGTCTCGAGGGCAGACGGAGCAGTGGAAGAAATTGTGGTTTTCATATTTGGATTGCGGTAATTATTGTGTTGTTCCAGTATCGTCGGCGGGGAGGCTGTCGCGCAAGAGCCCACAAGAAACAACGCCTGGTGCTTGCAGATCTGCGCCGGCAGGGTTCGCGTAGCACACGTGATCGAAATAATCCGTCACGCCCCATGAACTCTCCCCCATTCTTGACCAAGGGGTTGCTGTCCTCAATCTGCTACACTTCCGCGCATGAGCTCAACTACACGAAGACAGTTCATCGAGCAGTGCGCGTGTGTGACCGCCGGAGCGTATCTTTTACCGAGTCTAGGACGGGCTGCGGGGTCGGGGCCTTCCGTTCCCTTCCCCACTGACCCGCGGGACCGCGTGGCGGTCGCAGCCTATCCGTTTCGCGAATTCATCGTGGGATGGAAGGGGTGGGATGGGAACACTCCGAGCAGGGTACCGCGAGAGCAGCAAATGGAGTTGAGAAATTTCGCGGCTCACGTGGTCGAGAAGTTCAATGTACATCACATCGAGCCATGGAGCCCTATCTTCCCTTCGACTGATCCGAAGTACCTGGAACAATTCCGAGCGTCGGTAGAGAAGGCAAGATCGAGTGTGGTTGATATCGCGGTGGATGGCGGCCATAGCCAGTATGCCCTGGATAAGCTCGAGCGCGAGAAGGCCGTCGCGGCGAGCCACCAGTGGGTGGACGTAGGCGTGGCACTCGGATCCCCAAGCATTCGCACACACATTGATGGCGCCAAAGATTCCAAGCCTGATGTAGGACGCACTGCGGACACCTTTGCTCGCGTCGCGGAATATGCGTCGAAAAAGAACGTTGTGATTCATCTGGAAAACGACAATCCGGTCAGCGAGGATCCGTTCTTCATCGTCGAGGTGATTCAGAAAGTCAATAGTCCGTGGCTGCGTGCGCTGCCGGACTTCGGTAATTCTCTGGCGGCGCATGATGAAGCCTTTCAAGATCGTGCAATGGAAGCGATGTTCGCCCACGCCTACGGGATCTGCCACGTCAAGGATGGGGAGGTGGACGACAAGGGTCAGGCTTCGCACGTTGACCTTGCCAAGACATTCGCGGTGCTGAAGAAGCATGGCTACCGCGGATATTGCTCAATCGAGTATGACGCTCCCGGCGATCCCTACAAACCGACAGCGGCGCTAGTGGAAGCAACGATCAAGTATCTTTCTTAGAGAGCCTAGTTTTAGGAGTCCGCCCTTCAGCCGAAGAGTGTTTATATCGTCGAGGGGAATACACGAAAAGCAATGGCGGGACAAGGCATTCAGCGACGTAAGGTTTTGCGTATTCTGGGTACGGCTGCGGCGGCGGCGATGTTTCCTGGATTCAGCAAGTGGGGATTCGCGTGCGGCCACGTTGGGAATGCGGCATTGTCGATCAGGCCTGCGTCGTACCATCCGATATTCTTCGACACGTCTGAATATGCGATGGTCGAAAGACTGGCCGAGATGATTATTCCGAGCGACGAGACGCCGGGAGCAAAAGAAGCAGGCGTAGCGGAGTTTATCGATTTTATGGTGGCGAGCGATCCCGAGGTGCAATATCCGTTTCGAATGGGACTGACATGGCTAAACGCACACAGCGAGCGGACCGCGGGGAAGCGGTTCGTGGAACTCTCGGAAGAACAGCAGAATTCCCTACTCGAACCTCTAGGTTTCAAGAGTAAGGCTCGGCCGGGCGAGGAGGACGGGCGCAAATTTTTCGCGCTGGTTCGCGAATACACCGTAACAGGGTTCTATACGAGTGAGATCGGGTTTAAGGAATTGGACAATCCCGCATTGAAGTTCTACTCCGAATCCCCAGAGTGTCCGCACAAAAATGATCGCGAACACAAACATTTGTCACCGGCCAAATCCTGATAACCAGTATGGCGAAACAAATCTACGACGTGATTGTGATCGGGACGGGGGCCGGCGGCGGCATGGCGATTAAGACGCTTTGCGAAGCGGGATTGAAGGTTTGCGCGCTCAATGCGGGACGCAGGCTGGATCCGGAGAAAGATTTCCGCTATCACCGCATGCCTTGGGATATGAAGTTTCGCGGACTGGACGATCCGAAGCGGCGCGACGAATCCTACGGCTACATGGATAACGAATACACCAAGGCGGCTTGGGATCACGAAATTCCATTTACCGTCGCGAATGGAACAAAGTGGATGTGGCCACGGTGCAGTGCGGTTGGAGGCAAGACAAATTTCTGGGGTCGGAGTTCCGCGCGTTTCGGTGATATCGATTTCCGTGGCGCATCCCTGGACGGGTATGACGTGGATTGGCCGCTAACCTATGCCGAAATCGATCCGTTCTATACCCGTGTTGAGAAGATGATTGGGGTAGCCAGCACCGTGCAGGGCCGTCCCAGCAATCCGGACGGGTATTATTTGCCTCCATTCAAGTTCCGCTGCCTTGATTACATCCTGGAGGCGGGCTCCAACAAGGTGGGAGTACCATACCTGCCGGATCGGTGCGCCCAACTCACACAGGAGCATGAAGGCCATCCTGCGTGTCACTTTTGCGGGGAATGCACGACCGGCTGCGATGTGGGCGCGTTCTTCTCGACGCCGTATTTTCTGCTGCCAAAGGCGGAGGCTACCAAGAATCTTGAATTGCACACCGATGCCCTGGCCAAGAACATTCTCGTGGACGCAAACGGAAAAGCCGCTGGCGTGGCCTACATCAATCGCAAGACAAAACAGGAAGTGGAGGTCTACGGGCGCGCTGTGGTTGTCGCGGCGGGATGCATCGAATCGTCAAGAATCATGTTGAACTCGAAGTCACGGCACTGGCCGAACGGAATCGCCAACTCCAGCGGACAACTGGGGCGCAATCTCTGCGACCATCTTTACGGCGAGTCGGCGCGCGGATACCTCCCGCAACTGCTAGGGCAGCCAAGCTTTCCCGACCACGTTGCCGATAGCACGATCGCATGGATGCCGCGCTGGCAAAACCTGAATAACCCTCATGAAGAGTCGTTCATTCGGGGATACTCAGTCTATCCCGACGGTGGGTGCACCGAGTTCCCCTGGTACGCCAATTCGCTCAACGGTTTTGGTTCATCGTTCAAGCGTGAGATCAAACGGCGTTATCCCACTCCGGTGAGCTTCGGGATCCAGGCGCCGACGCTGCGATCGGATGCCAACTACATGGATCTCGATCCAGAGGTCAAGGATCCTTACGGCATCCCGGTCGCACGTATGCATTTCGAGTGGGACGAGAATGTGCTGAAGATGTGGGAACACTCCAAGCATGTTTGTGCCGAGGTGCTCAAGGCGTCCGGAGGTGAACTGGAAGAATCGGGAGATGCTCCGGAGATACCCGGGTTTAGCCTGCATGAGACTGGAACCTGCCGGATGGGGAATGATCCCAAGCGGTTTGTGACGAATCGATTCGGCCAAACACACGATGTACCGAACCTTTACGTGTGCGACGCGAGCGTCTTTCTGAACTGCACCGACAAGACGACAACGATCAGCATTCTAGCATTCTCGCTTCGTACCTCAGAACATTTGATCGAGAACTTTCGACGCGACGAGCACCAAAGCACGTGAACATCCCGGACGCAGGTTCGGCAGGAGACAGCCAGACCACAAATCACCTCGGCACGATTGTTGCTTGCATCTGTTCGTCAAGGAACTCAGAACCCATTGGAGGAAGACCATGACAGTACATAAGATTGCTTGCTTAGTTCTTTTCCTGACATTCTCCGTTGCAGCAAATGCAGGAGATCGGAAGTTCATCGTGAATCCACGGCCCGCCGATACTAAGGCGCTGCCGTTCAGTGACGCCGTACTGGTCGGCAACACGCTCTATATTGCGGGCCACATTGGAACCGATGCGAAGACAGGATTAGCTCCGGCAGATGCCGAGACAGAAGCGCACCTTGTCATGGATGGCATCAAGAAGACGGTGGAGGCTGCCGGCTTGTCGATGGACGACGTCGTCTCCATTCAGATCTTCTGTACCGATTTGAAGCTCTATGAAACGTTCAATGCGGTGTACAAGACCTATTTCCACGGCGACTTTCCCGCGCGGGCGTTCATCGGGACCGACAAAATACTTCGCAACGGTCACTACGAGGTGCTGGGAATCGCGGTAAAACGATCACAGTAACCGTGCGTGATTCGTTTTTTGTTCTCCTTTGGCTGGAGAATTATGATAGATGTATAGGCCATGCGAAAGGCCGTCAATCATCTCAAGAAATCCGATCCCATCCTGGGCGCGATCATCGAGCACGTAGGCCCTTGCCGGATGGAGTTTGGTCCGGCGGAGTTTCCCAGCCTTGCCGAGGCGATCGTCTATCAGCAACTGAATGGCAAGGCGGCTGTGACGATCTTCAAGCGCTTCGCAGCCCTGGCCGGGGAACCCCTCACGCCGGAAGGCATACTCAAACTCACTGATGCACAGCTCCGGAGCGTGGGGCTTTCGAAACAGAAATCAGCATATCTGAAGGACCTGGCCGCGAAAACCGCGTCTGGCCTGCTCGACTTTTCGCGTCTGCCGAAGTTGTCGGACGAAGAAGTAGTCAAACATCTCACGCAGGTCAAAGGCATCGGTGTGTGGACAGCCCATATGTTCCTGATGTTCTCGTTGCGGCGTCCTAATGTACTGCCGACCGGGGATTATGGCGTGCAGGTGGCCGTTAAGAAGCACTATAGAAAACGCAAGCTCCCAAAGCCAAAGGATATGGAAAAGATTGCCCGTGCATGGGAGCCGTATCGAAGCATCGCTTGCTGGTATATGTGGCGGAGTTTAGATATCAAAACCCTGTAACCTCTGTGTTCCGCTGCGTCGGCCAAGGACAGCACCGATGATGCCGATGGTGGTCCCTTGTGGTTAAATGGTTGTCAAATGGCAGACGTGAAGATTCGTGTGCTAGTGGCAAAGCCTGGCCTCGACGGCCATGACAGGGGCGCCAAGGTGATTGCGCGGGCTCTGCGCGATGCGGGGATGGAAGTAATCTACACCGGTTTGAGGCAAACTCCGGAGATGATCGTTACCGCCGCACTTCAGGAAGACGTACAGGTCATCGGACTGTCGATCCTCTCTGGAGCCCACAATGCGATTGTGCCGCGAGTGATGGACCTGCTCCGGCAAAACAAAATGGACGACGTGATCGTGCTGGTGGGCGGAATCATTCCAGATCAGGACATCGGAGGACTTAAGAAAGCAGGGGTGGCGGCGATCTTTCAGCCGGGCACCGCCATGGATGACATCGTGAAATTTATCCGCACGCATGTGAAAGGTGCTGGCGTGCCGACCGCGTGATCCCCAGTATGGACGCGGCCCGGGCCAGGCAAATACTCACTGCGACAGTCGGACCAGTTCCCTGGTACTGGCAAACTTTCCCGACTCTTCAATCGCATTCTCGACAGCGCTTCGTGTGGACGCATCATGGAGTCGAGGGGCCCGTAGCACATCTCGTCACTCTCGGTTTGGAGCCGGAGCCTGGCTCGGTCCGGCTCGCGCTGAATACTTACTGCCGTCCTTTTCTGCTAGCTCCGAATTTTCTGGGAGTATGGTGTCCCGAAGGACGCAACATTCGTCTGGTGTGCTTTGATCCGGATCAGCTTAAGGCGTTCGACGTGGCAGAGGTGGCAGGCTGGTTTAAGCAATCCTCGGAGCGAATCTACTCGTCCACCGCTCCGATTGCAGACTTCGAGATTTCACTGTCTTTGGGTGCCGGCACGCACAAGATAGAAATACCTTCCGCGTTCTCCACAATTGATGAACTCATCGTTCCGACCAGCTATAAGCCAATGACCCAGGACGATCCCGCGTTTGCGCTGTTCGTCTTTTACTTACAGGCAGGGTTGGTGGAGGTGCTTCCGCAGAAGTGGTTCACCACCGCGCAGTACCAAGTTGGGCAGCAGTGGATCACGCGAGCCGCCCGCGAGCCGAAATCGCAGCGGATTCTGGGAGAGTGCTTCGGAGTGGGGACGTTTCTGCTGGAAGAGGATGGCTGTCGGCTGGCGGAGTGGATCGAACGATCTTAACTCTTGAACTAACGTGTGTTTTCTTTCGGCTCCCCACCCCCCGGTCTATTCGAATCATCGGTTTGGGGGGAAATCGAAAATTAAATCTTGGGGCTCAATCACTTAGAGGCAAAATCTTGAGCGAGAAGGAGTTACCTCTCGCAGTGCTGTCGAAGATCGCGCACGCATATTTTAGGGTTGCAGAAAAAGAAGATGGAAGTCAATCGAAAACGTGAGAATGATGATGACGATTCCCATTAAGGGAACGAGACCTACGAAAACTTCTGATTAAGCCAGCGAAGAAAAGCTAACACCACGGAGAACACAGGGGAGCACAGAGAATGAAAAGGAGCTAGTCAGAGCTCCCCCAGGCTAAGCAGACTTTCGACCAGACGTTAATATCAATGTCGCAGACTTCATTTCAGTTCGAAGAACATCAAGGTGTCAGGGTCCTGCGATTGGAATCAGACGACGGCACGAACCGTCTTACCCAGACCTGCGTCGTTTCGCTCACGGAAACATTGCATGGACTGAGGCGCGAGGCACGCGTGCTGGTCGTTACCGGAAATAGCAGATTTTTTTCAGTCGGAGCAAACCTGGCGAAAATTGCCGCGCTTAACGGACCGGCAGCCTACGAATTCTCCAGATTAGGGCAAAGTTTGATGGCGGCGATCGAGAGCTTCCCCGCCCAGGTCTACGCTGCTATTTCTGGATACTGCATGGGTGGTGGACTCGATCTCGCGCTGTCCTGTCATCAGCGAATTGCTTCGCCAAATGCCATCTTCGGACACCGAGGAGCCGCGTTAGGACTCATCACGGGCTGGGGTGGAACACAGCGCCTGCCTCGATTGATCGGGCAAGCGCGAACGCTCGAAATGTTCGTTGCTGCAGAGAAAGTAGGAGCGGCGCAGGCGCTTCGCATGGGTTTGATTGATCGGATCGCTGAAGACCCGATTGCGGAAACGTGTCGATGGATTCGCGACATCCGATAACTCTTCCAAGCCGGATTAGGCTGCATTGCGCGGTTCTGCCCAGCTGGTATACCGTAGTCAGTCCGTCATAAGACCCATGGCCAACCGAGATGAAGCTTTAGCCGTAAACACATCTACAGCGGGTACTGTGCTTGCGACGAAGGTTGATCCCACGTCAGCTCGCTTCGAAGCCAATATGCGATTCCTGGCCGATCTCATGTCGCAAGTGCGAAATGAAGGAGAGAAGATCTGCGAGGGGGGAGGCACCAAAGCCATCGAAAGCCAGCATGCGAAGGACCGCCTGACGGCGCGGGAACGAATCGCGCTGCTTGCCGATCCTGACACGTTCTCTGAGCTTGGGATCTATGCAGCGCACGGCATGTACGAAGAATGGGGTGGGGCTCCAGCTGCCGGGGTCATTACTGGCATGGCCCGGGTGCATACGCGGCTGGTGATGATCATCGCAAATGACGCTACGGTGAAAGCCGGCGCGTTCTTTCCGATGACCTCCAAGAAAGTGATCCGGGCGCAGAATATCGCGATTGAGAATCGCATTCCCACGATCTATCTGGTCGACTCTGCGGGGGTCTTCCTTCCCTTACAAGAGGACGTTTTTCCGGATACCGACGATTTTGGGCGCGTGTTTCGCAATAACGCAGTGATGTCCGCGATGGGTATCCCGCAGATTGCCGCGATCATGGGGATGTGCGTGGCGGGTGGCGGGTATCTCCCAGTCATGTGCGATCACGTGTTGATGACAGATGGTAGCGGATTATTCCTTGCGGGGCCGGCTTTGGTGCAGGCAGCCATCGGACAGAAAGTATCGGCAGAGGAGTTGGGCGGCGCTGCGATGCACTCGGCGATCAGCGGAACTGTCGACTTCCGCGAACCGAATGACAAGGCGTGCATCGAGAGGATTCGCTCGATCGTAGAGAAGTGGGGGTACCGACGGTTGTCGCCATGGGATCGCAAGAAACCCGTAGAGCCTGTCCTCGCCGCCGAGGAGATCTATGGCATCTATGATCCCTCGCCCGCGCGTCCTTATGACATGAAGGAAGTGCTGGCGCGCATTCTCGACGGCAGCCGCTTTGATGAGTACAAGCCCGAGTACGGGAAGACGCTGATCTGCGGGTACGGCAGAATCGGCGGATTCGCCGTTGGCATCGTCGCAAATCAGAAACTGCACACTCAACAGACCGATCATGAAGGGCACAAGCGGGTGGAGTTCGGCGGGGTCATCTACACCGAGTCGGCGGAGAAGGCCGCTCGCTTCATCATGGACTGCAATCAGAATCTGATTCCTCTGGTCTTTCTCCATGATGTCAACGGCTTCATGGTGGGACGCGATGCGGAGTGGAGCGGCATCATAAAAGCCGGGGCCAAGATGGTGAATGCAGTTTCGAATTCTGTGGTCCCAAAGATTACGGTCATCGTGGGCGGCTCATTTGGGGCGGGACACTATGCCATGTGCGGCAAGGCCTATGATCCGCGGTTTGTTTTCGCCTGGCCCACAGCGCGTTATGCAGTCATGAGCGGAGACTCGGCGGCCGGCACCCTGGTCGAGATCAAAGTGAAGCAACTTGAGCGCGGCGGCAAAAAGTTGAGCGATGAGGAAAAGAAAGAGCTCTACGAATCGATAAAGCGAACCTATGATGAGCAAAGCGATCCACGTTATGGCGCTGCGCGCTTGTGGATTGACAAAATCATCGATCCCATCGAGACCCGGGAAGCGATCACCGAGGCGTTGGAGGCGGCCGCGCTGAATCCGGATGTGCCCGAGTTCAAGGTTGGAGTGCTGCAAACGTGAGGACAAACTTCCTTTTGCCACGGATTCACGCGGATGTGCACGGATTAGAAGCAGATTAACTTGATCATGGATCCGTAACAATCCGTTCTAATTCGTGACCGAGATTCTATGGCCGAAACTGTAAAACTGATCGAGTGCCCTCGCGATGCGTGGCAGGGACTCAAGGGGATTATCCCCGCAGATCTGAAGGCGAACTATCTAAAGACATTGATCAGCGCCGGATTCAAGCACATCGACGCAGTTTCGTTTGTATCGCCGCAAGCAGTGCCCCAGATGGCAGACTCGGAAGATGTGTTGAAGGAACTTGACCCGCCGGATGATGTCGAGATTATCGGAATCGTTGTCAATGAGAAGGGCGCACAGCGGGCCATTGAAACACAGGCTGTGTCGACCCTGGGCTTCCCGTATTCCATATCCGAAACATTCCTGAGGAAGAATCAAAATCAGTCTCCCGAGGATGCGCTCGAGGAACTGGAGAAAGTTCAGAAAAAGGCCGACGGCTCAGGGCTTGACGTCGTAGTCTACATCTCTATGGCCTTCGGCAATCCGTATGGTGATCACTGGAGCATCGAGGAAGTCTTGGACGCA
>DATEHP010000075.1:0-66973 GCA_035279505.1 Candidatus Sulfotelmatobacter sp. | reverse complement strand
TGGCTGTTCGTCAGGATCAGGCCGTCAGGCGTAAAAACGAATCCCGATCCTCCCCCTTGCCTCTCACGCGGTTCACCGGACCGCGTCCGCCCGGCGTTCTGATGCACTTCGATGTGCGCCACCGAAGGACTGATCCGTTCTACTGCTTCTGTGACAGCCGTCGAATATGCATCGAGCCGGTAGGCATCCGGGACATGTGCCACACCCCCGCCTCCGAGGTCGTGTCCGTGTTCTGTGCTCCCACCTGGGCCGTTCAAACCAGAATGTCCGACAACCGGAACAACACTTACATCTTGTTCCATGCTGGATAGATGTCGGTCAATATGAATTGGATTCAGGGGAGCGCTACGTTATGGCCGCTGGTTAATCATTAGATGAGACCAGGGAGTTCCGGCCCACATGATCCATGTTCCACTCTGTTTGGGTTGTATTGGCAGCCCGGTAATTCCCGGGTCGAATGGCCACATGATCATCCAGTGCGGCGGTTCCTTGATCGGTGTGCCCGAACTCACATACGGATCGGTCGCGCTCCAGTCCGTGCCTCCGGCCAGCATGTATTCAATTCCCGGTTCTGTGTTGGAGGGCTTGGGTTTATGCTGGTCGTGATCGTTCTCCCACTGCAAAGCGGCGGCGTTTGCGCAGAATGGTTGCCCGCCGGGCACGCCCGGCTCGCCGGGGAAACAAGTGAACCCATTCGTGCCATCGCGAAGGATAGTTTCTTTGCCTACGCTGTCGTGGCCTACGACCCGTGCGTCTTTGGCGATGTTCGGAGGCGCGGCTGAAAGGGCGCGCGCAATCTTGGCCTTGTTGGCTTGGCTCGCGGTGGTGGAGGATTTTTCCTGTCCGACGCCGACGAAGGTGATCATGAAACCCAGGAACGCAGTGGCAATCACGATGCGCATCAAGAACCTCCTCGGGAAAAGCGAAAACATTCTAGGAGGCAGTGCCGGACGCCGCAAGCGTAAAGAAAAGCCGGAACCATTGCTGGTCCCGGCTTCTTTTGTTGGCTGGTCGCCCGGATAAAACTTGGTTGAGTGCCGAACAGAACTCTATCGGCACGAAACTTTGAACGCTTGAAACCCGAACCTTGAAACTCTGAAACTGTTTTCTACGCGCTTCTCCTCGGTCTTACCGTCAGGTCCCGCACCTGCGTCAGGATGCTCGACATCTGCATCCCGTTGAGTTGCGAAACAAAGGGTAAGAGTTCGGCAATAAACTGATCTTTCATCAGTTCGCTGACTTCTTCCTGGCGGCTGCGTTCACCACCGCTGAGCAGTTCGGGCACAGTAACCTCCAGTGCACGCGCCAGCCGTTCCAGGGACGACAGCGTAGGCGTGGCCTTTTCGTTTTCGATTTTCGACACGTAAGTACGCGGCACGGCCATACGCCCGGCGAGTTGACGCTGGCTCAGTCCGCCGCGCAATCGCAGGGAACGAATCGAGGTTGCCAGGTTGAGATGTCCGCGGCCGTTGGTCGGCACCGGCATCATGACCGGCGGCGCGACCATGATCGGTTCAGGCTCCGGTTCCTCGTCCAAGGACGAGTGACAGCGCCGGCAGTTGTTATTGGATGTGCGGAACTGAACTAACAGGCAATGATCGCAACGAACGACTTCCCGTGAATCCACCGGGGCAAGAGTCGTAGCCATCGGGTTGTGGGAGTGCCAGAGCGGGCCCTCCTTACAGCCTAAACCACAGAGCAGGAATGACTTGGGGGAGATTCCTGCGCAGTCTCAATCTGAGCCACCGGGCCTGTGGAAGTCAAGGAAAAAATGCACCAGAGACGCGGCAGCGCGATCATAAGAGCCGGAAACAAGCTGGCAAAACCCCTGCGATTACTGGCAATTCGGAGTGGATTCGCAGAAATCTGCAGAGATGTTTACCATCTGGATTACCCCGCCGCGACCCGGCGTGGTCACTTGACCCTGACCACTTGAACCTGCTCACTTGAACATGGGATGCGGAACGAACGCCGGCGCAGCCTCCATTTCGCCCCTCAATATCTCAGCAGGCTTGTAGGCATACTCTGCGCCGCACGTGTCACAACGCACAGTGACTTGCTGAGTCAGCATGGGAAGAGGCGAGAAGGCATCGGTTTCCGCCAGCACAATCTGGTGCGAGTAGGAAGTGTTGCCTTTGTGGTGAAATCGATGATTCTTGCAGAGAACAACCCAAAAATACTCTCGGTCGTCGTACATTGTTCGTGGCCCTCCAAGCCCCCACAACCTGGAGAAATTCACTGCCTATAGTATGCTCCCCTGAAGCCTTTGAAGTTGTAATTAGTCTGTAAAGAAGTTGTCAAGATGGGAAACCATTGAGAAAAACTCTTAAGTGCAGGTGCCCGGAAAAATGAATGAGATCACCCGAGAAGCCGCCTGGAATTTGCTGACCGAGTTCACCCAATCTGAAAGTCTACGGAAGCATGCCCTCGCCGTCGAAGCCTGCATGCGCGCTTGCTCCCGGAAGTACGGCGACGGATCGTCAGATGCCGAGGAGTTGTGGGGAATCGTCGGCCTGATCCATGACTTCGACTACGAACGCTGGCCCAGCCTCGAAGATCATCCCTATCGGGGCAATGAGATCCTTACCGAACGCGGGTGTCCCGAGCAGATCCGCCGAGCCATCCTGTCGCACGCCGAGTACACCGGGGTGACCCGCGACACGCCCTTGGAGAAAGCCCTCTTCGCCTGTGACGAGCTCGCCGGATTCATCACCGCAGTCGCGCTGATCAAGCCCAGCAAGTCGCTGGCGGAAGTCGATGTGAAGTCCGTGCGCAAAAGAATGAAAGACAAAGCCTTTGCGAGAAAAGTGAACCGCGAAGACATCGTCCAGGGTGCTGCCGATCTGGGCGTGGACCTGGACGAACACATTGGCTTCTGTGTTGAAGCGATGAAGCCAATCGCTAGGGAATTAGGTTTGGACGGCAGCGCCGCGAAAACCGAATGACTGTGGGTACCGGGTGCCCCAGGCTTTTGATCTTGCTGACACGACCAACACGTGGGTGCCCCGCTCTTGCGTTTTTTGCAAGGGCGGGTACCGGGCTGCTTGAAGCATAGGCCTTGATGTTGAGGAGTTCACGCTACCCGATCCCGCAACGAGATTTCTCCCCAGCCTTCGTTCACACGCACGGGTCCCGGTTCGCCCAGCAGATAGAACCGGTAACTGCTCCAACGCCATTGTTCCGGCGCGCCTCCACCAATCCTCGCTTCACCGGGTTGCGATGCACATAGCGCAGTTTCTCAGTCCGCTTCTTCGTGGTCCACACGTTGAAATCATAGAAGCGCGCTTGCCAGAATGCCCGTGGCTCCTCGTCGCCGAACAGTTCACGCTGCCAAGGGTTTCGACGCTTCTTCCGCGGCAGCAGCGCCCGTGCCGTGCGCTGTTTCAACACCTGCATCACGGTAGATGGACTGCCCGCCTCCGGTTCGCTGACCAAAAGATGAATGTGCTCCGGCATGACCACATAGCCAACCACCACAAGCCGATAGCGCTGGCGCGCTTGCTCGAGAATGGATAGGAATCGATCGCACGCCCTTGCAGATTTCAAAAACGGCAATCGGTGGTAGCACGAACAAGTGATAAAGTGCAGATGATGTGCGCCGTAAGTGCGATGCAGGCCGCTGGGCATAACAGCCCATGGTATCGGCAGCATCGTACCCCCCCTTGCAAAAAACGCAAGGACGGGGCACCCACAGTTTCGAAACGGGAACAGCCAACTCAGAAGGGGCGGGCCACCCGTCCAACGCCGCAAAGCCGTAAACGCCCGCCTTCCCTTGGAGGGTGGCCCACTCAAGCCCGGTTTTGGCTTGAGTGGGGTCTGGGCGGGTGGCCCGGCCTCTGAACCAGTCGACCCAACCGAGACTGTGGGTGCCCCACTCTTCGCGCACTTTGCGAAGGGTGGGAACCCGACCGCTAACAGCAACGGATTCGAGCAGTCGGTGACAGAAATCACATTCCGCTGTGACACCTGCCCTTGCGCACAACGCCAACACCGCAGATCATCGCCAGAGCGAAAGCGGTATATGCAGGAATCAGCAGGTAGGACCTAAGTCTCTGCCGCTCAAGATTTTGCCTCTAACCTCTTGAGCCCCATAGATTACTTCGAGATTTTCCGCCAACCGCATGATTCCAATAGACCGGGAGGGGGAGGGGTACCCCAAAATCCATCGGTTTCCCAAAATGAAACTCACCTTTTCGCCAGTCGTCTCTTAACTTCACGCAATGACCTGCCCTACCGCCTCTCCGCCAACCGCTGCTTCTTCTGCCGCTCCCGCTCCGCCTTCATCTCCTCGACACTCCGCGCCACTAGCGGGGAGTAAAGCGCCTTCACCCATTTAGGGTTTTCCCATTCAGGCTGTCCCGCAACCCCGCGGTCGTAATCGCGCAAAGCGCTGTCTGTCTCGCGAGCCTGCCAATATGCGACGCCTTGTGCCATCGCTTTCTCGTTTGGCAGACCCTGATCGAAGCCGTTGTTCACGCTCTGAATGGCATCACTGTAGCGTCGAATCTCGATCTGCGCCCAGGCGCGCCGCACCCATAACTTCACGTCACCCGGACGCTGTTGCACGGCGTCACCCAGCAACTGAGACGCGCGCGCGTAATCGCCCGCAAGGTAGTACCACCAGCCCAACTCGCCAAGATAATCAGGCGCCCATCCATCAGCATTGCTCTGCAAGTCAGTTTCGTACTTGCGCGCCGCGGCTGCGTCTCCCGCGAGCAGATTCAAACCAGCCAGTTCGACGTCGGCATTTCGCGGTTTCTCACCCTGCACCGATGACAGCCAGTTGCGGAATTTGCCCGGCGCGCTTCCGCGATCCGCGGCCTCCAAAGCCATAGCGTAGAATTCCACCGCCCGCAGATTTCTTGGTTCCAGCTCCAGCAGCTTGCGATTCGAGTCCGCCGCCTCGGCAAACTCTGCCTGCGCGAACTGTGCCCGCGTCTGCAGCTCCCATGCCTCCGGCTGGTCCGCATGCATCTTGATCGATCGTGCAGCCAGTTGCTCCGCCTCGGAGTACTTCTTTGAAATGACGGCTGCGTTCGCCCGCGCTGTCCAGAAGATATACGCGACCGCGAGATCGCGCTCTGACCGCGCCGCCCAGTTCTCGGCGGCAATCATCTTCTGAATCTGCGCAATGCGCTCCGCCGGCAGCGGATGCGACCGGAAATATCCCTCCAGCGTCTGCATGGCCACATCCGACACTTCGTCTTGCGGCGATGCGGCCCGCGCCTGTCGCAGTCGATACCGCTGATACATCCGGTCAAATACTTCGAACATGCGGATCGCGCCATTGGCGGAGTATCCGGCCTCAACCGCCAGACGTGTTCCTTCGCGATCCGCCTCCAGTTCCTGATCCTTGGTGTAACCGGCTTCGAAAACAAACACCGGAATGGCGACCAGCCCTCCCAAAGGAATCCGTCGCAAAGCCTGTTCCTGCTGCGCCCGATCAGCGCAGTGATAGTGATCGATATGCTCGATCTCGTGTCCAAGCACTGCAGCCAGTTCGTCCTCGCTGTCCATCATCTCCAGCAGCCCTGCGCCCACATAGACGTGCCCGCCCGGCAAAGCAAACGCGTTAATCATGGATTCATTGGGAACATAGTGAAAGCGGTAGGGCAAGATGCGGTGAGCGTGAACTGTCAGCTTCCCGCCCACTTCGCCCAAGTACTTCTCGATTTCGCTCTTTTTCTCTTTTTGGTCCTCCTCGACATTACCGCCGTACATCTTGGCGATCTCATCGCCGATGCGAATCTCTTCTGCATCCGGCATGCGCGTGAAATGCACCGGCATGCGCGTCAATTCCTGTTCGGTATCCGCGACAAGATAAAGCATCGTGGCAGGACTTGCCTGCACGTCCACCTTGCGCCGCTCGCTCCATACGATGGCGGCCACGCCCAGGACGACGACTCCCGCAAGTGAGATCCAGCGCGTCATAGATACCGCCGCATCGCTTCGCGATTCCGCGTATATAGAAACGACACAAACAGCAGCGCGGAGCCAAGCACGATGAATGTCAGATAGCGATCGCGCGGATGCAGCCTCCACACGTCGTCCACTACGATCTTCCCCACGCACAGCAACAACAGCCCGAGCCCCGTGAGCCGGAAACTCCGCTCGTGCACCCATAGCGCCAGGACAAACACGGCCAAGCCTTCCAGGCCCCACGACAAGGTGACCATACCGTGACGCATCTCGATCCCAAGCAAAACAGTCAGCAATCCCACAGCAATGAAAAAGAAAGGCTGCTCCGGACGTCTCGCCAGATTCTGGAGCAGGAGCACGATCCCGCTCTCCTCGCTGGGCTCGCCCTTTCTGCGGATCTGAAAAGCAAACGGCAACGATGCCAGCAGCAGCGCAACCGTGATCGCCACAATCACCCACCGGCTTTCCACGGTGATCCACTGGTTCGCCCACAGGGGCGAAGGGAAGTAGCTCCGTTCGTAGAAATTGTGCAGAATCGTGCGGAACAGCACCCCTGCGATGACCAGCAGCGCCTGGTATAGAAACAACTTCTTCCCGCTGCGCCACGCGATCACGATCAGCGCGAAGGCCAAGGCTGCCCATCCAGCAGCTACCCAATCCGCCTCCAGTTCGAACCGCATAAGCGATCCGATCGTGATCGTTCCCATCCAACAGCAGATCTCTCCGGCCCGGAATCTTGTTTCCATGGGACTGAGCTCCGCCTCATGCAGTCTCCAGTACGCGTAAAAGAACGCGAGCATGACAGGCACAACGGTATAGAAGCGCGGGCTGACTTCGCCGGGCAGGCCGCTGGCGTTCAAGTTCACAAAGAAAATTCGCAGGAAAGCGGCAAACAACGCAACGTAGCCCTGCAGCCGCAAGCTCAGGCTTTGGTGCGCGAGCCCTACCTCGACGAGTACGAGCCCAACAATGGCCCATGCCTCCGCGACTCCCACCGGCCTCAGTTCGTACCAGGCGACCAGAGCCAAAAGGAACGACCCTGCCCACATATAGCCTTCGCCGGCGATCCACTCGAATGACCAACTCCCGTCTGTTTGTGTTCTCCAGCGGGACGTCACATAGAGCAGCGCGACAACCAGAGTGATCGTGATCAGGCGCAGCGTCAGCCCCTGGAACTTCTCCGTGGCGCCCAGATTGATGCCGAGCACGCGCACGACCGCGATGCTGGCAAGAAACGCAGCCTGATATTCCAACTCGGAAGACTCGAGTCGCCGGGCAGCGACGATCACGGCGAGTCCGAGCGCACACCACGCGACCGCCGTCCAGGCCTGCGGGAATGCGATCCATGCAGCGATCACCATCATGACCGTGCCCGCATACGACAACCGCTGCATGACTGTCCGGTCGAACAAGTTGGTGAACAACTCTGCCCATCGGCGCACCACCCAGTGCGCGTTCAAATAAAAGATTGCTGCGGCAACGACGAATAGAACGGATAGCGCATAGTCCGGACGCAGGTCCGCGTCGTCCATGCGTTTGCCGAAGATCTCGGCCGCGTCATAGGCAATCATTTGGCCGGCGACCAGCACCGAGGCAATCATTCCCAACCGCCGGTAGACGACCTCCTTCGTCCACACGCCGATCAGCAGCAGAGCCTCAGCTTCCGCGAGCCAAAGCACCGACAGTCGCGTCCCGGAATAACGGAAGGGAAAAGCGGCAATGAGAAGAACTACTCCCAGAGTGCTCAGCACAATGACCGCATTGCGGCGACGCCGTGTCGACGGCGCCTGCCCAAAGGCCGTTTCCAGCGCGCCAACGGCCAGCAGCGCCCAAAATGCCCACTCCGGATGCACCGACTGATACTTCAACAACGCCAGTAGCAGCGATGTATTTAAAAGCGCCGCGGCCGTGGAGATCCGTTCCTGATATTCGTCGGGCTGCCGAATCACATACGACACCCGGAAGATCAGCCAGTAGAGCACCAGTATCCCGGCGCTGGCTGTGAATTCCGGAAACGGGTGGTGCCTGCCCTGCATGGGTTCGATGATCGGTCGCAACCACAAGAAGTGATTCAGATAGCTCGCCACAATCCCGAATACTTCCAACTCAAACCACTGCATGCGCCCGACAATCACCACGACGCCCGCGGCCAGCACGGCACCGGCCGCGAGGCTGTAAACGTTCGAGTGGTTAATTGCGATCGTGACAAATGCCAGGAGGAACGAGAGCCCTGTCACCACCTGCGAGCGATAGCGCAAGGTGTGCGCGACCATGGCGCCGGCGACAGCGAGCATCAGCACCATGTCCAGCGATTGCGATTCGAGGACATGAGCCGCAGGCACGTGATACATCGCATACGTGGTGAAGAACAGCAGCGCCCATCCGCCCCCGATTCCAGCCCGCGCCAAAATGCGATAGCGGTCTCCCCGTTCAAACCAGATGCCTGCGCCCAGTAGCACGGCCGAGGTGACGAATCCCACGAGCACTTTGCCCGCGGGTCCCATTGTTTTCAGCTGGTACGCCAGGAAGAAAGCGACGCCCAGAACCACCAGCACGATTCCGACCTTGTTCAGCCAGTCGGTGCCCAGCATCTCCTCGATGTCAAGCGAGGACCGAAACCGATCGAAGATCGTCGCTCCGGTCTCCTGTGCCGCCAACATCGGCGCAGGTGGTGAAGCCGGAGGTGGTGTCACAGGAGGTCTGGTGACTGGTCTTGATGGTATTGGCGTTTGAGGTGCAGCCGGTTGGGAAACACTCAGCGGAGCGTCAGCGGTCTTGCGCGTGACCCAGGCTTCAGTCGCTGCTTGTGAAGCAGTCGCCGTCGCCGGAGGAACAGCGGGTTCCACTTGCACCGGAGTTGCTGCCGCCGCGACCGGCGTAGAGACTTCTTGCCTGGGAGCCTGGGTAGGCGCCTGCGCCGTTGCCGTGGCGCGCACTTCCTTCAATTCCCGCTCGAGCGCGTGAATGCGGCCTGTAATATCTGCCCAGCGTAGCTGATCTTCTAGCCGGTCATTCTGGCGGCGGGAGTTCACCCGCCAAAGCAGAATCCACGGACCGAACAACACGAAGAGCGCGAATCCGATATAGAGCAGAACTTCCATCAGAGCTGAAAATTTATGGGAACGTCCAAAGCTATCCGGGACCGCGCGATTCTACTAGAGACGGTATTGATTCGCTATGATTTCAAGTCGATGAGAAGGGGTTTAGTTGGAGGTTTACCAACCAGAAGAATGCTATCCGCCGCCAAAGCTGTGTGCTAATATTTGGCAATCATCCAGTGAGCGGTCCCGGTCGTTTGAACGTCCCCCGAAGTCTCCTGGTATTTACCGCAGTTTCTGAAGTGGAGCCGGTCAGTATGCCGACAAACAGCACTGTGTCGCCTGCAACAAAGGTCATTCTGGGCTGCAGCAAGTGCGGAGCGACTTTGCCCGATGAGGCGCAGTTCTGTCTGAAGTGCGGCAAACCAGTTAGTATGCCTCTGAAAGAAACAGTAAAGATCGAGGAGACCGTTGTGGAACTGGCTCCTCCCCGCGTCAAGAAACGGCGCGTCGTGCTCTGGGTTCTTCTGGGACTGTTCCTGGGAGCGTTCCTCTGGGCGGCCACCAGCGACAATCCTTTTGCGCAGGGAGTCCAGGAACTCGTTGGATGGAAACACGATCAGACGATTCTCGAAACTCCGTTTTCGGTAACTACCCACAATTTCCGGTACTACAAGTTCGATCTACCTGAAGGCTCGACCAATGTCTCCATCCTGGGGCAGTTTGCTGTGTCCCCTGCAGAGAAGAAAGCTGCAAGCGCCAAACCCAACCCGGGCGAAACAGAAGACAGCGACGTAGAGGTCTACGTGCTCAGTGAGCCGGCGTTTGCGGTCTGGCAGAACGGTTATGCGACCAGTTCCGTGTACGAGAGCGGCAGGGTCTCGCAAGGTACCATGCAGGCGGACCTTCCAGCGGGCGCTGGAGTGTATTACCTGATTTTCAGTAACAAGTTCTCGGCCAAGACAGCGAAGAGCGTCAACGCAACCGTCCTCTTGCGCTACAAAAGCTGGCTCCCGGAGTCGGTCCGCCGGATGAAGGAACGCTTCTGGAATTGGGTCGGGCTCTGAATTTGTTGTCCTTTAAGCTCCTATCTTTGCGAGCGACCGAAACATCTTTTCCTGAGTCGAACGCCGTTCCACCTCATACCTCGAAGGGTCCTAACCGCTTGTATGCCTATGGGTTTGCGCTTCAGAGGAATGCCACTCAGCTCATGAATCGGGTTGTCGGGCGCTGCCTTCGCGGTTACTAGAGGACAATACTTCCAGTAACTTGCGAGTTAATCCCAAGCACGTTTCAATGGGTACGAAAGCAAATTTACCGTCCAATCTCTTGGGAGGGACAACGTGCGCAAAATAGCTTTAGTGGGACTTCTCGTAGGACTCTTTACGCTCTCTGCGGTGGCAGCTGAGTCAGACCATGCGAAGGCGGAATTCTTCGGTGGATATCAGTACACGCGCCTGGAAGGTGGAGTCAACGCGAATGGCTTCAACCTCGGAGCAACTGCAAATCTCAACAACTACTTCGGGATCACCGCTGATTTAGGCTCCAGCTACACGACCCAGAGTGGTATTAGCCTCAACAATTACACCTACACCTTCGGGCCCCAGTTGGCGCTCCGCGCTCACAAGGCCTACACTCCTTTCGTTCATGCCTTGATCGGTGGAGATCGCGCCACGGCCTCGTTCGCTGGGGCTAGTGGTTCCAGCAACGGTATGGCGTTCTTGGCTGGCGGTGGAGTCGACTTCAACTTCAACCGGTACATGGCGTTCCGCGCCTCCGGTGACTGGATGATGCTTCACAGCAATGGCAGCACCAGCAGCAAGAACTTCCGCATGCCGATCGGCGTCGTGTTCAAGTTCTAAGAAAAAGCCTGCAAAGTAAAAGGGCGGCGAAGAGCCGCCCTTTTTCTTATTCCTGAAAATCTCTACCGCATCGACTCCTCAATCTCGGAAATCCAGTCCGGCCGCTTCAGGACTTCCCGCGGCTTGGGGCCATCAGCGGCTCCGACGATGCCGTCCTGCTCCATCAGATCGATGAGGTGGGCGGCGCGTCCATAGCCGATACGGAGCCGCCGCTGCAGCAGGGAAGTGGAGGCTTTGCCGAACTCCACCACCAGCTTCACGGCTTCGCCATACATCGGATCGCTTTCTGCTTCGCCCTCTGCGCCGGGTTCGCCGCCATTCGCGGCAGCCGCGGCGTCACGTTCCTCTTTCGGCGGCTCCAGGAAGTTGTGGATGTATTCCGCCTGTGCCTGTGCTTTCCAGAATTCGACGACGGCGGCAATCTCTTTCTCTGTGACGAACGGAGCATGCAGCCGGTGAACGCGGGCTGATCCAGAGGGTAGATACAGCATGTCGCCTTTGCCGAGCAGCGCCTCCGCGCCGTTCGCGTCAAGAATGGTACGCGAGTCAACCTTGGTCGCAACGCGAAATGAAACGCGGGCAGGGAAGTTTGCCTTGATCAACCCGGTGATGACATCGACTGAAGGCCGCTGTGTCGCCAGCACGAGGTGAATGCCGACTGCGCGCGCCATCTGGGCCAAGCGCGTAATAGATTCCTCCACGTTCGAGGAATCGAGCATCATCAGGTCGGCGAGTTCGTCGATGATGATCACGATGTAGGGAATCGGCTTCTCGTCCGACTCTTCATCAAACAGACTCGGCGTACCCTGATCGAAGAGCTTGTTGTACTGGTCGATATTGCGTACGCCTTTGGCGGCCAGCAGCTTCAACCGCCGCTCCATCTCGCGCACTGCATTGCGCAGCGCGTTCGCCGCAAGCTTCGGTTCAGTGATGATCGGCGTGTAAAGGTGCGGGACACCTTCGTAATTGCCTAGTTCCAAGCGCTTCGGATCGACCAGGATCAGCCGAACCTGATCGGGAGTCGCCTTGTACAGGATCGACATGATCATCGCGTTGATCGCGACGCTTTTCCCAGCGCCAGTCGATCCGGCGATCAGCAGGTGCGGCATGCCTGCAAGGTCGGCGGTGACGATGCGGCCGTTGATGTCCTTGCCCATCGCCATCGTGAGTCTCGACTTCGAGCCCATGAATTCCTGCGACTCGATGTTCTCGCGCAGGAAGATGATCTCGCGCTGGCGGTTTGGCACCTGAATGCCGACCGTACTTTTTCCAGCCATGCGCTCGACGAGAATGCTCTCCGCCTTGAGTGCAAGGCACAGATCGTCGACCAGATTCGTGATCCGACTGTACTTGATGCCGGCTTCGGGCTTGAACTCGAAGGTGGTCACGACCGGACCCGGGTTGATCTGCGTGACTTGTCCGTGAACGTCGAATTCGGCGTACTTCTCGGTCAGCACCTGCGCCAGCAGCTTGAGTTCTTGGGGATCGACGGCCTGCTGCTCGTCGGGACGCTGCAACAGGCTGCTCGATGGCAGTTTGTAGCCACCGGCCGCGATGCGAGGCATCGTCGTCTTGGCTTTTTGACCGCTGTCGCCGCGCTCCGTGACTTCGGGATCCGCAAACTCTTCCCCAGCAGAGTTCGACGGCAAGGACTCCGGCAAGATTCCGCCGGTCTGAGCCTTCGTCATCGACTTCACTGGCTCTTCTTCGGCCAGCATGCGCTCGATTCCGGTGCGGCGCGGTTCGGGCGCGATTTGGGGCGCGGACGAGGTGGGACGCGACTGGATCAGTTGCGTCTTCACGATGGGCTTCGAAATCCGGCGCTGTTCCAACTCCTTGGCCTGACGCTTGCGGGAGCGTTCCTGCCGCCAATCTTTGTAGCGATTCCAAAGCGCGATGACGAAGGCGAAGCGCGTGGGCGCCCAAAGCTGCAGGGCAGCGAAGGAGAACGCGGTGGTCAGGTACAAGGCCACAGCCAAAACGGTGGCGCAGACGATGTACGCGCCAACCAGATTCAGATAGTGAATGAGAAAATCACCGATCACGCGGCCCAGGAGCCCTTCGACCGGAATCACGTGCATCCAACGCAACTGCCCGGGCAGCAGCGCGAGCATTGCTGGAACGAACATGAGCAGCCAGGTTCCGCCCAGGCTCTTGGCCAGTGGTGACTGTACTTTCATCGAGCGGAACCAGCGCACGCCGAGCATTGCCGGAAAGATGATCAGCAGAAATGCTCCCAGGCCGAGCAACTGCAGCATCGCGTCCGCGGTATAGGCACCGACGATACCGATCCAGTTACGGGCGGCATGCGATCCGGTCAGAACCGAGGCGCTATTCCAGGACGGGTCCAACGGCGAGTAAGAAACGAGCGCGAGAAGAAGGAGGAGCGCGGAGACGCACATCAGGAACCCGATCAACTCGTTGAGCCGACGGTTCCCAGTGGGGACAAAAATAGTTGTCAGATAATCCATTTAGGCTGATTCATCGCCGAAAATACTCCTTCGGCGCCGTAATCGGCCAGAGCGAAACTATTATGCCAAGAAGTGCAGGTTCCTACAATCGGGAATTTGGGCGGTGCTGATGTGGTTATCTCGAATAGCAATTAACACTTAGCAGTTAGCGTTTAGCCATTCGAGGTTCCTGACCGCGGCACTAGCCATGGCTGGCTGAATGCCAAGTGCTACGTGCGAAGCGCTAATGCCTTGGCAGCGCTGCAAAAATTGGAATTCGAATAAGGAGCCTGCGAATGGATCCAGCAAAACACATCATCCAAAGATTTGTTGAGGAATTGTGGAACTCCCGTAGACTCGAGGTTGCGGACGAGATCTTTTCTGAGGATTGCGTGACCCATCAGCTTCGTTCTGGCGTCTCAGCTCAACCTGCCCTTCGTGGGCCTCAGGCAATGAAGGACCACGTATCGGATTGGCTCATGAGCTTTCCCGACTTGCGTTTCAATATAGAGCAGATGATCGCAGAGCGAGACCGCGTTGTGAGCCATTTAGTCATGGAAGGCACGCATCAGGGGACGTGGATGGGAATTTCGCCGACCGGCAAAAGATTGCACATCCGGATGATCACAATACACCGGATTGCAAACAGCAAGATTGCAGAGGACTGGGTGTTAGTCGAATCGCTCGGCTTCTTTCAACAGCTAGGCATGCTCCCTGATACGGCAGAATTGATCCGCAACTTTGCCCAGCAGGGGCCTGGTTAACTTCACGCTAAGGGCTATTTGCTGCCATTTACGCGAGCTTCGCTGCGAACATCAGCACAAGCACTCCGACGATGATGCGATAAACCGCAAACGGAACGAATCCGCGCTTGCGGACGTAGGCCATGAACCAGGCGACCGAGGCATAGGCGACGATGAAGGAGACGATGAATCCGATCGCGAGCACGATCCAACCATGCGCATCGATCTGCGCGACGCCGATTGGATTTTCCCCCTTGCCCCGAATCGACTTGTACAGCGTGTAGAGGGTCGCTGCGGCCATGGTGGGAATGGAGACGAAGAAGGAGAACTCGAGCGCGGCCGCGCGCGACATGCCGGCAAGTTGTCCTGCGGCAATGGTCGACATAGAGCGTGAAGTTCCGGGGAACACCGCTGAAAGAATCTGGCAGAGTCCGATCCAGATCGACTGACCGAGGCTCATGTCTTCCATCTTCCAGGTGCGAATCTGGCTGTTGCCGTTCGGGCCGGCGGCTTCGGCCTTGGCGTGCATGGCGTCTACGATCCACATTACGACTCCACCGATCAGCAGCGACCATCCGATGATGACGATGTTTTCCAGATGCTTGCCAATCACCTTGGTCAGCAGGAACGACGGAATTGCAGTAACGACGAAAGCGATCATCGTCAAGGTAAGAGGATGGGTAAGAATGGTGCGGTTTCCGCTCTCGCCGCGCGGAAAGGTCGACAGGAACTTCTTAATGCGGCTCCAGAAGTACACAGGCAGGCACAGAATCGCGCCCAACTGGATGACGATGGAGTACATCTTCCAATAACCATCGGACAGATTGATATGCAACAGTGCTTCGGAGAGCCGCAAATGCGCCGTGGAACTTACGGGCAGGAACTCAGTTAGACCTTCCACTACACCCAGAATCAGTGAGAGCAGGTAATCGTGCAATCTTCCTCCCGGAAAAATCGGAAAGCTAGTATCTCAGAAATGTCTGATGAAGAGATGAATGAGCGTTAATCGGGGCGCTGCAGGCGCCTGCCGAAGAGGGCACGGACGGTGGCGTAGAGTCCTGCATTCAGGAGAGCAATCACGGTCCACAGAAAGTAATAATTGTTCGTGCCGACTTCTGGATTGGAGGCGATGGACAGCAGGGATGGAGGGCATAGTATTACGAACACAATCATCAACGCGGAGTCTCGCTGGATGGGAGATTGCGAATCGGTGAGCAGTTGGTAGGAAACGAAGGTTGCGGTAATCGCGAATCCGAACATGGCTGCAGTGAAGTGACGCCCGATTGCGTTCATGTGATTAATCGCCTGCGTTACCGTACGTTGGGACGCCCTGCTGAACGTAGTAGACGAGTGTCTGCGCGCGCAGAGCCCATTCACTCTGTGCATACTGGTTGATGATTCGCTGCGCGAGATCGAGTGCGCGGCTCTTCGCAGCTTCTGACTTTTTCTGATTCGCCTCTGTTTTATAAATTTCGATCAACGCCGAATGACGCCAGGCTGCGAAATAGAGAGCCTCGGGAGCAGCGGAGGACTGTTCGTGCTCTTTGGCGTACTTCTCGTACATATCGGCTTCTTTTTCCGGACACTTCGCCGCGGCCTGCCAATCACCGCAAAGTTTGTTCTCGAGCAGGTGGAAGGCGGCGAGGTCGGCCCATTTTGTGCCGGAAAATTTCTTGATCACCAGCTTCATCCACTGCTCATCGATCTGGCCGCGCATGTAGGCGTCACGCTCGCGGGCCGAGGGGCGCGTCATCACATCATTGCGATCCATCTGCCAGCGAATGTCGGCGGCGCGATACAGGCCTTCGGCGGCGAGAGGGGATGTGGGAAACAGATCGTAGACGCGGTAGTAGAGACGCATTGCGTCCTGGGCGGCGTCGCGGCGCCCGCGGCGGCGGCTGGCCTCATCTTCGGAATTGGCGGCCTCGCCGAAGATGATCCTGTCGCCATTGGGAGTGTTTTGGCCAACGAGAGCTTTGGTCAGAACCCATCCAGTAATGGTCTTGCCCTGGGATTCCTCGTCGTCATCGCTCTCGTCTTTGCTGGGTTCGCGCAGGATCGCTTCAACGTGCGTCCAGTCGTGGTTGCTTTCGATGATAATGAGTTCGTGGCCACGTGCTGCAGTGCCGAGTTTGGCGGTTTCGGAACTGGGAGAAACGCGAATGGTCTCTTCGTGAACCAGGGTTCCGCGCTGCGCTTGGGCGAAAGCTGCGCTTGTGGAAAAAAGCACGGCTAGGGCGAGAATTGCGAGTTCCCGAAATAGGAATCGGGGTGTTGAGAGGGGTATCCCCCCTCCCCCTTGGTCTATTGGAATCATAGTGTTACGGGAAAACGCCGAAAAAATCCTAGAGCCGCAACGAATTGCGGGCAAAATCTTCAAAACAAGAGAGTTGGCGCCGCTCTCCCGCATCTGGCAACCTCGGTAAGGACTAAGGATGGCGGGTTTAAAGCTTGAAGTCAAGGTTAGATGTCACAGTCAGCCAAATTAATACATACGGGGACTTTGAGGACGCAGAGCCTCTTACTTCTTCTTGTCTTGGGCTTCGATCTGATCGACCAGTAACCCGATCTCAGCCGACGAGAGCTTTTCTCCGAACTTCGGCATATGGTGCTTGCCGTTGGTGATGATGTTGCGAAGCTCGTCGGCCGACATGGCGGTGGCCTTTCCTGAAACCAGTGATGGGCCAGCCATGAATCGTCCTTCGGCGTTTTTGCCGTGGCACTTGGCGCAGTCCTTCTCATAAACGGGATTGGCTGTCAGAGAGCCCTCAGGCTTCGCCTCCTGAGCATAGGCAGCAAATGTGACTGAGAGGAGGATTGCAGCGGTGAGTTGGAGCAGTTTCAAAGGGATTCCTTTCGGACAGCCTATTTTTAACTATAGGGAGTCCGAGGGTGACAGTTTTGGTTGTATTCACGATGCAGTGCTTAGGGAATACGAAAAGGCGGCCGGGCTTGCGCGCGGCGGACAGCCGATGGCGGCTGTCCCCACTTTGCTCTGCACCCACAGGGGCTGCCTAGGAACGACTGAGTTCTTGCAGCATTTCTGGCTCGATGTTGCCCCCTGAGATGATCGCGACATTGAGCTTCGTCTGCGGGAGTTCTTGGGCGTGGAAGATGAAGCCGGCGGTGGCGACGGCGCCGCTGGGTTCGGCCACGGTGGCGGGATTCGCGCTTAGATATTTCATGGCCTGACGGATTTCGTCCTCGGTGACAGTAATGATGTCGTCGACGTAGGCGCGGATGTGCTCGAAATTGATGGAGCCGATGCTTTGGGTGCGGAGTCCGTCAGCGATGGTGCGGGAGACTTGCTCGGCAGGAAACTGGACGATCTTGCCTTGACGCAGGCTGGCTTGGGCGTCGGCCGCCAGTTCAGGTTCGACGCCGATGACTTTGACTTTCGGATTCGACAGCTTGATGGCGGCGGCAACGCCGGAGATCAGGCCCCCGCCGCCGACGGGGGAGAGGACGGTTTCGACGGCGGGCAAGTCTTCGAGGATTTCCAGGCCGATAGTGCCTTGTCCGGCGATGATTTTTTCGTCGTTGTAGGGGGGAACGATAGCGTAGCCGTGATGTGCGGCCAGTTCTTCGGCTTTCGTTTTGCGCTCGTCGGAGCCCGGACCGACCAGCACGATTTCGGCGCCGAGCTTCGCAGTGGCCTCGCGTTTGATCTGCGGGGCATTGTTCGGCATGACGATTACGGATTTCACGTTGAGCGCGCGAGCGGCGTAGGCGACGCCTTGCGCGTGGTTGCCGCTGGAGTAGGAGATGACGCCGCGTTGGCGCTCGGCTTCCGAGAGGGACGCGATCTTGTTGTAGGCGCCGCGGAGTTTGAAGGCGCCGATGGGTTGCTGGTTCTCGGGTTTCAGCAGGAGGCGCGTGCCGCGCCGGACAGCCCCTTCGACTCCGCTCAGGGCAGGCTGCGGCGGCCGTCCCCACATGTTTTCGGGAAACTCTATGAGATTTGTGTGGACGGTCACGCCTTTGAGGCGCGATTGGGCGGAGTGCAGGTCGGAGAGGGTGATCATAACGATGAGTGCTTACCATGTACCTTTAACAGAGATCAAAAGCGAGATTGGTCCTTCGTCAACAAGCCATTGAAAGCCTGTGGTGTCAGTTTCGCAAAAAGGTTTGAGGAATGTTGACACATCGAGCCATCCTTCATCCGACAGAGTGCACACGAACCGCCTAGGCGCGGCTTGAGTTATGCCCGTATCGCACTTATCAAGCCTGAGGGAAACGCGACAATCGTCAACGGATTCAATTCCGGGCTCGTTGTGTAGGGCGATCTCCTGTAATTTGCCTGTGGAGAGTTGATCGGCGATGTACTTGAGGTGCAGTACCTCTGAACGCGTAAACGAGTACAGCCGAATCAGCGGACAGTCCGGAGAACCTTCCGATAAGAATTCAAGCTTCATCTGAGATATTCAGTTGTGCCTACGGCACAGGGTATCGTTAAGGGCGGGTTTCCCGCCACTGGAAGTGGCGGGCTACTATCAGCGGTCCCTCCGGGACCGGCATGGAGGGGATCTGATGGCGCGATCAAAGGCGCGTGCTTACAGCATCGGGAGTGATTCTCCGGCTGATCTTGCGACAGTGCTGATCGAGACATACTCGGTCAACGATGCGATGAACCAGTGGTTGTTGGCGAATCTTAATCCGCGGGCCTGGCGGGCGGAATTGCCCGGAAGGGGACTGGGCGGACGGACGATTGCGGCGATCTTTGCGCATCTGCATAACTGTCGTTTGGTATGGCTGAAGGGTTCGGCGGCCCATTTGAGATGTCCGGCACCGCTGGATCCGGCGCGGTGCACTATTGCGCAGGCCGCTGCCGCGCATAAGAAGAGCGCAACGCAGTGCGTACGCATGCTTACGGATGCCTTGGCGGGTGACGCGAAGAGGCGTGTGACGAAATTCTGGCGCGGCAGTTGGACCCGGACGTGGCCTGCGGGAGGGACGATGTTCGCCTACATGTTTGCGCACGAGGCGCATCATCGGGGGCAGATATTGATGCTGGCGCACCAGTTGGGATTTCGGTTGCCGCAGTATCCGGGGATTTGGCAGTGGGACCGGTTGTGGAAGGAAGCGGGGTTCGGGACACGGCCGCGGTAGGGGTGCGCGCGGTTCCTGCGGCCGTTCAGATCGTAGGGATCCTTCGACTGCGCATTTGTGCTCGCTCTGCTCGCGCAAATGCTTCGCTCAGGATGACAGCTGTAAATTTACTGCTTGCGCTCGGATTCGCCTTCGCTGGACAGCCGAGGCGGCTGTCCCTACATGGCGCTAGACCGCCGAAGGCGGCTTTCCCTCGGGGCGAACTCTTAGATTTCCAGGATCACGGGCATGATTAGCGGGCGCTTTTGGCTTTGCTTGCTGATGTAGCGCTTGAGGTCGGCGCGGATTTTTTCTTTGATTACGCCGTAGTCGGCTTTTTCTTCTTCACTCGAGAACTCCAGCGTGTCTTCGACGATGCGCTTGGCGCCGTCCATGAATCCGTCTTCGCCCACATTGAAGCCGCGAGTGACAATCTCTGGGGTGGTCTCAACTTTTCCTGACAGCTTGTTGATGGCGATGATGGGCAGCACAATGCCGTCTTCGCTGAGGTGGCGGCGGTCTTTGATGATCAGGTCCTCGACGACGTCGGTGCGGTTGCCGGAATCGATGCAGACGCGACCCACGTTGACCTTGCCGGTTTTGCGGGCGCCGAGTTCGTCGAATTCGAGAACGTCTCCGCTTTCGATCAGCATGACTTTGCCGACCGATCCGCGCATGGCGGCGGCCATTTCCGCGTGCAATTTCAGTTGGCGGTACTCGCCGTGGACGGGGATGAAGTAGCGCGGCTTGACCAGGTTGATGATGAGCTTGAGCTCTTCCTGGCTGCCGTGGCCTGAGACGTGGACCGGCGGGCTGGTGCCGTCTTCGTAAATAACGTGGGCTTCGCGTCGGAAGAGGTGATCGATCATCCGGTAGATCGTTTTTTCGTTGCCGGGGATGATGCGGCTCGAGAGGACGACCGTGTCTCCCTTTTCGATTTTGGCATGCTTGTGATTATCGACTGCCGCGCGGCTGAGGGCTGACATGGGCTCGCCTTGCGTGCCGCTGATCAGTACGCAGACTTTCTCGGGCGGGAAATTCTTCATCTCGCCGGGATTGATTACCAGCCCTTCGGGCATTTCGATATAGCCGAGATCCTCGGCAATCTCGGCTGAATTGTTCATGGAGCGGCCGATGAACGCGACTTTGCGTCCGTGCTCGTGGGCAAGTTCGACGGCGAGGTTGATGCGGTGAATCGAACTGGAAAAGCAGGAGATGAACAGGCGGCGTTTGGTGTGCGCGAAAACTTCGTCGAATTTGCGGCGGACGGCGCGCTCGCTGGGCGTGTATCCCTTGCGCTCGACGTTGGTGGAGTCCTGAAAGAGCGCGAGCACGCCCTCTTTACCGTATTCGGCGAAGGTATGCAGGTCGAAAAGTTTGTTGTCGGTGGGCGTGGGATCGACTTTGAAATCGCCGGTGTGGATGATGACGCCAAGCGGGCAATGGATGGCGAGCGCAACGCAGTCGACGAGGCTGTGCGTAACGCGGATCGGATGGACGGTGAAGGCTCCGGCCTTGAAGCGCTCGTTGGGGCGCATCTCCCGCAAGTCGGCGTCGTCGAGCAAGCCGTGCTCGTCGAGTTTATCTTCGACGTAGGCGAGTGTAAATTCCGTGCCCCAGACCGGTACTTTGAGTTCGGAGAGAATCCAGGGGAGGGCGCCGATGTGGTCTTCGTGTCCGTGCGTCAGGATGATGCCGCGCACGCGCTGGCGATTCTCGGTCAGATACGAAATGTCGGGAACAACGATGTCGACGCCGAGGAGTTCGGCTTCGGGGAACATGAGTCCGCCGTCGATGACGATGATGTCATCGCCCCAGCGCACGGCCATGCAGTTCATGCCGAACTCGCCAAGGCCGCCGAGAGGGATGACTTGCAGTTTTCCGCTGGGCATGGAGTCAGGAGAATGCTAGCACAGAGCGATAAGCAATGAGCAATGAGTGATGAGCAACAAACGATGACCAGCGGGATCAAATCTTGCTCACGACACACTGCGCGCATTGCTCACTGCTCGTCGCTCATGGCTGCTTTTAGTGTCTGCACCCGATGGTATTCTGCGGCTCGCTGCGGTAAGGTGAATTCTATGGCAGACGAGGGGAAATCATGGTTGCGGCGGACGGTGGAGTCTGGTCTGCAAAGAGGGTTTACGCGGGCCTATCAGGGGGTGCGTGTGGATCCGGGGAAATTCCTGCTGCAGTTGCGGGTGGCGTATCGCCTGCCGATTAGCGGATATCACGGCACATTCTCACTCGAAATGCACGAACTCGACACCGTGGCAGATTCTATTATTCGCAGCGGAATGAAGATGGCGGCGGTCGAGGGCGCGGGATTCGGACTCGGTGGGTTGCTGACAATTGTGCCGGACCTGGGGATTCTTTCGGCGATTACGATGCGCACGATTCAGAAGCTGAGCCTGTTGTATGGATTCGAGTACAACACGGACGACGAGATTGCCGAGCTCTGGGTCGCGGCGGCCAGCGCCGCGGGCGTGGACTTGAGCCGGGAGCTGCTCGAAAAAGAAGTCATCAATAAATTTGTGCCACGGGTAATCCAGCGGATTGCGGCGCGAGCGAGCACAGAAGTGGTGGAGAAGTGGGCCGGGCGAGTGATCCCGCTGGCCAGTTCGGCGATTGGAGCCGGGTTGAACTATTGGTTTGTGCGGGCGTGGGGGCAGCGCGCGCTGACCCATTTTCGGCAGCGGCATTTGATGGTGCGGCAGCGGGAGTACCCGCGGCCGGTGATCAGCGGTGGGCAAGCCAGCCTTCCAGCAGGGAAGTCTTAGAGGGCGTCAAAGCCACGAGCGGATTGTACCTTCAGCGTGCATACTGAATTCCTTTCCAACATTTGTGGTCCCGGGCGCTCGGCTTCGCCTTCGCTTGGACAGCCGAGGCGGCTGTCTCTACATGGCCTTGCGAAGCGGCTGCATGCGCATGAGTGTGCCGGGGCTGTGATACAAACAATAAGGAATGCCTAACTTTTCCTGTGCAGCAATCCTTTTTGATCTGGATGGGGTTCTTTGCGATTCGACGCGGCAAGTCGACCGAGAGTGGCGAGAGTGGGCCGCACGCAAGGGCGTCGACGGCGATGCGGTGATGGCCATCGCGCATGGCGTGCGAACCATTGAGGTAATCCGGCGGGTCGCACCGCATCTCGATGCGGAGTCCGAAGCGGCGGCGATCGAAAATCATGAGGCGCAGGATCAGAGCGGGGTCACGGTGATGCCCGGTGCCTTGGAACTCGTCCAATCGATTCCTGAGGGACGGTGGGGCGTGGTCACGTCCGGGTCGAGGCTGCTGGCGCAAAGTCGCTTGCGTCACTGCGGATTGCCGGTGCCGCACGTTCTGGTTACCTCCGACGATGTCACCAACGGCAAGCCGCATCCGGAGCCGTATTTGAAGGGGGCGGAGGAGATGGGATATTGCGCCGCCGAATGCCTGGTCATTGAAGACGCGCCGGCGGGGATTCAGTCCGCGCGCAGGGGCGGGATGAAGGTGTTGGGGATTATGAGTACGTATGCGGCAGACGCTCTAAGGCAGGCTGACGCGGTGATTGGAAAACTGGGGCAGATTCGGGTGACCTCGAACGGAGCGGGCAAACTGGCAGTTAACGTTCAGTAAGAAGTTCCGGTTGTTATCCGATTCCTGTGATTGGCGTTGTTCCTTTCAGGCTGGCGTAATAGCAATCTTCGTGCATAGCGCGACCGGCTTCATCGGTTCTCGCGTCTTCGAGTCTCACAGGTTCAAGGCAACGCGGGCAGATCGGCGAATATGAGGCGGACTGCACTTCGAACATCTGAAAACACCTCACCGCGACGGCAATCGACGGGGCATTTCATCAAAAGATCTTGAACCTCGCGCATTTATCGCAAACACATTCGAATTGGGGACTTGAGGGGAGAACCACATGTCCACAGCCGTTGCAAGTGTGACCTTCTCCGTTTTCGGGAGTGATCATCGCCTTAAAATTTCCAGCCTCGACGCAATACGGACATCGGATGATGTCTCGTCCAGCCTGCTTCTGTTCTTGGGGAAGGTGTGAGTTAGCCATGAACGTCCCCTGGCTTAGTTTCACTTCGCTAAACAGCGTGTTACCCGACGGAGTCTGAATGCTACGCTTGGACGCAAAGACCGTCTGTACGGTAAGCGTCATACATGTGTGCGGTTTGGTACATACATCCAGGCACCAGGCGGGACTCGAGGCAGAACATCTCATCCGCAACCAACAGGCCAAGGCATGGGCGGACGAAGTCTTCGAGGTCCTTTGTTGGCCTAACGGAGCCACTCTTCCAGTTCGATTCCGCGGTCGGTTTTTTCGTCGCGGTACTTGACGATGACTGGAGTGTAGAGGGAGAGATTCCAGTCGGCGCCTTTGCCTTTCTTAACGGCACGCGAACCGGGGACAACGACGGCGTTTTCCGGGACCTCCAGTGGGGAATCAGAAGTTGCGCGGTAGACTGCGCCCTTCACCAGGTCATGGAGCGGAGTCGAGCGCGTCAGGATCGTTCCAGCGCCCAGAACTGCCCTGGCCCGCACCAGCGTGCCTTCGAAGATGCCGCAATTGCCTCCGACCAGGACATCGTCTTCAATGATCACCGGGGCGGCGTTGACAGGTTCCAGCACGCCTCCGACTTGCGCAGCGGCGCTCAGGTGGACGCGTTTGCCGATTTGGGCGCAGGAGCCGACCAGAGCGTGGGAATCGACCATGGTGCCTTCGTCGACGTAGGCGCCGACGTTGATGAACATCGGCGGCATGCAGATGACGGATGGAGCGATGTAGGCTCCGACACGGGCCGATGATCCGCCGGGGACGACGCGTACGCGATCAGCCATGGTGAACTGGCGGGCAGGGAAGGTGTCTTTATCGACGAACGAAAGGCCGGCGGGCATTTCCTGGAGAGCTCCGAGACGGAATCCCAGGAGGATGCCTTGCTTGACCCAGGCGTTGACGGTCCAGCGGCCGTCCATCTTTTGCGCGGCGCGGATTGTTCCTTGCGTGAGCTGGTCGCGGAATTCCAGGAATACTTCTCGTGCTTCGGGATCGCGCTCGGCGTCGCTCTGCGCGGCGAGGCGTTCGATGGAGGCTTTCAGGGAGGGCATGGAATTTTTGATTGTTGATGGTTGATGGTGATTTGTCAAAGAGACAGGGACGCAAGGTCCCTCCACTCCGCTTGCTTCGCTGCGCTCCGGTCGGGATGACAGATTGTTTTGAGGCTCCTGGGGTTTTCAATCAACAATCAGAAATCAACAATTTCGCTGCGCGCACTTGCGCTCGCCGGTGAGGCCCGATGCCCGACGCCTGCCTTTTCACACGCACTTGCACTCGCTGCGGATCAGAACGCCGGTCATGGCGTGGGCGACTTCGCGGGCCTCGGGAAGAGTTGCATAGGGGCCGTGCCACCTGGCATGGTTGGCATCGTGGCCGGAGGGGCGTCCTTTGCCGTGGCTGCATTGTCCGCAGGTGGCGCGGTGCAGGACGATTTTGTGCGGGCCGGCTGCCCAGTTTTCATATATGAAGAATGCCGCTGCTTCCTGGGCCGGGCCCGCGGGTTTGGTGATGAGTCCTACCTCGGCGACAACTCTCTGCAGTTTGGAGCGCGTGTCGCGGCGCATCGGGACGAGCGGCAGGCGGTAGACCTCTTCGATCCTTCCCATCATGGCCAGAACTGCTTTCACCGGCAGCGGGCTTGACTCCATGAAATTTGCCTGCATCAGTGGCAGGTATTTGCGGTTCAGGGTACGCGCAGTGGCCCAGTCATTGGCGAGAGCGGCGCGGGTGAGAGCGGCCATTTCGTGGGGGATTTCGTTTGCCGCGACGGAGATGATTCCCACTCCTCCGAGCGCGATCACGGGAAGCGTAACGGCATCGTCACCGGAAAACACGAGGAAGTGTTCCGGCACCGAGGCGATGGCTTCCGCGATCTGGGTCATGTTGCCGCTGGCTTCTTTGACCGCGATGATGTTCGGAACTTCGGCGAGGCGTGCGAGCGTAACGGGTTCGAGATTCGCCGACGTGCGACTGGGGACGTTGTAGAGGATGACCGGTGTATCCCCGACGGCTTCGGCGATCGCTTTGAAATGGCGGTACTGGCCTTCCTGCGTGGGCTTGTTGTAGTAAGGATTCGCGGTGAGGATGGCGTTGACTCCCGGGCGAGCGGCGAGTGTCTTCGCTTTCTCTACCGCGTCGTGGGTCGCGTTCGAGGTTGCGCCGGCGACAATGGGGACGCGTCCGGCGGCGACTTCGACGGTCGTGTCGATGACGTGCAGCCACTCGTCGTGGGTGAGAGTCGGCGTCTCTCCAGTCGTGCCGCAGGGGACGAGGAAATCAATGCCGGATTCAATTTGCCACGCGATCAGGTTGCGCAGGGCGTCGTCGTCGATGGAGCCGTTTTGACGGAACGGAGTGACCAGAGCGGTGCCGCATCCACGAAGTTGCATAGGGATAAGATAGCGCGAATGGGAACGAAGGGAAAATCGTGTGACCAGAGTCACAGACTGCCACTCTGCTGCTGCTCACGGACGGTTGTGCTCCGGCTTGCTGTTCGAGTTACCCATGATTCCAATCAGTTCGTCCATTTGATTCTCAAGCGCGTTCAATTTATCCTGTTCTTCCCGCATCTCTCGCTCTGCCTGAACTTCTGCCGTCTGCCTCTGCTGGACCAGGTGTCCCGTGACCTCTAACGCGGATTTGGTGTGATTGATCCTGTCCAGCATGTCCAATTGTTGCTGCGGTTCGATAGCAGGCGGTGAGTCTTCGAGCCGCTTTTGCTCTAATTCAAGTTCTTTCTGATGGATCTGTGAATCAAGCAGCTTCTGGCGGGCCTCATTCAAACGGTCCGCCGCTCGCGTTTTCACTCCCTCTTGTATTTGAAAGCGAGCCAGCAAGATCTGCATGCTTTGAGTCCGATTTAGCGAGGCCCGCAATTCCTGCCGAAGGGCACGCACCTCGTTCAGCAGAGCTTGGAGCGTCTGAGTTTCGGCTCCGGTGGATTGGCCAAAAGAACATGTCGACATTCCTATCAACACAATCATTGGAAAGATCGTTCGTCGCATGTTGAATCTTCTCCGTTGGTGCAACTTTTGACTACAATTCGCGCCACACATCTTTGAAATCGTAGAACCCTTTCTTTCCCATCAGCCATTCGGCGGCGCGGACGGCGCCTTCAGCGAAGCCGCGGCGGGACTTCGCATCGTGGCAGAGATAAATTCGGTCTGCCGGCGATTCAAGAACCACTTCATGCAGGCCCACGACCTCACCTTCGCGGAACGATGTGATCTCGAGATCTTCGTGCTTCCCTGCGGCTTCGCGGATCAGGTGTTGAATCGTAATCGCGGTGCCGGAGGGAGCATCTGTCTTATGGGCGTGATGGCGCTCGAAGATCTGGCCGGAATAGTCGTGATTCAAAGCCGCGGCTGCGGTTCGGACGATATCGAAAAAAAGACTCACACCAATGGAAAAGTTCGGGGCGTAGATGAATCCGGTCCTATGGCGCTCGACTAGTGTGCGCACATGATCCATCTCTTTGTACCAGCCGGTCGTTCCGACCACCATATTCTTGCCGGTCTTCACACAGGCTTCGACGTGCTGGAGGACGCAGTGCGGGGAGGTGAAGTCGATGATTGTGTCGAAGGGAGCGAGATTTTCCGGAGTGAGTGCAACGCTGTCAATGTTGTCCTTCGCGCCGAGGACTCGGGCATGATGTTTGCGCTCGGCGGCGACTTCGGCTACGAGCGATCCGGTTTTGCCTCGGCCGAGAAGGAGGAGATTCATTGCGGGGTCCTCCAAAGATTTAACCACAGAGGGCACGGAGGGGCACAGGGCAGCCTGAGTGTCGTAGAGACTTGTCGTTTTGCACAAATGAAGCGCCAGGGGGAGACGCTTGCGCTACCTGCGGGAAATACCTGATTGTTTCGGCGTTCTTTGTCGCCGAACCGCGCTTTCCACAGCTGCTACGACTCCTTACTGACAACAGCGATCATTCGCCCGGCATCCCATAGCAGCGCCGCGGAGGGGAATATTCATGGATCAAAATCGAATGGCAGTTCTGATTGCAATTGTGGTGATAGCCGTCATCGGGGTTGCGGCAATTGCGTTTGTTACGTCTCGCAAGCGACGCAGCCAGAAACTGAAGGAACGCTTTGGGCCGGAGTATGACCGCGTAGTGCGGCAAGAAGGAGATTCGCGCAAGGCGGAGGGAGTGCTTGAGTTCCGTCAGAAGCGACGAGAGAAATTCAATATTCTCCCGCTATCGCCGGCGAATCGGTCCACTTTCGCGGCGCGCTGGAGCGAGGTGCAAGCGCGCTTTGTGGATGACCCACAAGGAGCAGTCACATTGGCCGACAGCCTGGTCACCGACGTCATGCAGGCGCGGGGATATCCGATTGGAGAGTTCGAACAACGAGCCGCCGACCTGTCGGTGGATTATCCGGTGATTGTTGACAACTATCGCGCCGCCCACGACATTGCGTTGCGCCACAGCTCAGGCAAGGCCAACACGGAAGACTTGCGGCAGGCGATGGTCCACTATCGCGTGTTGTTTCAGGAACTACTCGACGAACCCAAAACCGAGAGAAGAGGAGCATAGAAGATGGCAACGCCGTTGAGAAAAGAGCATCCGGAATTTGATGATGAACAGGAAATCACGACTGCCGATCTGGCGCAGGGAAAACGACCGGTATCGGAGACGCGCGGACCACAGGAAATCACGACCGAGCGAAATATCGAGCAAGGCTCGCGAACCGACAACGCTGCGACACTTACCGCGAACGCCAGCAGGGAGGCTGACAGCAAAGCGGTTGGAAGCACTCCGCTGTTTCCAAGCGAAGAATTGGAGAGTCTGCGCGCGAGATGGAAAGAGATTCAGACTGCGTTCGTGGATGAGCCTCGCAAGGCGGTAGAACAGGCGGACGGGCTGGTGGCTTCGGCGATGCAGCGTCTGGCGGAAGTATTCGCGGAAGAACGGTCGCGGCTGGAGCAGCAGTGGGATCGCGGAGACAGTGTGTCGACGGAGGCTTTGCGGGTGGCACTGCAGCGGTATCGGGCGTTCTTTGACCGGCTGCTGTCGGTGTAGGAACGAACCGTGTGGCCCCGGACCCATTCGTCCGGGGGCCGTCAGTCCTAATTACGCTCGCTACCTGAGTTTGCGCTCGCTGCTCCGCTGCGCATGACAGCTGAAGTGCGGTGGCGCGACACGCTCGCTACTCTCGCGGGGCGGACGAAGGCGTCCGCCCCTACACAATCTAGGCGAAGACTTCGGGGTCTAGTTCCGAGAAGAACGTTTTATGCAAGCGCTGGATCACTTCGGGCACTTCATCTTCTTCGATGACGAACGTCAGATTAATTTCTGAGGCCCCTTGGGAGATCATGCGGATCTTTTTGTCCGCGAGCTCACGAAAGACGTGCGCAGCGATGCCCGGAGTTTCGCGCAGGTTTTCTCCTACCAGGCAGACGATGGCTTTGCGGCCTTCGTATTTCACGTCGGCTAACTTGGCGAGATCGGCGGCCAGAGCAGGAATAGCCTGATTCGAATCGACTGTAAGCGAGACGCTGACTTCCGAGGTCGAGACCACGTCAACCGCGACTTTGTGGCGGTCGAAGGCTTCGAAGATGGAGCGCAGGAATCCGTGGGCCAGCAGCATGCGCGGGGCGGCGACGTCGACGATCGTAATGCGCTTCTTGGCGGCGATTGCTTTGAAGATGTTCTTGGTGTGCGGTGCGCGGGTGGTGATGCGCGTGCCTTCGCACGCGGGATTGCGAGAGTTCAGCACATACACCGGAATGTTCTTCTGAATGGCAGGCAGAACCGTGGCCGGGTGCAGGACTTTTGCGCCGAAGTACGCAAGCTCGGCGGCTTCGTCGAAACTGATCACTTTGATCCGTCGCGCTTCCGGACAGAGGCGCGGATCCGTCGTAAGAATGCCGTCGACATCGGTCCAGATCTCGATTTTGTCGGCGCCCAGCCCGGCGCCGAAGATGGCGGCGGAAAAGTCAGAGCCTCCGCGGCCGATCGTTGTCGTGATGCCGGCGCGGTTGGAACCGATGAATCCGCCCATGACAGGAACTCGTCCCGCTTTGACGAGCGAAAGAACCTTTTCTTGAAGTCGAAGATTTGTTTCTTCGTACTGAGGCACGGCCTGCATGTATGCGTTGTCGGTGACGAGCACATCGCGAGAGTCGACGTGAGCGCCTTTCAAGCCGCGAGCTTCGAAAGCGGCGGCGACGATCTTGCTGGAAAGCATCTCGCCGAATGCAGCGACGTGATCGGTGGTGCGGGGAGTGATTTCGCCGACGGCAGAGATGCCGCGGAGGAGTTCATCGAGAGATTCAAAATCCTGGCCGAGTTCGGAATGGAATTCCGTGAAGCGGGCGGTGCCGAGAAGTTCGCTGGCTGTGTTGTAGTGGCGTTCCTGCAGCGAGCGGCAGAGTTTGAGCGCGGTCTTGCGCTCGCCTTCACCGGCGGCGCGAGCCATGGTCAGCAAGGTGTCAGTGACTTTGGCCATAGCGCTGACCACGACCACGGGTTGCTTGTCGAGGCGTCCGTGGACGATCGAGGCGACGCGGTCGATAGCTTTGGCGTCTTCGACGGAGGTGCCGCCGAATTTCATGACGATCATCTTGGAGGCCTCTGAGATGACCGGCTTTCGGCACCACGTGCCCATGCGAGGGCCGCCAACCCCTGCGATGAATAGCGAAAGGTCTCGATTGCACTCGGCCGAGATTCCCACTTTTGGCAAAACCGGCCAGAGGTGGGGCACCCCGGAGCGGAATCAGTGATTCCCGCAGCCGTCACCCTGACACGCGAGAGATCCTTCGCTCCGCCTGAAGAACGGCTCCGCTCAGGATGACGCCAAAGTTGATGTTGTCGCGTCTGCCTCGCGCCACGCCCCGTCATCCCAGGTATCCCTTGGCTTTCAGGAGTTCGGCGTTTAACACGGCGGCTCCGGCGGCTCCGCGGATCGTGTTGTGCGACAGAACCGTGAACTTCCAGTCGAGGACGCTGCACGGGCGCAGGCGACCGACGGCAGTCGTCATGCCCGCGCCCATGTCGACGTCGAAGCGCGGTTGCGGACGATCATTCGCTTCGAGGTAGACTACGGGTTTTTCCGGAGCGCTGGGGAGCATTAGTTCCTGCGGTTCGGCTTTGTAGCTGTTCCATGCGGCGATGATTTCTTCCGGCTTCGTCTTCTTCTTCAATCGAATCGATACGGACTCGGTGTGACCGTCTTCCACGGCCACGCGGTTGCACTGCGCACTCATGGCAAAGGGGCCAGGGATGACTTTGGAGCCATTGAGGTTCCCCAGGAGCTTCTTCGTCTCCTCTTCCATCTTTTCTTCTTCATTCTTGATGAAGGGAATCACGTTGCCGAGGATGTCGAGCGAGGCCACGCCCGGGTATCCAGCGCCGCTGACTGCTTGCATCGTGACCGCCATGACGGTTTCGAGCCCGAATTTCTGATGCAGGGGCGCGAGTGCCAGAACGAGACCGATCGCCGAGCAGTTGGGATTAGTGACGACATATCCACCGGATTTTTTTCGCCATCCCTGGATATCGATCAGCTTGATGTGGCCGCTGTTGACTTCGGGGATGACCAGCGGGACGTCTTCCTGCATGCGAAGCGCGCTGGAGTTGGAGACTACGGCGCAACCAGCGTCGGCGAAACGCGGTTCCAGTTCAGCGGCGATTGCGGAATCGAGAGCGGCAAAGATAATCTTCGGCGCGCCTTGCGGAGTTGCCGGGGACACCATCATTTTCGCCACGGCGGGGGGAATAGGCGTTTTCAGGCGCCAGCGCGCGGCGTCGTTATAAACCTTGCCCTCAGAGCGATCCGAGGCCGCCAGCCACGCGACTTCAAACCAGGGATGGTGCTCCAGCATCTGGATGAATCGTTGTCCGACTACACCCGTAGCGCCGAGAATGCCGATAGGAATCTTCTTGTTCATGTGAGTACTTGGAATTTTATAACAAGAGGTGGCCTGGGAATCAGGTCTTGGGTGTTCGGCCTTAGGTCACTGAGTCGGGTTGCCACAGGGCTGAGATGTTGCCTGAGCCACCGCCTGTAGCCCTCATTTGAGATCCTTCGCTTCGCCTGAAAGGCGACTCCGCTCAGGATGACGCCGGGGCATGGTGATTAGCGCCCTCTATTTACGGTGACCGCCTGCACTGCCGATGGAATATTCGGCGGTCAGGGGGCCAAATTTCTTTTTCTCGGTGTAAAGACGCCAGCGGCGGAAGACGATGCGGAGACTGGCCATGACCGGAATGGATAGATAAATGCCCAGGATTCCGGCGATTTCCGCTCCCGCCATGACTCCGAAGATGGCGGCCAAGGGATGGAGTTCCATGCTTTCGCCCATGATGCGCGGAGAGGAGACGTAATCCTGGATGACGCGCCAGACCACGAGAAAGATGATGATCACGAGCCAGTGGGGATAGCTGGTCAGAAGGGCAACGCTGATGATCGTCAGCCCGGCAACCAGCGGACCAACGACAGGGACGAACTCCAGCACTCCGCCAATGGTTCCGAGCACGAGCGGGTAGGGAAAACGCATGGAACCGAGAAAGGCGGAATACACTACCAGGGATAGCCCGGCCAGCGACAGCTGAGCCCGGATAAAGTGCGCCAGCATGTGATTGAGATCGTTGAGCACGTTTTCAAGGAATTCGCGCTGCGGGCGGGACTGGATGGTGGAGAGCAGGAAATCGCTAAACGCGCGGCCGTCTTTCAAAAAGAAAATTGACAGCAAAGGGACGACGAACAGCAGCCAGGCTTGTTTAGCGACGTCGGCGGTACGCAAGCCGATTCGCTGGGCAATGTCCGTGATGTCGTTCTGATGAGAAACCAGGAAGCTGTCGATTGCGTCAACGGTTTGACCACTCCAACCGTGCTGCTGTCCGAGTGTCTTTGTGATCTCGCCGGAACTGAGCTTTTCCAGCAGTCCCGGTAACGCATGCCCCAGGCGGGCAGCATCTCGCGTCACTTTCGGACCAACGATCACAAAGAACACGACCACCAAAGCCAGCAGGAGGGTATAGATCACCGCGATAGCGCCGCCTCGGCCCCGGAGGAGTTTCTCCAGGTTCGCCACCAGAGGGCTCATGAGGTAGGCGAAGAAAATGGCGAAGAGGAAGGCGATGAGGGTGTCGCGCGTGACGTACAGAAAGCCCAGACCCAGCGCGAAGAGCAGCACCGTGATAATGACCCGAGCCGTACGTGCGTCAGCCAGCAGCAATAAGTTTTCCAGGGGCGGTCTCGCTTCTGCCGCCGGGCAGCTACAGCTAATCCCGGACTACTTCGGTGTTATCGGCAGGGATCGCCACTCGTATGAGCTTGAAATGATCTTGTTCATCGACCCAAAGGGCCCAGTCAAAATCGTCACCCTTTAGATTCAGTCGCATGAGTTCGCGGTCGGTTCCGCGGACTGGAATTTTTTGTTTTCCAACCAGTTCCATGCGGACGTGCATGGAAGTGCTTTCCTGGGGAACGAGTACACCGAAATCTCCAGGGTCCTGCTGGCATTTCAAAGCGCCACCCTCGGGCTTGCAGGCTGCGGCCAGATATCGCCAGATCAGAACCTCGCGGTGCACGAAAAAGTTGTTGTCGAGGATGGCGGAACTGCTCGGCATCAGGAAAGGCTTTTCAGCGGGTTTTGAGGATGAAGGCGTGCTGATCTTTTCCAGCAGGAATTCGTTATTCGGGAATACGGACAGAGAACCACCGGAAGACTGACTCCATTCGTAGCGAATCAACTCGCCTGCAGCCGTCATTTCGAGATCGCTCCTCTGGCTGATTGGATCCTCGCCCACCGTTTGCTTCAATTGAGACTTTATAAGGCTGGAAGTAGCTTGCTGCTGGATGCTGAAGGTCTCGGTGGCGACCCGTGCCCCTTTCACAAATATGCCGAAAGACCCCGAATCGACCGTCTGAGTGGGGGCTGCTTTGGCCTGGTCTTTCTTCTTGTCGGAGGCAGCAGCAGACACCGTCAAAAAGACGGCGGCCAGCAAGGCGACAGCACGGACGATTCGCAAATCAAACTTCACTCGACTTCTCCTGGTTGGGTCCGGATCTCAATCTTCTTCAAACCCAGCGTTGCGGCGATCTCGGAGGCGATCTCCTCGAAAGTGCGTCCTTCAGTTTGAATCTTGTGAGAGGCTTGCAAGTAGTGCTTGCGCCTCGTTTCAAAAAGTTCGCGAAATTGGTCGGTGCTACCCAGCAACGGGCGCTCCGCCCCTGTTTCGCCAGCCTGTTTCAAGCAGCGTTGCCAGAGTTCCTCGACCGGTGCGTCCAGAAAGACCGTGGGCACGCCGGACGCTCCCAGCAGAGCCGCATTGCTTTCCTGGACAGATGCGCCGCCGCCCAAGGCTACGACTTTGACTGCGCCTCCCTCCAGCTCGGCCAGCACATCGCGCACGGCCGCATGTTCTGCGCGGCGGAATTCAGATTCACCGGACTCACGGAAAATCTCGGGTACTGTGCGGCGTTCGAGACGCTCAATGCGCTCATCGAGATCCTCAAAAGCCCAGTTCAGATGGCGCGCCAGAGCGCGGCCGACACTGGTCTTGCCGGCTCCCATAAAGCCGACCAGGAAGATGCCTGAAAGACGGTACTCGTGGGGAAGCCGGGACTGCACGCGATGACGCCCCTTCGCGCCCACCGTCTTGCCAGAACGCTGCTTCAAACGGTCCGGATTTCTTTGATTCGCTATTCTGATGCGCGTTTTCTGAGGTGGATTTTACCACTGAAGCTACGCAGCACCACCGTGGAGGAGACGGCGGCACGACCCATGGTACCCCATAAGGCAACGCCCTCTTTGATGATAATGGTGTGTTGCTTGGGTTGAAGAGGAATGTCGTCGTGCACTTCGCCGCGGACGGAGCGAGCGCTCACATCGGCGGAAGTGCTACCCGGAACAACTGCGTCTATGTCGCCACTGTGGCTGGTGAAGCGGTAATCGCCATGATCGCCGAAATCGCCGATGTAACTAATTCCGCCACTGGTGGAAACGACCTGGACGAGCGGACCGTTGACGGCTCTAAGAGTAACGTTGCCGCTGAGAGAGTCGATTTCGACGTGCCCGTCCTGCACGTTGGTCAGCGTGATGGGGCCATTGAGAGTCTTGATGTGCACGTGAGCGTTGGTGATGTCGCGGACGTCAACGGTTGCGGCCGCGCCTTCCAATGAAACGTCGCCGTGAAGCTTCTCGGCGCGCAAGTTTCCAGTGCTGGAATGCAGGGTGATGCTGGCGTCGGCGGGGGCGAGAATCTCATAGTCGACGCGCCCGGACTGGGCATCTGCGCCGGGAAGGAGATGCGACTGAATCTCAACTCTGTTTCCGACCAGCGCATTGTCGACTTCGACTCGGTCGGAGGAGAGAACGGCATTGATCACTACGATGTTGCCGGTCGAAGGCCTTACGGAAACCGACCCATAGGGATTGTTTACCGAAACTCCGGCTCTCGGCCCGACATTAAACCGGTACTCCTTGTGCGTCTCGGCGAGCAGCGTTCCGGACATGATCGTTCCGGCCAGGACAGCGCTGATGGTGGCAAGTTGAATTGTGTGCCCGCTCATAGAGTTCTCAGATCCTTTTATCTGTCCGCACGACACATTGCAAGTTACTGCAAAGAACGATCCAAAGCCAGTTCGAATAGCATGGCCTTTTCCTGGTAAGCCTCCATCAACGTACGGCGAGCCTCTTCGTCGTCCGGATCGGCGGCGACAGTATTCTTCGCATCCTGGATGTACTGATTCACATGACGCAGATTGTCAGCGTACTGCTCCTGCAGAGCGGGAGACTGTTGCCCGGCCTCCTGCAGCAGGTCGTCGTCGTTGAGGCCGGCGATAGCTGCATCGGAAACGATGGGTGCGGGAGCGGTGATGATTTGGGCGCCAGTGTCCGTCGTCTGCGAGTGCTGCCGGAGGTAAATGCCGAGGCTGACCAACAGGAGCGCCGCCGCCGGTGCCATCCAGCGAGCCCAACTCCATTGACTGCCTAAAGACGGAAGAAGGGAGAGACTTCTACGCTGAGGGCGGATCAGCCCCTCCCGTCTTAAAGAAGCTTCGATGGATTTCCAAACACGGGGATTCGGTTCATGCGCCGCCTGCAGATCGCCCGCCGAGCAGGCAATGACGAGAAGTTCCGCCACCAATTTCGAGCATTTAGGACAATTTCTAAGATGATCTCGTTGTTCGGCGCTGCTGCCGCTTTCGTTCTCCACCAGGCTTTCTTGCAACTCAACGCAAGTCATACTGCTCTCCCCAAGCCTCTGCTGCCTCAATAGACTGCCACTTCAAATGCTTGCACTTTCGGTCGCGCCACCCGCCGCCAGTCTTCGCTGGCTCTGTCTACTACTTTGTTGCCTGTAGGTGGGCTTCAGGATTTCTCAATTTTTGCTACTTTTTCTGCCCGGTTCATTTTGAGCAGATCCCGCAACTTCATGCGCGCTTTGTGCAACTGGGACTTACTGTTCCCGATCGAGCAGCCCACGATCTGGGCAATCTCATTATGTTCGTAACCTTCGACGTCGTGAAGAACAAAAATCGTCCGGTAACCGGGGGGCAGGTCGTCCACTGCTCGCTGCAACTGCAGCCGGTCAATGGATCCGGCTAGCGCGATGTCTTCGGCCCCGAAGTCTTTCTTCGGGGTATCGTCTTCGGCGCCACCCTGTGTGGTCTCTTCCAGGGAAACCACCGGGAGGCTCTTTTTTCTCAGGTGCATCAGCACGACGTTTACCGAGAGCCGATGCAACCACGTCGAAAACGCCGATTCGCCGCGGAAAGTCGCAATCTTACGGTATAGCTGAAGAAACGCCTCCTGGGTCAAATCTTCAGCTTCCGCGGTATTCGATGTCATGCGCAGGCAAAGCGAGTACACGCGCCGTTTATGCTTCTCGTAGAGGGCCTGGAACGCCTGGGCGTCTCCCAGCTTCGCCTTCTCGATCAGCTCGGCTTCGACTGAATCGCCTGCCTGCCGTTGCTCTGGGTCGGTCAAGTTGCCTTTTCCGGCCGCACCCCGTGAGATGCGACTAACTATCTTTACGTTGTATGGGTTGCGAGCAGTTGCCGCGGAACGAAAGTAACTCATGGATTCCACTTTTGAAAGCTATTCTACCGTTCTTCGGATTCTGCTCACCTCTTCCCGGATCTGCGAAAGCCCTTTGGGTGTGCGAGGTTAAACAGTTGGCCGCTATAACCATTTAACCCTATCCCAAATTTAGAGTCGCGTTCTTCGTAATTTGGTAAATTCTTGGTCTCTAACTGGTCACGCCGTCGCGGCAGAGTGCGCGGTGGTAATCGTCTCCAATCCGTGTCCGTGCGGACCTGTTTCCCGGATGCGAAGCAGGAGAGCCAGGGCCAATCCTACGAAACCGAGGACCGAGAAGATCCACATTCCCAGGGCGTATCCGTTGGGATTGTCCAAGCCCGCGTGAGCGTAATCGTTCGCCTTCCCAATTAGCAGGTTCAGCATGAAGAATCCAATTTGCTGAATTAGGGTCATGAGAGCGTACGCGGTGCCCAGCCGCGACTGATCCACGATGTAAGCCACCGAGGGCCACATGACGGCTGGAATCAGCGAGAATGCAATGCCCATCATGGAAACCGGTATGTAAAGCGAAGTTGGAGAGTAAGCGATCATAAGATAGACCGGCATCAGCAGGAGCGACCCGAACATCATGAAAAGGGCGCGCTTGCCAACCTTGTCGACGAGAAGCCCGAACAGCGGCGTGGCAATCATAGCGGCCAGAGGCAGCAGGCTGTTCAGGCGGCCAGCCTGCTCTAAGGATGTGACCCGGGCGGCCTCGCCAGCGAGCACACCGCCGTGAGCCGCGAGAATCTTGTTAGTGAAAAGGTCGATGGCAAAGGTGCGAAAAGGGAAGATCGCCGAGTAGAAGGTGAAGCAAAGGCCCACGACAAGCCAATACGAGAGGTCAAAGCGAAAGACTTCTCTGAATTCCAGCTTGTCCGTGGTACCAGCTTTGCCGAGTTCATACCGCTTCTCGGCAAGGCTCTCCAAGGACCAATAGATGATCGAACACACAACGGCGAAGAGTCCCGCGCCAACGGCGATCAGCAAGGGGTTCTGCCAACTGGGCGGCCCCGTCGGTCCGTCGGGGTAGAAGGCTCGATTGGCCCAAGTGGGGGAGTTGTCGGCAGCTACGGAGGCGAGCCGGGCAATCGTGAGATTGATACCAAAGGCAAAACTGAGCTCTTTCCCTCTGAACCATTTCGCCAGCGCCGTGGTGACGGCTACGATCATCGACTCGGCACCGAGGCCTAACACAGTGCGTCCGGCGATCATCACGGGTGCGCTTCCCCTGGATGCGGTGAGTGCCGCTCCCAGGAAACAGATCACTGCGAAGGCGAGGATGGACTTCTTGGTTCCGATTCGATCGATGATGATTCCACCAACCAAAAGTGTTGCGACGGCGGCCACGCTGTAGCTGGCGTTCAGCCATCCGAATTGGGTGGCAGAGAAGCCGAGGTGGTCGATGAAAATGCGCTCTAACGCGTTGATGCTGTCATAGATGTAGTAGTTCCCAGCCTGGGCCAGACTGACAAAGATAAGAACTACCCAGCGATAAAGGCGGCTCGGCTCGGGACGAGTGGTGTCGTGCATTGGGCCCCTTTTGAAATGGACGAACGAAACGAAAAGATTAGCAGAGATCAGAGAGATCAGTCAGTAGCTGGTAACGAGGGCGGTTCTCGCGGGTAGGGATGTTTCGACTGCGCGGTGAGTCGCGGCGCTCCTCACCGCTCCGTTCAGCACGACAAATCAAATTCAACTGCCTACATAGCGCGCATAGAGGCTTCGCGCCACAGCGGCGTCTGTCGTGCCTTTAATGATGGCCCGGCCGTCCGGGAAAAGCGTAATCTCGTACGGCTCGTGCCAGAATTTCAGGACGAAGTCGTTGTGGCGGACCATGCCATGAGGCTGGAGCCGTCGGTCCATCTCGGCGAAATCGATGGGGCGTTGACGCTCATGGATTTGCACCGAATTCCTGCCGCAGAGCGTGATGTGCGGGCGGCCTTCACCGGCTAAATGAATGAGGTCTCGTTGACCGCAGGCACGGCAGCCCGAGCGGGGCTTGGCGGCCGAAATCTCGGCCTGCTCGTTGGTCCAGAGATCGAACGAAAGTAGGGTGCGCCGAATGGCAGGGGGTTTTTCATCAGCGACCAGAAATTTCAGCGCCTCGGTTGCGGCGATCGATGCGGCGAGGTTGACGGCAGAGTTCAGAATGCCGGAGGTTTCGCAGGTCTCCACCATGCCGCGGGGAGAATCGGGGAAGATGCATGCGAGGCAGGCGGTTTGCCCGGGCACCACATTAAGCGTGACTGCGTAGCTTCCTACTGCGGCTGAGTAGATCCAGGGTAGAGACCGCTCGACGGCATAGTCGTTGATCAGATACCGGGTTTCGAAATTGTCGGTACCGTCGAGGATGAGGTCAGTTCCTTCAAGCAGGGCTTGAATGTTCGAAGGCACGAGATCTTCAACTTTTGGCTCAACCACAATTTGCGAGTTGAAGGCGGTGATTTTGCGCGCGGCGGCGATTGCCTTGGGAAGCGATTCGGCGGCGTCGGACTCGTCGAAGAGAGATTGGCGCTGAAGGTTGCTGGGCTCGACGTAATCACGGTCGATGATGCGCAATGTGCCCACCCCAGCGCGAGCCAGGAGTCCGGCAAGGGCGGAACCGGTCGCGCCACAGCCAACGATGCTTACCTGGGCGGCCTGTAATTTACGCTGTCCTTCGTCACCGATACCGCGAAAGAGAATCTGGCGCGAATAGCGATCGTTATCGAGGGAAGCCAGGCTTGAGTTGCCGATTCTGTGTCTCGTTTCCTGTGCCAAAGAGGTCACCAGTCCCACGCTCTAAAACAATTATTATAAGTGGCTGGGTCGAGCAGAGCTTAAAAGCGTTGGTTTGCGGCGAATGTCAATTCTTAAACCACAGAGGACGCGAAGGTGCACAGGGAAATGTGATTCCTGCCTTTGTGTCTTTCGTGAATTTGAAGAAGAGTTATCCGCTGAAAGCTAACCTCAATACAACGAATCGAACGGGCGTACGTATCGAAGTCAGAGAGCGCCTGATTTCAAGGACACCTTTGCTGAAACGGTACGCGACATGTCTGACCGCAATAATGTTCGTCTGGGCGGCGGCTTCATCGCAGGGCTCGGCTTCCATTTCAGGTGCAACGACAATATTTTCTTCCGTCCTGCAGGATGCGACTCCGGGATCAAGCTACGAGGGGAAAACGGTTGTGGCGATCGATCTGCCTGGCGTGGTGGAACGCGACCAGGATCACCTGCTTGAATTGCTCCCGCAAAAAGTTGGAAGTCCGCTGAATCGGGACCAGGTTAGCGCCAGTATCCGGGCCCTATACGGGGCCGGGCGTTTTGCCGATATCCAGGCCGAAGTCACACCCTCAGGCAACGGCGTCGTGCTGGCTTTCGTCACCACGCCAAACTATTTTGTAGGTGCTGTTGACGTTGAGGGAGCGCCCAATCGTCCGAATGCAAACCAGATCGTTAACGCCTCGAAATTCCAGCTTGGAGAGCGTTACAGCCAGGACAAATTGGATCGCGCTCTGGAGAACATCCGGCAGCTAATGCAGGAGAACGGGTACTACAAAGCCCGCGTAACCGCGGAAAGCACGTCCAACCCCACTAATCAGCAGGTGGACATACTGTTTCACATTGAGGCTGGCCCGCAAGCGCACATCGGGGAAGTGAAGGTGACCGGCACTTCAAGCCGGTCTTCGGCTGAGGTTCAGAAGATTGCCCATATGAATAGCGGCGATCGCGTCACCGCCGCTCGTGTGACTGACTCGTTGCAGCGGCTGCGCAGAAAGTTCCAGAAGCAAAACCGCGCCCTGGCTCAGGTCTCCATCGCCGCTCAAACCTACCGGCCAGAGAAAAATGCGCTGGATTTTACCTTCCAGATCGATCCCGGCCCGGTAGTGCTGATCTCGGCGCGCGGGTATCACGTCAGTCGTGGTGTGCTCAAGCGGGAAATACCCGTTTACGAGGAAAATGCGGTCGACGATGACCTGCTGAATGAAGGCAAGAGGAACCTGCTCGACTATCTGCAAACCCGCGGGCACTTTGATGCTGAGGTGGAAATCAAGAAGGAGAATGATGCCAATACACTCAGAATCATTTACGAGATCAAGGCCGGTCCCTCGCATAAATTGGCTCTGATCGATATTTCGGGCAATAAGAATTTTCTGGATACGGCAAAACTTCGTTCCTACCTTCAGATTCAACCGGCCAGCCGGTTCCTGAGCCACGGCCGCTATAGCGAGGCCCTGCTGAAAAGCGACGTTGCAACTCTGGTAGGCCTCTACAAGAACAGTGGTTTTAGAGCCGTGAAGATTGATACCAAAGTTGACGACAACTACCAGGGCACACCGAACAAACTTGCTGTGCACATCCACATCGAAGAAGGGCCACGAACAACGGTTGGCGAGGTGCATGTGGTTGGCAATCAGAAGGTCAAGACAAGCGATCTGCCCGAGTTGAGTACGCAGCCCGGACAGCCTTATTCCGAACAGGACCTGGCCAACGATAGAGAGCGATTCCTGAGTTACTACTTCGATCATGGGTTTCCCAATGCATCGCTGGAAATCGCAACAAATCATTCTCCTGCACAGCCCAACCGGGAAGATGTGAGCTTTTCCATTCACGAAGGCGAGCGCTTCACGGTTGATCAGGTGATGGTCGGAGGCTTGGAACACACGCGCGACTTCGTGGTGCAACGCGATCTGCAGGTGCATGCGGGGGACCCGCTCAGCCAGCGAGACTTGCTGAACACCCAGACCCGGCTCTACGACCTTGGCATCTTCAGCCAGGTGGATGCTGCGGTGCAGAATCCGGAAGGCAACGATCCTTTAAAGAACATTCTGATACAGGTTCGTGAGGCCAAGCGTTATACGTTTACCTACGGACTTGGACTTGAGTTTCAAACCAGCCAGCCAGCGGGCGCGAGTGCGCCTCAAGGCAAGACTGGCGTAAGCCCCCGGGTAGAGTTCGATGTGACGCGCCTTAACTTTGCGGGTCGCGACCAGACATTAACGTTCCAGTCGCACGTCGGACGTCTACAGCAGCGTGGCCTGATCAGTTACACGGTGCCGAAGCTACTCAACAGCGACAAGTTCAAGCTCATTTACACGATCTTCTACGACAACAGTCTGGACGTCGCCACGTTTACCTCGCAGCGGCTGGAGGGGAAGATTGATCTTCGGCTGCAGTTCGGGAATACGGGGACCGAACCCGGCACACGTCCCGGGCCAAACTCGATCACGTATCGCTTCGATTTTCGGGCTGTGAAGGCCAGCCATTTCGCTACAAACTTTTCCCCTGGGGTGATTGCATTGTTGTCGCTGCCTGCCCGTGTCGGTGGTCCTGGATTTACGTTTATCCACGACAAACGGGATAACCCGCTGGAAAGTACGAAGGGCGACTACTTTACACTGGATTCATCGGTGGCGGCGAGTGTTTTCGGGTCGCGGTCGGAAACGCCGGTCTCTACGCTGCCCACGAATTTCGGCAGGGCCCTCACCCAGTACTCCACCTATTACGCATTCGGCAAGGGTAAGCCCGAGCGCAGGTTCATATTCGCCCGCTCAACAAGCATTGGACTGGAGCAGCCATTCCAGGGGACGCGAGTTCTGCCGCCGGGGTCTTGCCCTTTGAACTCGGCTGGGGAGCCGACCTGCGATCTCGCGACGATTCCTTTGCCGGAACAATTTTTCGCCGGTGGCGGCAACTCCCATCGCGGATTCGGGTTAAATCAGGCAGGACCACGCGATCCGTCGTCCGGTTTCCCGGTTGGCGGCACCGCGCTGTTCGTCAACAATCTGGAACTGCGTTTCCCGCCGGTTTCGCTGCCTTACCTGGGAGAAGGATTTGGCTTTGCCATTTTCCACGACATGGGGAATGTCTTCACTGCGCCGCACGACATGCTGAAGGGCCTCATGCGTTGGCACCAGGGCGACCCATCGCAGTGCCTGCCCACTAGTACAACGAACACCCAGTGCATTATCAATTTCGACAACTCCAGATATGATTACACTTCGCAGGCGGTGGGAGTTGGCGTACGATACAAGACGCCCTTAGGCCCGTTGCGGTTTGATTTCGGATACAGCCTGAATCCGACCAAGTATTTTCAGTTAGATACGACTCCGACGCCTCATGTGGTGATGCAGCAGTTGCGGCATTTCAACGTTTTCTTCAGCATCGGCCAGCCATTCTGATGACAAAAGTTTGCACCAAAGTCACCATCGTCGCCGCACTCATCCTTTCGTTGAGTTTTGTGACTCGTCCTGCCTTCGCGGGCGAAGTGATCGACCGCATAGTCGCCACCGTGAATGACCATATCATCCTGCAGAGTGACTGGAACGCCGCATTGCGCTATGAGGGGTTACTGAGTGCCAGGCCGCCCAGCGACTTCACCGAGGAGGAACGTCGGGCAGTGCTCGACCGGCTGATCGACCAGGAATTGCTTGGAGAGCAGATGAAATCGGCGCTGATCAAGCATGCCTCGGAAGAGGAGGCAGTGGCGCAAGTTGCGCAGACACGGCAGCTCTATCCGGATGCCGCCACCAATGATGGCTGGAAAGCGGTACTGGCGAAATTCGGGCTGGCAGAGAAGGCACTGGTAACGCACGTCCAGGAACAGCTTGACCTTATGCGGCTGGTAGATGCACATCTGCGTCCTACAATCCAGATCGATTCCAAGAGTATTGAAGCCTATTACCGCGATCGATTCGTTCCGGAGTTGAAGCAATCGGGCGCTGGCGAGGTTCCGCTGCAGGAAGTCTCCGCCAAGATCCGCGAACTTCTCACCGAGGAGAAAGTCAGCGAGTTGATGGTTTCCTGGCTGCACTCGCTGCGTTCTGAGAGCAAACTGAGCGTGCCCGGCGCGCCCGAGCCTACCGCCGAGGGAGTGCAGACCCGGTGAAGCAGCGTGCCGCCAGAGCTCCGCGCTGGTGGAAATACATTCTAGTCACCGCCGGGGTTCTTGTTATCGCCCTGGCGGCGGGACTCTGGTACACCACTACAAATTCATTCCAGAATTACGTCCACCAGCGGATGGTCAGGGAAATTGAACGCATCACTGGCGGGCGTGCGGAAATCGGGAGCTTCCACGTTGTTCCCTTTCACTTACAGGCCGAGATCCGCAACATCACCGTGCATGGCAAGGAGTCTCCTACGGACGCTCCTCTGCTCCACGCAGACAGCGTGGTCGGCCAAGTCAAAGTCATTTCATTTTTGCGCACGCAATTCGGGTTTCAATCGCTGACCCTCGAACGTCCGGTGATCCATGTGGTCATTGGGCCGGATGGCTCAACCACAAACATTCCGTCCCTGCAGCAGTTGCCGACAGGGTCCGGCCCTTCGCCGGTGGAGGAGCTTTTTGCGCTCTCCATCGATCACCTTTCGGTACGTAACGGCGAGTTGTTGTGGGCCGATCAGAAAGTTCCACTGAACTTCGACGTACGAAGCGCGAACGTGGAGATGGAGTATTCCTTCCTGCGAGGAAGGTATGACGGTCACCTGGCGCTGGGCAAGGTCGACAGTGCGATTCAGGATCTGCGGCCATTTTCCTGGATGACGGCTTTTGATTTCAGCCTCGCGCCTACCTTCGCCGATATCAAGTCTCTGAAATGGAATTCCGGGCGCTCCTCGATCCAAGGCGATGGGAGAATTACCAATTTCCGCGACCCGCATCTGGATGGAAGCTACGATGCGAAGGTCCACCTCGGGGAAATGGCTGCCATCGCCCGACGCAACGACCTACGCGAGGGCAGCGCGGAGTTCAAGGGCAATGGACACTGGTCCTTGAAGGAGTTCACAACTTCGGGAGCGCTGGCGATACGGGATCTGGGCTGGCAGAACGAGCAACTCGTGCTCAAAAAGGCAAGCGCGTCTGCCGACTACTCTCTCAGTGACGATCAAATCAAGCTGTCGAAGTTGCAGGGGAAGCTGCTGGGCGGTGCCTTTACCGGCGATGCTGAAGTAAACAATTGGCTGCACAGCGTTCCCTATTCTGCGGAGAAAGAAAAAAGGCCGGAACTGCCCCGGATCGGAGTCTCACGGCCTGCCGCCAAGAAGGGCGAGAAGGTGAAGTTGCCGGAGGTGCAGACCGGCGTCGTACACCTGCGGGTGCGTGACGTCTCTGTCGGCGAAGCTGCCTCTGCCATGGACACTTCAGCCCATCCCTTGGCTGGTTTTCATCCGGCGGGAGTAGCCAGCGGAAATGTGGACGCCAATTGGAAGGGAAGCCCCGGAAATGCCGAAGTGAGTGCCAGCCTTGAAGTCGTTCCCCCTGGTAAACCAGGGCCTCGAGAATTACCCATCACGGCACGCATTCAGGGAAAATATCGCAGGGCGAGTGACTCACTGGAACTCGCCCAGTTCTCGCTTTCGACACCAGCTTCCAAAATCGTGTGTGCTGGAACGCTGGCGGCTTCCTCCAAGCTGCATCTGTCAGTTTCAACTTCCAATCTTGAAGAATGGCGGCCTTTGGTAAAGGTCCTGGGCGGGCCCACCGACCTTCCATTTCAAGTGAATGGCAATGCGACCTTCAGTGGCGCGGCCGGCGGAACGTTTTCCTCCCCGAGAATTGCCGGAACCCTGGTGGCGGAGGACTTCGAGTTTACGGTGCCAGCCACCTCGCGTACTCCTGAAAAATCTGTACATTGGGACTCTCTGGGAGCTAGCGTGGACTTGTCGTCACGTGAACTGCTGCTCCGTGGCGGCAGCTTGCGGCGGGGCGATACCAGCGCCGATTTCGAGTTCAGCGCGAGCCTGGAGAACGGAAAACTCACTGAGAACAGTCCTTACTCGGCGCGGATCAACCTGCACAATGTCGATGTTGCATCGACGGCCGCGCTCGCCGATTTGGACTATCCACTTACTGGAACGGCCGACGTGAGCTTGCAAATCAACGGAACGCGGGCACATCCACAAGGGCAAGGGCACATTCGCGCGACCAATGCTTCGGCATATGGCGAGGAGATTGAAAAGTTCGATGCCGATCTTCGTTTCGGAGGCGCCGAAACCACGCTCAGTAATATTCGTCTCACACACCAGGACGCGGACATAACCGGCACTGCCACCTTCGCGCCATCCGCGGGCGGGTTCCGGCTCGATCTTGCGGGCAAGAATTTCGATTTGTCGCGAGTGCGCCAGATTCACCTCGACGAGTTGCCAATCGAGGGTCACGCCGACTTCACACTGCAAGCTTCTGGAACAGTGGATACTCCAGTCATTAATGCGGCATTGCATGTGCGCGATCTGACGCTGGATGGCGAACTCACCGGGGACCTCTTCCTGCAAGCGACCACAAAGGAGCGGGAACTTGTAGTGAGCGGGCATTCCCAGTTTCCCAATGGCTCGCTGACGGTGGACGGAACCGTCGGGATGCAAGGCGGCTATCCGGCCAATATCACGGCGCATATGGACCGTCTGGACCTCGACGCGTTGTGGCGCGCTTACCTCGGGGATCAATTGACCGGTCACTCGGCGGTGGTTGGCAGTGTCACGATGCAGGGGCCATTGCGCTACCCGCCGCAATGGAGGCTGGATGGAAATCTGACCGACGTAACCGTCGATGTCGAGTACGCCAAGCTACACAATCAAGGTCCGGCGCGTTTTACTTATGCGGATCGTACGCTTCAGATTCCGGAAACACATTTCGTGGGAGAGGGCACAGATGTCACGGGACAGGGCGCAATTTATTACGCGGACGCGCATCGTCTGGATATTGCGGCCGACGGACTCGTCGATCTCCGGCTGCTGAGCGGGATCGACTCGAACCTTACTGCGGGCGGCCAGGCGACAATCCACATGACTCTCGGTGGCACGGTGCGAGATCCGCTGCCCCAGGGCACGATTCAGATTAAGGATGGCACGGCAAATTACGCCGGGATCCCCAGCGGCCTGAGCGAACTCAACGGCACGCTCTTCTTCACCCGCGATCGCATTTACATCGAACAACTCACGGGCCGTGCTGGAGGGGGCACGCTCGATCTCAAGGGAGAAGCCACCAACTACAATCAGCGGCTCAATTTCAACCTCACTGCCATCGGTAAAGACGTAAGGCTCCGCTATCCGCCAGGCGTGAGTTCCATGGCCACGGCGGAATTGCATTGGGCGGGCACGAAGTCGGCGTCGACAGTGTCGGGTGACGTTTTGGTGACGAAACTTGCTGTGACGCCGGGATTCGACTTTGCGTCGTATCTTGAACGTAGCCGGCAATCAGGAGCCATTACCCCGGCCAATTCGCCTCTGTATAACGTGAAGCTCGACGTGGGGGTCCGGACCGCGCCCGAACTCCAGATGAAGACGGCCGTAGCACGACTTTCCGGTGACGCTGATCTTAGACTGCGTGGTTCCCTGGCGCGGCCGAGCGTGCTGGGACGCGCCGACATCCTAGAAGGCGACGCCACCTTTAACGGGATCAAATTCCGTTTAGAGCGCGGCGATATTACCTTTGCAAATCCGGTGGCCATCGAACCGCAAGTCAACCTGCAAGCCACCACGCATGTGCGCAACTACGATCTGGATGTCACGGTGACGGGTACTCCCGACAGACTCAACGTGAACTATCGCTCCGAGCCGCCGCTGCCCAAGTCGGACATCATTGCGTTGCTGGCGTTGGGACGGACGAGTGAAGAGTCGGAACAGTTGCAGCAGCAGTCGGGGCAGACCCTGTTCAGCGACGAGGCGACGAATCTGATCATCAATCAGGCGATCAACTCGGCGGTCGGCAATCGTATGCAGAAACTGTTCGGAGTCAGCCGGATCAAAATCGACCCGCAGGGTTTGACTACGGAAACAAACCCTACCGGCCGCGGGCCGCAGATCACGATTGAGCAGGAGTTTGCTAATAACCTTTCCCTCAGCTATAGCACCAACGTATCCCAGAGCTCACAGCAAATCATACAGGGCGAGTACTACATCAATCGCAACATATCGGTGCTGGGCACGCGCGACCAGAACGGTGTGGTCAGCTTTGATGTGCGCGTGCGGCGGCGGAAGAAATAGAATATAGGTAAATCGGTTCACGAACTTTGCATGACCTCTCCGGCAAGTCCCGCCTTGTATTCCAGCCTTCGGCACCAGATGGTGGATTCGCAGCTACGGCAGCGCGGTATCGCGGACGAAAGCGTCTTGGCTGCCATGGAGCGAGTGCCTCGGCACGAGTTTGCGCCGCAAGGGTACCGCGGCCAGGCTTATGAGGATCATCCGCTGCCAATTGGGGAAGGACAAACGATTTCGCAACCGTACATTGTTGCTCTCATGCTGGAAGCCTTGAGGTTTTCGCCGACAGACAGGGTCCTTGAGATAGGGACCGGTTCGGGATACGTCACGGCGTTGCTCGCGGAGTTGACCGAGAGTGTGATCTCGATGGAGCGCCACGAGTCTCTGGCGGAGTCGGCGCGTGCACTGCTGGCGGCACTGGGGTACTCCAATGTGCACGTCGTGACTGCCGATGGGACGCGAGGATTTCCGGAGGCAGCGCCATACGATGCGATCGTTGTTTCAGCCGCCGCGGCAGAGATCCCTCCTGCTCTCATCGCGCAGCTGGGTGAGGGTGGGCGCATGATCATTCCGGTGGGATCGGATGATTCGCAGCAGTTGCAGCTGGTTCGGGTGGAAGATAGTCAGCCACACATTGAACTCCGTGAGCTATGCCGCTTCGTTCCTTTGATCCCCGAAGTCGGGTCTTAGGGCGCTGGGTCTCGGGTCTTAGGTCTTGAGTCTATGTCTTGTGGGTCCACCTCAGGCTGACACTTCCGCCAGAACTGTTGACGCAACGCCACACCTAAGACCTAAGGCGCAAGACCCAGGACCCCTCTGTTTTACAATCGACTCGTGCCTGTTCTGCACGACCTGCGTGTAACGCTGGAGATGATCAAGTGGGAGCATTCCATCTTTGCTCTCCCGTTTGCTCTCTGCGGCGCGATGCTTGCGGCGGGAGGATTTCCTTCCGTGCACCAACTACTCTGGATCGTGGTCGCCATGGTGGCGGCCCGTTCGGCAGCGATGGCGTTTAATCGATGGGCTGATATGGCCATCGATGCAGCCAATCCACGCACAAGCGCTCGCGCCCTTCCTGCCGGGCAACTTTCGCCCGCATTCGTGGTCACGTTCGTCGTTGTTTCCAGCCTTGTTTTTGTGCTGGCAGCGAGCCAGTTGAATCGTCTTGCGTTGCTGCTCTCGCCGGTGGCACTCGCCGTGTTGCTGCTCTATTCCTACACCAAGCGAGTCACGCGCTGGTCTCACATTGTGTTAGGCTTTGCGCTCGGCATCGCACCCTCGGCGGCTTGGATCGCGGTGCGCGGTTCTTTTGATCCCCGAATCTTGTTGCTGACGGCAGCCGTCACGTTCTGGGTGGCAGGATTCGACGTGCTCTACGCATGTCAGGATTATGAATTCGACCAGCAGGCCGGACTGCACTCCATTCCACGCTATTTTGGCATTCGAGGCGCGCTGTGGGTTGCCCGCGGCTTTCATCTAGTCATGGTTGGAACCCTCGTCGTGCTGCTCATCGTTTTCGGAATGGGGAAGCTTGCGGCGGTTGGCGTCGGAGTCGTGATCCTGCTCTTGCTTTACGAGCACTCTCTGGTGAAGGCTAGCGATCTTTCCAAACTCAACGCTGCCTTCTTCACAATGAACGGTGTGATCTCGGTGCTGTTCTTCGTGTTCGTGGCCGCTGACCTGCTCCTACGGCGTTAGGGGAAGGCGAGGCCACTGCTCCGATCCTAGAGGCCTGCTTGGTAGTCCTGTGACTTAAGTACCATGATCGTCCCCTTCTGTCCGTGCTAACTTTCCCCGCGAGGGAGCATGAATCTTGGACAAAAAGAAGGCAATCTCGATTCTCGTCCTTTTGGCGGTGGTCGCGGCGGCGGTTACGGCATTTGTGATGTGGCCGAAGCGTTACACCGTCGGACAGCACATGGCGCAAACCGTGGTCTTCTGGAACGACCACGATGCCTTTCTATTTCTGACTTTGAATAGCACTGGACGTTCCCGCAACGTTCTGCAGTCGAAGTTCGACGGTCCAAGGTACGCATACCTCGCGGTTCTCGCGGGTGGTCTCTCCGACTTCAACAAGCAGGACGTCGTCGCTTACCATCTGCAGGACTCTGGACAACTCGATCGCTTTAACCTTCCCGAGAAAACGGTAACGTACGGCCCGTGGACCTTGTCGGACGGACATCTGCAGTTGACCCCTCTCCCATCGACTAGCGGTGAGTGGGCGGGAACGCGGTGGGATGGAGAAAAATTCGTTCCGGTGCCCGCGCCACTGCCCCAGGCACCAGTACGGGCTCAGAGCCCCAGCAATTCCACGCTGACGTCCGACGATGCGACCGACGACGAAAACAGCGGCGGCGACGAGGATGATGGGTTTCTCAGCAAGGTGTCGCGGCAGACTTTCAAGGATGCAGGCTGGCATTACAAACTTCTGACGGGTTACGAGTCGAACGGAGCCGAAGCAACCTTGCCCATCACGTTAGGCGAGAGCACTTTCAATCTGACTCTGCAATCCTTTCCCCTGCAGAAAGGCGGATCGCGCTTCGATCTTCTTTCCTACGGAACCAGAAGCATTCGGCTTTCCGGCGACAAGATCGCATCAGGACCGAAGACACTCTGGACTCAGCAAGGATGGCAACCCGTTTCGAAAGCCGAATACGAGGGTCTGCAGGCGCGATACGGCCGCCGCGGCCGGCACTCGGCGCCAGTGACCTCATTGATTTGGCTCGGCGTCCTCCTCGTTATCCTTCTGTGGCGGTTTGGCAGTTGGATTCATATTCTATTCACCTTTGCGACGATGAAGAGCCGGGTGCTGAAGAACATGGCTTCGTCGTTCTCATTTCCGCCGGCAACGCCAGCACAGTTTCCCGTGCTCGACCTGGAGGCGCTCGATCGCTACACGCGTGCGTTCGAGGCGCTGGGCTTTACTCGCCTGCTGGATTTCTCGCTGGTATCGGATTCGCCGAACCAGCCGCCCAGCTTCTGCCGGCTGTTCGTGCACACTCGCTATCATTGTTTCGGCGAGGTGAGCCAGATCTTCCCCAAAGGAAAGACTCCCTTGCCATTGAAGTGCTCATTTCAGAGCTGCCTGCAGAATTTCTGGACGCTCTCCTTTTCGGATCGCAAGCCGCAGGCTGCGAGTTCCCTGATACGGCGGCCGAAGGCCCTCGGTATCTGTATGCCCGAGGCCAATCCCTCGGAATTGTTGCAGGCATTCTTGAGGATGCGGGAGCAGGTTTGCCTTGACCTCGGCATCCAGACTGTGAACGACGATACCGTGGAAGCTTACATCGCCAAATCGCAGCGCTCGGCCACGGAGATGCGAGAGGCAGTACAAAGCAAGAGCTTCGTGAAGGGCGTTCCAGAGGTTTACCTGCGCAAGCTGTCACTGCTCCAGACCAAGCCTGAATATGTCTGGCTGGGTGACTACCCGAAAGAGGCAGAGCAGCGCAGGCAGGGTTTCAACGCCTTTGCGGCCGCCGCCCGTTGAGAGCAGCCTCAACTGATGCATTGATCGTACGAAAGAGTTAGCGCACGCAAACTCGGTTTGCGTGCGCTGAAACTCTGGGCCAAACCGGTCTACTGATTTACCCGCAACAGCATCATTGTCCCTTTCTCGATCTTGACGTTGTTTTTCTCGGACGTCAGCAGCGATCCCTGCTGCGAATTCTGCGAGCCCGATTCCAGTTTTACGTCAGACATTCCAATAACGCCCTGGGTGTTTCCGTTAATGGGCGGTCTGGCCTCGCTTTGCGGTGAGGATTCGGACGCGGCACCTGGAGGGTGGTTCTGCTGAGACGATGGGGTTGGGCTTGCTCCCGAGGCTCCCGCACGCGATCCGGCCATAGGAGAGCTTCCGGAGCCTCCACCGGCGGATGAAGGTGGCGCTTCTGGAGCCGCCGCCGCGGCGCCCGAATTGTTCGAAGGCGGGGCGATCACGGCTTGAATCGACATCGGCAACGGCATCTGATCGCCTTTCACCACTGCGTGGTCGAAGGCGATGCCAAGTTCGGATTGCTTCTGTTCTTTGTTCCGCGACTGGACTTCGGTGACATGGCCGATCACCTTCGTGTCTTTGGGCACGAGCACATCGCCGCTGTTGGTTTTCATGTCCTGCGTTACCGTGGCAACCACCTCGTCACCCGTTTTCGCCTTCTTGGCATCGACCGTCTTGGACAATTGCACTGGAATCACGCTGCCCGGAGCAATCTTGAGACCGCTCGAACTTTGCTTCTGATTCGCGGCTGGTTGGGCGGAAGATTGGCCCTGTTGCGTGGGCTGGTTCGGTTGCTCGTCGGAGCGAGAAGTTTGGGTGTCAGGGTTGGGTGGTGGCGTTTGCTGCGTGAGGGCGGCTCCGCACAGCAGCGTCATTGAAAATAGTGCCGCAAGAATTCTTTGCATGATTATTCCCTCCGTCTACTGAATGGGCGCGCAAGGATTGCACAGTATAGATGCCATTTTGGGTTGGCAGGATGGGCGGTGATTCTGATACGCCGACAACCGACTCCCATCTTGTGGCATCGGAATAGCATGATTTCACGCGTCTTTCTTGCCTCGGTGATCCTCTCCTTATGCTTGGATGTGGCTTGCACGAACCAGAGCCCGGATCAAATCCGGCAGAAGACGGCCGAAGAAACCGCTGCCCTCAAGCGGGACACCAAAGCGGTTGCCCAGGGCGTAAAAGAAGGGCTGAGCACCAAGAGAGCCATCGATCTGAACAAGGCTTCGAAAGATGATTTGGCATCACTGCCCGGAGTCACTCCCCATCAAGCCGATCGCATTATCGCGGAGCGTCCCTATGCGAGTCCTCACCAACTCGTGACCCGCAGCATCCTCTCTCAAGACCAGTACAACCAGATTCAGGACCGGGTGATCGTGAACCGCTGAACGTGGTTCGATGAATATGGTTCGGATGAGCGTTGTTCCGATGAACAATGTTCAAAATCGAAGGGAACACCCGTTCCTTGGTATTATCAAACGGATGGGTCCCTTGCACGCTTTCCAAACGGACGATCCCCGCCTGCAGCCGATCTGCGACAAGGTGCTGGCCGGCGTACGACTCAACGCTAACGACGCGCTCGCCCTTTACCGCACAGGCGACATCCTCGCCGTGGGCTGGATGGCGAACACCGTGCGAGAGCGCATGCACGGCGACAAGACGTATTTCAATGTCAACCGCCATATTAACCCCACGAATGTTTGCGTGGCCGCCTGTCGGCTCTGCGCCTTTGGACGGAAGAAGGACGCGCCCGGCGCCTACACCATGGCGCTGGAGGAGGCGTTTGAGACCGCCGCCTCGGGATATTCCGAGGCGGTCACCGAATTTCACATTGTCGGCGGCCTCCATCCCGACTTGCCGTTTCAGTATTTTCTGGACCTCTGCTCCGGCCTGAAGCAGCGTTTTCCGCAGGTACATCTCAAAGCATTTACGATGGTGGAAGTTGCGTATCTGTCACGGCGGGCGAAGCTAGCGATTCGCGAGACGCTAGAGCAACTCAAGGCCTCAGGCGTGGATTCGTTGCCGGGCGGTGGCGCGGAGATTTTTGCGGATCGCGTGCGGCATATCATCTGCGATCACAAGATTGACGGTGGTCAGTGGCTGGAAACTGCGAAGCTGGCGCATCAGATTGGGTTGAAGTCGAACGCGACCATGCTGTACGGTCACGTGGAGAATGACGAAGACCGCGTCGACCATCTGCTCAAGCTGCGTGCATTGCAGGATGAAACTGGCGGCTTTCAGACTTTTATCCCGTTGGCCTTCCATCCCGACAACACGCCGCTGCAGCATCTGCCGAAGACCACCGGCATGCTCGATATCAAGCAGATCGCGGTCAGCCGGCTGGTGCTCGACAACTTCCCGCACGTCAAGTCGTACTGGCAGATGATGACGGCCAAGATCGCGCAAATCTCGCTGCGCTTCGGCGCCGACGATATGGACGGCACGGTCATTGAAGAGAAGATCTACCACGACGCCGGGGCGACGACTCCGCAGGGCATGCGACGTGAGGAGCTAGAGCGCCTGATCCGCGCTGCCGGCCGAGTCCCGATCGAGCGCGACACGCTCTACCGTCCGGTCACACGCACAGAAACCTCCGTCACGGTTGCGGTCTGATCGTTTTACGTCAACTCGCAGCGTGAGCGTGGCGGATTCGTTTCGTCTCTCGGTTTCCCTTCGGAGTCCTTCCGGCGGAGTTCGCCATGGCGTGCCGCAAGAGTAGCTTGACCCGCGTCTGGTAGCCGCGCCCGTACCCCTTCAGCCAATCAAGAACGTCAGTGTCCAGTCGAATCGTAATGGCTTTCTTTGGCGGGCGGCAAACACTCCATGTCAATACACCTGTACAGACATAACGCATCCCGGCGCTCCACGAACGCGATGCGCTCTACCGTTCGGTCACACGCACAGAAACCTCCGTCACGGTTGCGATATAGTCTCAAGTTCCTTCCTCACTAGAAAGCCGGAGGATGAAAATGAGATTCATCTCGGGCCGTCGTGTATTCCTTACAGTTTTATTCTTAGTACTGTCGGCAGCCGCAAAGGACATTCCGCTGACCTTTGCGAAGCACGAAACATTGGAATCGAAGATTCTGGGAGAGGAGCGGGACATCCTTGTCTCGGAGCCGGCGCATCCTGTGCCAGGCATGCCGTTGCTGATTTTGCTCGACGGAGAGTGGAATCAGCGCAACGTTTCTGCGGCAGTGAGTAATCTCTCTTCGAATGGCCGACTGCCTCCGATGTTGGTGGCGGGAGTGGTGAATACGGACCGCGGCCGGGATCTGATGCCGACTTTCGATGGCGACAAGTTCGCTGCCGGGCTTTCTGACCGGTTCCTCAGTTTTCTGGCAGATGAACTCATACCCAAGCTCGCGGCGGAATACCCCATCGGAAAGTACCGCATTCTGGCGGGTCACTCCAACGCGGGAATGTTCTCGCTGTATGCATTCATTCGACGGCCCGAGTTGTTCCAGGCAAACATTGCGTTGAGTCCGAGTTTCGGTCTGGATGATCGCTTCGTGGCCCAGTTGGCGGGGGCGCTGGCCAAGCCCGTTCCTGCTCAGCGATTCGTGTTCGTTGGCGCAGGTGGTGACGAGGAGGCCGACATTTCTGTCGGCGCGATGCGCTTTGCTAAAAGCTTCGAAGGCGCTCCGAGCGCGGATATCGAATTTCACTACGAGGTATTCCCGGCGGAGACACACGGCTCGGTGGGCTATCGCGCTTTCTATCGCGCGCTGGAAGTCCTTGGACAGGCCGACCCTGCTTCTCACGAAGGGCCGTCGCGCTATCTCAGCGAAGTGCAGCGGCGCCGTCATGGCTGGATTCGACGCTTTGGTTCGCCATTCAGCGACGAGCCTCTGCCGCTACTTTCCGTTGCTCGGCCTGTGCTGGATGAACTCGCCACGAACCCGGCAAACCTGACGGCCTTTTGGGATCGCCTTCGCGTAGAACATGCCGACGATTTTCGCTTCGACGCGGTTGAGCGCCAGAACCTGATTCATGCGCTTGAGGCGCGTGGGCGTAAGGAAGATGCTTCTCGACTGAAGGTGCTTCCAGGCTTTGATGCTCGAGATTCAGTTGGGAATAATTACGGAAGCGGCGTCGACCTAAGCTCGGGACTCGTCGCCTATATTCCACTGGAAGGATCGGCCATCGACCTCTGTCATCCCGATGCGAAAGCAGACGTGCACGGAGCTGCACTTGCTCCGGACCGCGATGGGCGCGAAGGGAAAGCGTACCGATTCAATGGGCACGGGACCTTCATTGAATTCCCGGGCAATCCTGATCGCAGTACAGCTGGCTCCATCAGCGTGAGCGCATGGGTTCGGGTCCATAATCCTGCGGCGTACAGCGCGTGGGTGTCACAGGTCCGCTCGACCTGGGGTTCGCAGTGGCGGCTTGGTTCCGGCCCCAATCCTTCTATGCAATGGGGTGCCACCACCCTTGCGACTCGCTGGACGGACTACTGGGTCAACGTCGAGGGACTACCCGTGGATCGATGGGTGCACACAGCGGCCGTATTTGATCAAACCATGGGCGAGCTTCACATCTACCTGAACGGCCGTGAGGCGCAGACCTTCGCCGGACTTGCGCCATGGTGCGCGAGCCCGGGGTCATTGCTCATCGGGGCGCAACGCGATGACGGGCTGTTTTTCGAAGGAGACGTGGGCGAGGTGCGCGTTTATCGACGCGCGCTGAATGCGGCGGAAGTGGCCGCTCTAAGCAACGCAACATCCGATTCCGGCGCACAGAGCTGCCGTTCAGCGAATTGAACACTAGTCCATGTTCTGATTCCCATTCCGGCCTCAAACCTGTATCATCCCGTGATCTGTACCGGCTGTTTTGCAGGGCAACGACGGTGTGCGTTCTTTTGACGGGCATCCGCTGCACCGATGAGGACATCCAAGTTTTGAAAGGCGACCGACCATGTGGTCGGTCTCCGTCGTTAGGGCGCCCCGTCGAGTTTATTGCCGCCTACCCCATTCAGAGGTGAGCCTCTTCCCTGAGGCCTGATACTAGCTCTGCGCCGCGTCTCACGTGCCAGCGCCGCGCATGGTGACATCAAAGATCTCTTTTCGCAGCCTCGCGAATGAACTGCGTCCCGTATCAACTTTAGTTTTTTGCATAAGGTCCCTCGGAGGGCTTATCGCCCTCCTCGGGATAACATCGCGGACCTGACGTAGAGCGGGTAGGACTTCTCTGCTTACGGCAACTGTAGGTCGGTTTTTTCGTCAACCACAACATTCCGGCGATCTCCGCCGATTGTGTACATGATGCGCAAACGCTTGTGGACGCCGGGCGCCGGATCCCCACCCATGCTGTAGTTGTCGACCCGCAGGTAAAGGCGGCCGTCGTCAACCCGGCTGCGTAAAGCCTCGGTTACATTCATGAACTGCCCGTCGGCTCCGTAATACGCGCGCAGAATCTGTACCCCTCGCCCGCGGCGGTCGTAAGCCTGGTCAGGGCGTTCGTCGCGGTCATGTCGCGCATGCTCTTCACGGCGCGCATGCCAGTCCTCGGGATCCAGTTCGATCCGTGCAACGCTGCGCTCCGGATAGCTATAGTCTTTCACATCGCCATCCCACTCACGCAACCGGATGACCAGAACTTTGTTCTCGTGCGGAGCCGGATCGATCCCCAGATTAAAACGGGTAACCTCAAGTTGCAGCACGCCGTCATGGATGAAAGTTCGGACACGTGCCGTTACGTCGACCTTGCGTCCTGGAACTCCCCACTCCGCGCCTACGAGTTCACCACCCTGCGCCATTGCCGAACTTGCCAGCAAAAGCATGCAGGCGAAACCTGCCAATGCCCCAAGCGATGATTTCATGGATATCTCCTTCATTCTGAAATCATAGGATCGTACGCGTATAGAATCACTGCACGAAAGGTCACTCACCAGTGGTTAGGTGGTGCGGTCGATTAGCTAGACGATTGCATCTCGGCAATCACGGCATCGGCGAATTCTGAAGTGCCAGCCTGTCCGCCGATGTCGCGGGTCAGTTTCTCGCGGTGGCGGTAGACACGCTCCAGGGCGTTGCGGATCTGCGTGGAAGCGGCGTGCTCGTCGAGATGGCGCACCATCAACAGGGCAGACCGCAGCAGCGCGGTCGGATTGGCCAGATTCTTGCCGGCGATGTCGGGAGCCGAACCGTGCACCGCTTCGAACACCGCACATTCGTCGCCAAGGTTCGCGCTGGGAACAAATCCCAGACCTCCGACAAATGCAGCGCAGAGATCAGACAGGATGTCACCGTAGAGGTTCTCCATCACCAGCATGTCGTACTGATAGGGATTCATAACGAGTTGCATGCAGGTGTTGTCGACAATGTGTTCTGCGTAGGTGATTTCCGGATAGTCCTTCGCCACAGAGCGAGAGCAACGCAGGAAGAGACCATCGGACAGCTTCATAATGTTGGCTTTGTGGATAGCGTGAATCTTTTTGCGCTGGTTCTTTCGGGCATACTCAAAGGCGAACTTGGCGATACGCGTGCAAGCCTTTTCGGTCATGATCTTCAGGCTCTCGACCACACCTGGCACGACCTCATGCTCAAGGCCGGAGTAAAGGCCTTCGGTGTTTTCGCGGACGATGATAAGGTCGACATCGGGATAGCGCGTGGGGATGTGCGGCAGGTTCCGAATCGGGCGGAAGTTAGCGTAAAGCTCAAATTTCTTTCGCAGGGCGACGTTAATGCTCGGAAAGCCGCCTCCCACGGGCGTTGTGACTGGACCTTTCAGGCCGACGCGCGTGCGTTCCAGCGACGCAATGAGGTCTTTGGGGATATATTCGCCGTATTTCTCGTAGGCTTCGGCGCCGACGGCGAAGGTTTCCCACTCGAACTTAATCCCGGTCGCTTCCAGAATGCGGACGACAGCGTTTGTAACCTCGGGGCCGATTCCGTCGCCGGGAATGAGGGTAACTTTATGACTCATGTTCCTCGTTTGTCTCTATCCAATCTTTGTTTTGACCAGATCCTTGAGTTCATTCATGAACTCTTTCACGTCCTTGAAGTCGAGGTACACCGAGGCAAATCGCACGTAGGCGACTTTGTCGTACCGGCGCAGGCGATTCATGATTAATTCGCCGAGTTCGCTCGTCTTCCGTTCGCGCTCAGAGGATTCGATGACGAACGACTCGGTTTCGTTCACGATCTGTTCGAGCTTGCTGATCGGTACGGGGCGCTTCTCGCAGGCGCGCAGCAGGCCGTTCAGAACCTTCTGCCGGTCAAACTTTTCGCGGCGGCCGTCTTTCTTGACCACCATGTAGGGGATCTCGTCGATGCGCTCGTAGGTCGTGAAGCGCTTGGAGCATTTGAGGCACTCGCGGCGACGCCGGATCGAATCGGCTTCCTTGCTCTCGCGCGAGTCCACTACCTTGTCATTCGCAAATCCACAGAAAGGACATTTCATGGCGGCTGGCGGATCAGATACTCGAGGCAAGTCCCAAGCTTCAGCGTTGCCACTTGGCAACGAGGCGAAAGGCCTCCTGTTCTGACCGGTACAAAAATTGTAACAGTTGAGGCGAATGGCAGCAGTGACGGTACAGTGACACCCGTTGTGGATCACAGAATGACGAGGCCACAAAACGGCGCCCGCACCCCCTGCGGTACGAGCGCCAGTTTTCCCCCAAAGCCTCCCCGGTGACGGAAGGCTTGAAGTTCGTGGTCCTCTCTGTTGGGCCTGAGGGTCACATCGAGGACCTGGGGAGAAGTTTCCCCTACACTCCTGCGGATTTTGTCATCAGAATGTTTGCAATTTGTAAAAAGTGGCGGCACACGGCCCTTGGATCAGCTTAGCTGTAAACCAAAATAACGCCTTGTACGGCTGCTATCATGAAGGCTCCCGCCTTGTGCGTCTGCCGCTAAATCTCGTCGTCCTTATGGTGGCTCTACCTATTTTGGCCCAGGGCAACTCTGGAGAATTGCATCTCAGAGTGCGGGATCTACAGGGCGCCGGGGTCAGGACGGTGGTTGAACTGGTATGCGAGGCTAACGACTTCCGCGACAATTTGGAGACTGATGACTCGGGCGCTCTTGTTGCCAAGCGGCTGCCATTTGGCGTGTACCGGGCGTTGATTCGAGAGGCGGGATTCGCGCCCGTCTCGGCCCAAATCGAAGTCCGCTCAGCGATTCCTGTCCAGTATTCCATTGTGCTCACGCTTCCTTCCGTTAGCGCAACAGTGACGGTCCAAGGTTTACCGACACTGCTTGACCCTCACCGGGCAAATTCTGCCAACGAGATTGGTTCGACAACGATCGAGATGCGCACAACCTCGCTGCCCGGGCGTTCGCTACAAGAGTTGGTCAACTCGCAGCCGGGATGGCTTTATGAGGGAAATGCGGTGCTGCATCCGCGTGGGGCAGAGTATCAGACGCAATTCGTAGTCGATGGAATCCCGCTGACGGATAACCGCTCGCCCGGCCTGGGTCCCGAGATCGATGCTGATGACGTAGATTCTCTGAGTGTCTACACCGCGGGCATTCCGGCTGAATTTGGACGCAAGATGGGGGGCGTCATCGAAGTGAACACCCTAAAAGGAGCTAAGCCGGGGATTCATGGGCAGTTGGATGTTTCTGGCGGCACCTTTGAGACGGCGGGGGCGTCCGGCCAGGCGCAATACGCTTGGAAAAAGAACACGCTGGGAGGAAGCGGCTCCGGAAGTATGACGAGTCATTATCTAAATCCTGTGGTGCCGGAGAATTTCACCAACCGGGGGACAACCGGCGACTTCGGACTGCACTACGAGCGCGATCTCAGCGAGCATGATCGGCTGGGATTGATCGTCCGGCACTCTCTATCGCGATTTCAGATTCCGAATGAGCAGCTGCAGCAGGCCTCCGGCCAGCGGCAGGATGCGGACAACTTCGAAACTATCGGAATTGTTTCTTATCAGCACTTGTTTTCGGCAAATGCGTTGGGTGCGGTTCGTGGGATGGTGCGCGACAATTCCAGCGATCTCGCCTCGAATCTCCAGTCAACACCAGTGATCGCATTCCTGAACAATAGTTTCCGGGAGGGTTATTTCAACAGCTCTCTGTCGGTACACCACGGGCGACAGGAGTGGAAGATAGGGCTTGAGTCAGACGCGTTTTTTCTGCATGAAAAATTCAGCGATGTCATTACGGATCCGACAAGATTCGATCCCGGCACACCTGCGTCCTTCGCATTTGCGAATGACCGGCCCGACTTGGAGGAGTCGGCCTACGTGCAGGATTTGATTCGTCTCGGAAACTGGACCGTGAGCGCAGGCTTGCGCTGGGACCATTACCAACTACTGGCCAACCAGAATGCGGTCAGCCCGCGGCTGTCAATCGCGCGATACTTTCCGGCTGCAGGTCTAGTGATGCATGCCTCGTACGACCGTGTATTCCAGACGCCTTCGGCAGAGAACATCTTGCTGTCGAGTTCCGCGCAGGTGGTATCACTCAATCCCAACGTCTTGCGGTTGCCGGTGGAATCCTCTCACGGAAACTATTTCGAGATCGGTGGAAGCAAGTCTCTGCTTGGTCAGGCTCGCCTTGATGTCAACTATTACCGGCGATATGCGAATAACTTCGCGGATGACGATCAGATTCTGAACACGGCCGTCAGCTTTCCGATCGCATTCAACAAAGCCGTGATTTATGGCGCGGAAGCAAAGATTGACATCCCGAAATGGGGACGCTTTTCCGGATACGCCAGCTATTCCTATATGGTTGGTAACGTCTGGTTCCCGGTCACCGGTGGTCTTTTTCTTGGAGACGACGTGGTTAGTGCCGAAAGCACGTTGAGCGGGCATTTTCCGGATTCGCAGGATCAGCGCCATACTATGCGTGCCCGCGTGCGTTACCAGCTGTTACCTCGAGTGTGGGTCGCGGGGTCGGCCGAATACGGCAGCGGACTGCCGTTTGTGCCGAGCGTATTTACCAGCACTTACCAGCAGGCCCTGGCACAATACGGACAAGCGGTTGTTGACCGTGTTGATTTTGCGTACGGGCGGGTTCGGTCATCAATGGATATCGGCGCATCTGTTGGGGCTGAGCTGCACAAGAACGATCACTTTACAATGAACCTCCAGGCAGACGTCACAGACCTGAACAACCGGCTGAACGTGATCGACTTCGGCGGACTGTTCTCAGGCAATGCGATTACGCCATCGCGGAGTTACGCACTCCGGCTTCAGACCTCGTTCTAGAGTCGCATCACACTACGAAATACTTGGCCGCGGGATGATGGACCACAATCGCGGAAGTACTCTGCTCAGGCTCGAGAAGGAATCCTGAGGTGAGCCGCACGCCGACGTTCTCCTCCGGCCTCAGGAGTGTGAAGAGCTTGGTCTGGTCTTCCAGATTTGGGCACGCCGGGTAGCCGAAGGAATAGCGCGATCCGCGATACTTCTGGTGGAAGAGATCGCGGATTTCCGGGGAGTCTTCTCCGCTAATGCCCAATTCCTCGCGCATCTTCTTGTGATGGAATTCAGCCAGGGCTTCGGCGGTTTCGACGCTCAGGCCATGGAGGTATAGATATTTGGTGTACTCGCCACCTTCGAAGAGTCGCTGCGTTTCCACGCTGGCGGCGGGGCCGATGGTGACGAGCGAGACGCCGAGCACGTCCATCTTCCCGGACGATTTTGGCGCGAAGAAGTCAGCGATGGAAAGCCGGCGGCCCTCTTTCTGGCGCGGGAAGGTGAAACGCAGGAGTTCGGGAAGTCCTTCCTCCCAGCGGGTGCCGCAAGGACGCGCAACCTGTGCCTTCGGCGGCTCGTACACGATCACGTCATTCCACTCGCTCTGGGCAGGGAAGTATCCGTACACCACTGCGGGTGCGAACAAGCCGGACTCAAAAACTTCATCCTCGAGCTTGCGCAGGACCGGGCGAAACTTTTCTTCGACCAGTCGCAAGTAATCCGCCTGCGACGCAGTCTTGAGCTGCCATTGATTCTTGAAGAGTGCGGTCTCGTTGATGTAACTGAAAAGCTCACGCAAGCTGTAGTCTTTCTTGACCCGCGCGCCCCAGAACGGAGGCGTTGGACTATTCGGTGCGTCGGTTACGACGGGGCTGCGCTCAGCGAAGACTGGGCCGGTTTCTTCGTCGACCGCCGCAGCCTTGGCATATTCCTTTACGGTGCGGCCTTCTGCAATGCGTGCAACTCGTGCTCCGTCGGCAGTCGCCAAGTCTTCCATGATGTGCAAGCCGGCGAAGGCATCGTCAGCGTAGAAGACGCCGTTCGCGTATTCGCGGCGGAGATCGTCTTCCACGTATTTGCGGGTGAGCGCAGCGCCGCCACAAATGACGGGAAAGGCTAGTTTCTGGCGCTCGAGGTCCTGGATGACGTATTTCATCTCAAGCGTTGATTTCACCAACAGGCCGCTGAGGCCGATGGCGTCCGCTTGATGTTCTTGCGCCGCACGGATAATCGAGTCGCCCGGCTGCTTGATTCCGAGGTTGACCACCTTGAAACCATTGTTCGAAAGGATGATGTCGACCAGGTTTTTGCCGATGTCGTGCACATCGCCCTTCACCGTCGCCAGCACGATCGTGCCTTTCTGCGAGCCGGATTTCTTTTCCATCTTGGGCTCAAGGTAAGCGACAGCCTGCTTCATGACTCCGGCGGAATCGAGAACCGAAGGCAACTGCATCTTGCGCGCCCCAAACAGATCGCCCACTGTCTTCATGCCATCGAGCAAGACAGTGTTGATCAGTTCCAGCGGGGAATAGCTGGAGAGGGCATCATCGAGCAGGGTCTCAAGCGACTTCTTGTGTTCACCTTCGCCGACAGACTTTTCACCGTTAATGATGGCGAACTTCAGTTTGTCTTCCACGGAGAGCGTGTCGACATGCGCCGTGGTCGAGGCCACAGGCTTGCCCTTGATGCCAGCGAAGTGCGCCATGTATACCTGCAAGGGATCGCCGGCAGAATTGTCGCGGTAGATCAGCTTGTGGGCGAGTTCGACCTCCTCGTGCGGGATCTTATACAGCGGATAAATCTTGGTGTAGTTGACGATGGCCATGTCGAGGCCATGGTTGACGGCCTCGTGCATGAAGACGGAGTTCAAGACGCGGCGCGGGTAGGCGTCGAGGCCGAAAGAGATATTGCTGACGCCCAGAATCGTTTTGACCTGGGGCAATTCTTTCTTGATGCGCTCGACGGCTTTGAGGGTCTCTATTCCGGCGGTGCGGTATTCCTCCTGACCGGTGGAAATAGGTAACGTGAGTGCGTCGAAAATGAGGTCTGTCGAGTCGAGGCCGTACTTCTGCGTCGCAAGATCGTGGATACGACGCGCGATCGCGACCTTCTTATCGGCGGTGAGCGCCATGCCATCTTCGTCGATGGTCAACGCGATGACGGCGGCACCGTAACGCTTCGCCATCGGCAAGACCTTCGATGTGCGCTTCTCGCCATCTTCGAGATTGATGGAGTTGATGATGGCGCGGCCAGGAATACGCTTCAGCGCCTCTTCAACAACGTCAGCCTCGGTGGAATCGACCAGGATCGGCGCGGGAACTCGAGTGGCGATCTTTTCGAGGATTGACGTGATGTATCCCTTCTCATCTTCGCCGACGATGGCGCAGCACAAGTCCAGCATGTGCGAGCCCTCGTTCACCAACTTCTTGGCGAGCGCCAGGATTTCGTCGTATTTCTTGCACTGAACGAGCTTGCGGAAATGATCGACACGCGTGGTCGTATTCATCTCCTCGGCGACGATCAGAGGCTTAGGCTCGAGGTCCAAAGGAACGCTGGTGTAAGCGCTGGAGGCCGCGCCCACGCGTTTGACCTCGCGCTTGGCTGGTTCGATGCCAGAAACTGCGTCCACCACGGCTTTCAGGTGTTCCGGAGTCGTGCCGCAGCAGCCGCCGACGATGCGGACTCCGTAATCCTGGACGAAATGCTTGTGATAGTCAGCTAGTTCTTGCGGAGAGAGATTGTAGACCGCGAGACCGCCGACATTTTGGGGCAGGCCCGCGTTCGGCAGCACGGATATGTGCTTTGTCGAATTCAGCCCCAGATAGCGCACCGAATCGTTCATTTCCTTTGGACCGGTTGCGCAGTTAATTCCAATCGCATCGATGTCGAAAGGCTCTAGAGCAGTCAGCGCGGCACCGATTTCCGTGCCCAGGAGCATTGCTCCTCTTTCGTCCTGAAGCGTGACCTGAACCTGTAAGGGCAATCGCTTGCCCGATTTCAGCATGGCCTCGAGCACACCGATAGTAGCGATCTTTACTTGCAATAAATCCTGCGCAGTCTCAATCAGCAGGATATCGACCCCACCCTCGATAAGTGCCAATGCCTGCTCTTCGTACGCTGCTACCATCGCGTCGAAGCCAATGTGCCCGAGAGACGGCAATTTCGTGGTCGGGCCCATCGATCCGGCGACAAACCGTGGCCGATCTTTTGTCGAGAATTGCTGCGCTATCTCTTTGGCGATTTGCGCGCCCTTCACATTAATCTCGTGAACCCGGTCACCTAGATTAAATTCTGCGAGTGCGACCCTGGATCCTTGAAAGGTATCCGTTTCGACGACGTCGCAGCCCGCGCGAAAAAAGTCCGCATGGATGTCGCGAATGATGTCGGGACGGCTCAGCACCAGGACTTCGTTGCAGTTCTCTCTGCCCCAATAATCGTCCAGAGTAGGATTGCGCTTGTGGATGTTGGTGCCCATGGCGCCGTCGTAGATGACGACGCGTTCCTGTACGGTTTGTAAGAAATCAGTCATGTTTTGCTTCGTGTGCGTCACATGCACGAACGCCGGTCGCGAATGGACCGGCGTGAGATCGTTAGCGAAAATCGCTGGAAGTCTAGCTCCCCGGCACCATTTCTGCCGGCGCCCCACCATTCACGTCGGCCTGATTGAATACGATATTGGCTCCCATGTGTGCTGGCCGTGGGGCCAGCATTTGCTCCTTGCGGTACACAAGATTGGTGGCGTTGAAGGTCGCCAGTTCGAATCCGTGACCGTGCGTGATAGCATCGGTCGGACAGGCCTCGACACAGTATCCGCAGAAAATACAGCGGTTGTAATCGATGTTATAGACCTTCGCATAGCGCTCGGCGCCGCTGACGCGGTTCTCTGCCGTGTTCTCGGCGGCTTCGATATAAATACAATTTGACGGACAAGCCGCCGCGCAGAGAAAACAGGCGACGCACTTTTCAAGGCCGTTTTCGTCGCGCTGCAGCACGTGTGCGCCGCGGAAACGGGCTTCAATGCGGGCGCCGCGCAGCGGGCCCTTCCCGTCAGGATAATTCTCGACGATCGTAGGCCGGAACATCTCCGAAAAGGTGATGCTCATGCCCTTGGCGATCGCCGCAATGTTTTTCAGAACCGGCATGTCTTTGTCAGTATACCGAAAGAGTTGCGGAACGTCGTGCTCGGACGCGCCAAATGGGGATGAAAAGGGGTCGAGTTGCGTTCGACGGACAGCCGATGGTTGCTGTCTTCACCTAAACCTCAACTTCATCGGCCCCAGTCGTTCGCGCATTCCCGCGTTGAATACCGCATGAGGGTGTCCGCAGGTCCGCCGTACTTCTGGTCGAGCTTGTATCCTCAGATGGTGAGTCAAGAACCGAGAAAAAACGTCGTGACTGGTGTCGGACTGTGTGCGGACTGCCAATTCGTACGGCGGATGGAATCAGACCGTGGTTCGGTCTTCTACATGTGTCAGCGCTCCGCGACGGATCCGAGCTTTCCTAAGTATCCGCGATTGCCGGTCCTGCAATGTGCCGGGTATAAGCCTGCAGATTTCGGGAATCCTTCCAGGTAGTGTCCGGAAGGGGGCCGGAACGCCGCTCTTGCCGTGATTCGCGTCACTGCGCACCGGGAAGCAATTGAGCAAGATAGGAATGTCCTATTTGGTTCTGAGGACTTTAGGGGTGCCCATGTTTCTAAAAATTGTTGCGGTCGGCGCGATCGGACTGTTTTTCGTTTGACTCATTGGCGTGCTCCAGGCTTGGAGCAAAGGCACGCTTGTGGATCGTGCAATCGGTCTTACGTTCCTGGCACTATTCGGGATTGCCGCAGGTTGGGGACTGAGAAAATTGGGTATGTTCCGGTGAAAACGACGGTCAATGCAAAAAAGAAGCAGAGCAGCACGGTTTCGCAGAATGCGTTCGCCGGAAAAGCAGAGCGGCCGACGGAGAAAGAGGTCGAGGTGGCCTTGGAACAAAGTTACTCTCTATGGAAACAACTGGTCACAGAGTTGCCACGAGAGCTGAAACTGGATGGAGAAGACTGGCATTCGTCCGGACTCAAATATGGGTGGGCCCTGCGCCTGCAGTTGAAAAAGCGCAACATTGTGTATCTAAGCCCGCGTTCCGGATCATTCTTGGCGGCCTTCGTCCTGGGTGACAAAGCAGTTGCGATTGCCCGAAAAAGCAAACTTCCCGGGTATGTACTCAAGATGATTGCAGAGGCAAAACGCTATGGCGAGGGAACGCCTGTGCACGTCGAGGTCAGCAGACCCGAGCATCTGAAACCGGTGAAGGTCTTGGCCAAGATCAAGGTCGAGAACTAGGAAAAGCTATTCCAGTCCCAACTCTTTCGCCAATGCCTTCCACTTGCTGTCGACCAAAGCTTTCGTCCTCGCGTCCATCACGATCTCATCGGGCCAGCGACGGGTGAAGCCTTCGCTCGCCCATTTGCGGGTAGCGTCAATACCCATCTTCGAGCCGAAATCCGGTAGCCTGCTGGCGTGGTCGAGAGAGTCGACCGGACCCATCGTGAATTGAATGTCGCGCTCCGGATCGATGTGATTGAGGGCCTTGAGCGTGACATCAGGCAAGTCCTGCACGTCCACATCTTCGTCGACGATGATGATGCATTTCGTGAACATCGCTTGGCCGAGGGACCAGATGGCATTCATCACTTTGCGCGCCTGGCCGGGATAGGATTTCTTGATCGACACAATCATCAGGTTGTGGAACACGCCTTCGACGGGCATGTTGATGTCGACGAGTTCAGGAATGGTGAGTTTCATCAACGGCATGAAGATGCGCTCAACGGCTTTGCCCATGTACGCGTCTTCCTGTGGCGGCTTGCCGACGATAGTTGCGGCGTAGATGGGATTTTTGCGGTGTGTGATGCAGGTGACATGGAAGACGGGGTATAGGTCTTCGAGCGAATAAAAGCCGGTATGATCGCCGAATGGGCCCTCGCTGCGGAGTTCGTCGAGATTAATGTAGCCCTCGAGGATGATTTCACTGGTCGCGGGGACATCGAGATCGACGGTCTCGCATTTGACCAGATCGACCGGGGCCCCGCGAATGAAACCGGCGACGAGATATTCCTCGATCTCGGGGGGGGCGGGGACAATCGAAGCGAACGTAACCACGGGGTCGGTGCCGATCGCGACGGCGACTTCCATTTTGCC
>DATEHP010000074.1:0-7519 GCA_035279505.1 Candidatus Sulfotelmatobacter sp. | reverse complement strand
TGTGATTCGTCCAAGAACAAGCACGCAACCAAGCACTTTCAGAAGGTGCACCATCCGCTGATTCGCTCGATTGAGCCAGGTGAGTCGTGGGTGTGGTGTTATGTGGATCAGATGGAAGCTGGGGAACTGTCAGCGTAGGATCTGTCTCTTCTGAGCGGTAGCGACGTGGGGCACGAGCTGCGCGGCGCAGCAACTTTGAGCGACCAAATCGCCCCGTCGGGTATCTAACGACAATCCAGCTGGCGGTGTGTTTCGAGAGGTTGAGCAGTCATGGCAAAACCCATTTTGCTGACAGTCGATGATGATCCCGATGTGCTGCGTGCAATCGAGCGGGATCTGCGAACGCAATATGGCGCCGAATATCGCGTGATCAGCAGCGATTCTCCCATGGGAGCACTCGATCTGCTGAAGGGGCTCAAGGTGCGCAACGATGGTGTTGCCTTGTTATTAGCAGACCAGCGCATGCCGCAAATGGACGGCGTGGGCTTTCTACAAGCTGCCCGACTGATGTTTCCCAATGCCAAGCGCGCTTTGCTCACAGCCTACGCCGACACGAATGCGGCGATCAGCGCTATCAACCAGGCGAATATCGACTATTTCTTCATGAAGCCGTGGGATCCTCCGACCGAGCATCTTTACCCGCAGCTCGATGATCTGCTGGATGACTGGCAGGCTTCTTACCGGCCGGCATTTCAAGGAATTCGTGTGTTGGGGACGCGATGGTCTCCGCGATCTTATGAATTGCGTGACTTTCTGGCGCGAAGTCATGTTCCGTACCAATGGATCGATGTGGAGTTGTCGGCCAATGACCCGGAAACCAAGCTTCTGCTCGAAGCGCTTGGGTCGGATGCGACCGAGCTCCCCGTAGTTTTGTTTCCGGATGGGGCAAAGTTGCTGAACAGTGCTCCAGCAGAGGTCGCACAGAAGGTGGGCTTGCGGACGCGCGCGGAAACCAGTTTCTACGATCTCGCCATTGTCGGAGGCGGGCCGGCAGGACTCGCGGCCGCTGTGTATGGGGCGTCTGAGGGGCTGCATACTGTGATTGTTGAGCGGGAGGCTCCCGGCGGGCAAGCTGGCATGAGTTCGCGCATCGAAAACTATCTGGGATTTCCGAGTGGCCTTAGCGGAGGCGATCTGGCGCGACGCGCGGTTGTGCAGGCGCGCCGTTTCGGTGTGGAGATTCTTGCGCCGCAGACCGTCGTGAATATGCGAACGGAGGGATCGTACCGCATCATCAAGCTCGCCGACGACAGCGAGATTTCCTGCCATGCGCTGATGATTGCGTCCGGCGTGCAATGGCGCCGGCTGGAGGCTCCAGGGATTGATCGACTGCAAGGCGCCGGTGTGTATTACGGTGGCGGCACCACGGAAGCTCTATCTTGCAAGGGAGAAATGGTATACGTGGTGGGAGGGGCGAATTCCGCCGGGCAGGCGGCCATGAATTTCTCGAAATATGCCGAGCGGGTGGTGATTCTTGTTCGAGGTGATTCGCTGTCGAGCACTATGTCTCAATATCTAATCGATCAAATTAAAGAGACTCCCAATATTCAGCTGTGGACTCACGCCAGCGTTGGGGAGGTGCATGGCGACACTCATCTGGAGGAGGTCTCAGTGCTTTGTTCGGACACGAACAAAATCGAACGAGTGCCCGCCAGTTCTATGTTTATCTTCATCGGAGCACTGCCACGAACGGACTGGCTTGGCGACGCGATTGAACGCGATGACCGCGGCTTCATTCTTACCGGGCCGGACCTGATGCAAGGCGGAGAGCGTCCGAAGAAGTGGACGCTCGATCGCGATCCATTCCTTCTTGAAACGAACGTTTCTGGAGTTTTCGCGGTGGGAGACGTGAGACATGGGTCGGTGAAGCGAGTGGCGTCTGGTGTTGGCGAAGGATCTGTGGCGGTTCAATTCATCCATCAGTATCTGAGCAAGGTCTAATGGCCGAAACACTCGAACTGCTGCGGCAGAGTCCGGTGTTTGCTGACCTGCCCGAAGATCAAATCGATTGGTTCCTCAGCCAGTCGCGGGAAGTCCAACTTAAGGCAGGGGGGGTCTACGCGCGGCAGGGAGATCCGGCCGACGCAATGTTTGTCCTGCTCGAGGGAGAGTTCCAGTGGCGCGGGGAATTTTCGGGCGAAACATTCGTACGCGACCTGCACGCAGGAGAAGTAACCGGCGTTCTTCCTTTTTCCCGGATGAAGAACTACACCCTAAGCGGCCGGGCAACCAGTGACGCCCGCGTTCTGCGATTTCCCGCATCACTCTTTCCGCAACTGGTGCAGAGAATGCCGGAGCTCGCGACGCGGCTCGTGGGACTCATGTCCGATCGGATCCGTGAGGCGACGCGGTTCGAACAGCAAAGGGACCGGCTTGCAGCTCTGGGAAAGCTTTCGGCCGGGCTGGCACATGAGTTAAACAATCCGGCTTCTGCAGCGAAACGGGCGACCAGTCAGCTTCGAGATCTTTTGAAAAGAATTCGCGATGCCAGCCATGAACTCGGGCGGCGAGATCTTTCGGCAGCCCAGAAGGCGGAGATCGAGAAGCTGGAATCGTCGTTAATGCAGACGGATGGGCATCCGCTGGATCCGCTCACGGCCAGCGATCTTGAAGACCAGCTTGATTCATTACTGCGCAGCCACGGGCAAAATGATCTCTGGCAGCTCGCTGCTGACCTTGCTCGGCGAAATTTCAAACCCGAGACGCTCGAACACATCTTCGCAACCCTCGATGCCGAGACCGCGCGCGCGGCCCTCGTGCGTATTTCCGCCTCGGTGGAAATCGCGGGATTGTTGAACGAAATCGAAAGTAGCACTTCGAGAATCTCCGATCTGGTGAAGGCCATCAAGGAATACACCTTCATGGACCAGTCGCCGGTGCAGAACGTGGATATCGTTAAGACGCTGGAAAACACGCTGACGATTCTGAATCACAAACTCAAAAAGGGCGTGTCAGTGCAACGCGACTATCAGAAAATCCCATTCCTGGTAAATTCCTTTGGCAGCGAACTCAGCCAGGTATGGACCAATATCATCGACAATGCGATCGACGCCATGGGCGGGAAAGGTGAGCTTCGAGTACGCACCTATCGACAGGATGAGTGTGTGGTCGTCGAGATCGGCGACAATGGGCCCGGAATCCCTCCGGAAGTCGAGCCGCGCATCTTCGAGCCGTTCTTCACTACGAAAGGTGTGGGTGAGGGAACAGGCCTGGGGCTCGATACCGTGCAGCGGATCGTGAAGAGGCATCGCGGCAGCATTCAGATTCATTCCAAGCCGGGCGACACGCGATTCCAAGTGTGGCTGCCGCTGGCGAGTTCCACCTAGTTCGAGCAGTTGCGTTCCGGGCCCGATTTCGACCGCTTGATGGATCTGGAGAAGCTCGATGAACTCAACCACACTATTACTCGCATTTGGAATTGGCATTGTGGCAGGATTGCGGTCTCTCACCGCACCCGCCGTAGTGGCGTGGGCTGCCCGCCTCGGTTGGATCAACCTACATAACTCTCCGCTGGCTTTTATGGGATCGAAATGGACGGTGGTGATTTTCACGGTCCTCGCAGTGGTTGAATTCATCGGAGATCAACTTCCTTCCACTCCGCCTCGAACCGGTGCCGTAGGTTTGTCGGCGAGGATCGTGACCGGCGCGCTGACGGGAGCATGTATTGGGGTGGCGGGAAATGCCGGCCTTTTGTGGGGCGCCCTCGCTGGCATCGTGGGAGCACTCGCGGGAGCATACGGCGGCTATCATGCACGGGTGAGGCTGGTTCGCTCGTTGCGAGTCCCTGATTTTGTCATTGCACTTCCCGAGGACGCGGTCGCAATCGGACTGGGTCTATTTCTCGCCTCGCGGTTGTAAGTGTTGATTCCTTCAGCATGGAGTCTGACTTGAGGGCTGTTCGATGAATCCTTTGCACTACGACGCGGTTGTTATCGGCTCGGGGCAAGGTGGTACGCCGCTATCGATGGCTTTGGCGAAAGCCGGAATGCGCACTGCTCTGATTGAGCGGAAGCATGTCGGCGGCACATGTGTGAACGAAGGATGCACACCGACAAAAACCATGGTGGCGAGCGGTCGCGTCGCGTACCTGGCCCGGCGTGCAGCGGATTATGGCGTGCACACCGGGCCGATCTCGATCGACCTGGAAAGAGTTCGGCAGCGAAAGCGCGATATCGTCGCTCAATTCCGCGGTGGAAGCGAAAGCCGCATTGGAAAGACCCAAAATCTCGAACTGATCATGGGTGAGGCAAGTTTCAGCGGAGCAAGGTCTCTCCTAGTTCGAACGAACGATAGAGGAGAGCGAACCATTTCCGCGGATCACATCTTCATCAATGCCGGGACGCGAGCCTGGCGCCCGAAGCTGGAAGGGCTCGATCGGGCTCGGTTCCTCGATAACGAGTCGATTATGGAACTCAGTGTGGTTCCGGAACACCTTCTTATTCTTGGCGGCGGATACATTGGGCTTGAGTTCGGACAACTCTTCCGCCGCTTCGGCAGTCGCGTCACGATTATTCAATCGGCGGTCCAGTTGCTGACGCGCGAAGATCCCGACATTGCCGAAGAAGTGACGAAAGTCCTGCGACAGGACGGCGTGGAGGTTCTGCTCAACGCGAAGGCTGCGGGCGTCGATGAGTCAGGGGACAAGATCCAGTTGCAAGTCGAAGCCGGCCGCAAGGCAACGTCTTTCGTTGGCTCCCATTTGCTGGTTGCTACTGGACGCACGCCGAACTCTGACACCCTGAATCTTTCGGCCGCGGGTGTGCAAACCGACGAGCATGGATTCATTCGAGTCAACGATAGGTTGGAAACTGCCGCGGAGCGAATTTACGCGCTGGGCGACATCAAGGGCGGGCCGGCATTCACGCACATTTCGTACGATGACTTTCGAATCATTCGATCCAATCTGCTGGAAGGTAAAACTGCATCAACCAAAGATCGCCCGGTGCCGTATTGTGTCTTCATCGATCCACAATTGGGCCGAGTAGGCATAACTGAGAATGAAGCCCGCGCGCAGAAACGCAACATTCGTGTCGCGAAACTTCCGATGACTTCGGTAGCTCGCGCGCTGGAAGTCGATGAGACACGGGGATTCATGAAAGCCATCGTGGACGCGGATACGAATCAGATTCTCGGAGCAGCGGTGCTCGGCATCGAGGGCGGGGAAGTCATGTCCGTGCTGGAAACCGCGATGATGGGTAAGTTACCGTACACTGCGCTGCGGGATGCCACCTATGCTCATCCCACGTTGAGCGAATCGCTGAATAATCTCTTCATGGCCATAGACAACACGTAGGGGTCGGTCTCGTTTAATATCATGGTCATCTTCCAAAGGGCCACCGCATCCACATGAATGTTTACGTCATTGACGGGACCTACGAACTATTTCGTCATTTTTTTGCTGTGCCATCATCCAAAAATGAGAGCGGGCAGGAGATCGGGGCGGTCCGCGGGGTACTCACTTCGGTCTTTTCGATGATCGAGGCAGGCGCGACCCACCTCGGCGTTGCCACCGATCACGTGGTGGAGTCGTTTCGCAATGATCTTTATGACAGCTACAAAACGGCCGAGGGTGTTGCTCCCGAACTACTCTCGCAATTCCCCATACTGGAACAAGCTCTCGAATCGATGGGCGTGATGGTATGGCCGATGACCTACTTTGAAGCAGACGATGCGCTGGCTGCGGCGGCCGCGAAAGCTGCGGCCGACGAGCGGGTGAGGCAAGTTTTGATCTGCACGCCTGATAAAGACCTCGCGCAATGTGTGGTGGGCGACCGCGTTGTGCAACTGGATCGCCGGCGCAACATCGTGCGCGATGAGGCTGGAGTGGAAGAAAAGTTCGGGGTGAAGCCCGAATCGATACCAGATTACCTGGCAGTGACGGGCGATAGCGCAGACGGATATCCAGGTATTTCAGGATGGGGAACGAAGGCGGCGTCACTGGCGTTGTCGAGGTATCACCACCTCGAGAACATTCCGAAAGATTGGCAGGGTTGGGACCGATCGATCCGAAGGGCACGGCCGCTGGCGGAATCATTATTTGCCGCCTGGGATGAGGCGTTGTTGTATCGTACGCTGGCCACCTTGCGGCTCGATGTTCCGGTGTTTGATTCCGTCGACGATCTCAGGTGGAATGGGCCCCGCGACAATTTCGAGCAAAGCTGTGAGCGCCTCAGAGCCAAAGATTTGTATCGACGCGTTTCGGCTAAGTCACATTCTGGTGCTGCAGCGGTACCACTCGGTTGATCGACGCATTCCCTGATACTTATGTTTCGAGGTGACGAAATGTTAAGAAAAGTGTGGGCGTCATCGCTCGGGTTTCTTCTCTTGCTCGCGGGCAATTCTCTCCTCGCTCAGATTCCGTCTCCGGCATTGTTGGTGCTCGAGAAGAATGATAAGTCGATGGCGATCATTGATCCCAGCACGTTGAAGGTCGTCGGGCGAGTTCCTGCTGGGGAGGATCCGCACGAAATCGTCGCGTCCGAGGACGGAAAATATGCCTACATCTCGAACTACGGCGCCTTCCAGAATCCGCAGCATACGATCTCGATCGCGGACTTGTCGGCACAGAAAGCTTTGCCGGCGGTAGATCTCGGTGCCTTGCGCGCACCCCATGGATTGGAAATGGTGAACGGCAAAGTTTACTTCACTGCGGAGGGGAGCAAGGTGATCGGGCGATACGATCCCTCCACCCACCAGGTCGACTGGACGCTAGGCATCGGGCAAAATCGTACCCACATGCTGGCGGTGAGCAAAGACGAAAGCCGAATCTTCACTGCGAACGTCAACTCCGATACCGTCAGTATTCTTGATCGCGACAAGAATGGAGATGCCTCCGGATGGATTGAGACGCCGATTTTGGTTGGCAAAGGTCCGGAGGGTTTCGACGTTTCTCCGGACGGCAAAGAGGTGTGGGCGGCCAATTCGCATGATGGAACGCTTTCGATCATCGACCTGGCGAGCAGGAAGGTCGTACAGACCCTCGACCTGCACACGAAGTTCGCCAACCGGGTGAAGTTCTCGCCGGACGGAAAACTCGTTCTGATCTCTGATCTCGGGATGGGAGATCTGATTGCGCTCGACGCTGCTGCCCGCAAAGAAATCAAGCGCCTGAATCTTGGGCACGGAGTGGCAGGCATCCTGATCGCGCCCGGCGGCTCCCGCGCTTATGTCGCCATAAGCACGGACGGCCAAGTTGCGGTGGTTGATTTGAAGACGTTTGCAGTAATCGGCCGAATTACAACCGGCAAGGGTCCGGACGGAATGGCCTGGGCAGCGCGGAAGTAGATCGACCGCGTGGTAAACTTCTTAAGGCTGGGACGATTGCTCCGGCTGTTCGATCGCTCAACGGTAGGATTCAGCAGGCCCGTAGCTCAGTTGGTCCAGAGCGCTTCCTTGACACGGAAGAGGTCGATGGTTCGAATCCATTCGGGCCTACCATCCATCTCAGGTCCGGCCCGGAGACATGGGTAACAGAATGTACCGGCTACATGGGTAACACTTTTGGGCCGAAGGGATTTTC
>DATEHP010000073.1:0-6283 GCA_035279505.1 Candidatus Sulfotelmatobacter sp. | reverse complement strand
TGTAATCGGCCATGTTGATGACGTTAAGACAGAGAATTCCAATAGAAGCCTGCCTGTCCATCCTGAGCTTGCAAAGCTCCTGTTGGACTACAAACAAAGAACAGAACCACAGGCGAAGAATACGAACTGGCTTTTCCCTAGTCCATATGGAACGGGAAGACCTCGTTGGCCGTGGACGATTCAAAGCAGGATCCTGCTACCGGCGGGAATACGCGCCGGGCTTGGCAGGATCGGCTGGCACACGTTCCGACACTCGTATTCAACTTTGCTGCGGGGCTTAGGAGTTGATGTAAAAGTCCAGCAAGAGTTGCTTCGTCACGCAGACATCCGAACTACGATGAACATTTACACGCAAGCGATCCCGGATGCATTGCGCGACGCGAACAGCAAAGTCGTCGAGCTGGTGCTGCCGAATCGAAAAGTGGGATGACAAAACGAGGCGGCAAAAAGGCGGCAATAAGAATACCGAAGGATGCTAAGTCCTTCCAATCCGTTCCGAAGGCTTCCTCGCAAGTACACGAAGAATCAGTGAATCGTAATTTCGACTCCCACACGCTTCCGCCATATCCCATTTGAACTGACGGAGGCTCCAGAAAAGCGAGGCGGCAAGAGGCGGCATTAAGGCCGAACATTCCGGTTTGCGCGTTGCTTACTGGGGCGAGTGACGGCCGGATCGGAGGACGTTTCTCGGTCTAACTGCTGCGAGATTCATCCGCGGGGGTTTCCGGCGGCGGTGAAAACCGAAGCAATTGCTGCCCGACAATTCACCTACGACACGTGGACCAATCTCACGGGAACGAGCATCCTGAGCGGCTATACTTCGTGCAGCCTTACGACTCCGTATGCTTTCTCCATAACAGTAAACGGCAACAACCAGATTACGACCTCCGGCTTCAGCTATGATGGGTCCGGCAATCTGATGAATGACGGATTCAACGGTTACGGGTACAACGCGGAGAGCGAGATCAAGTCGGCGGCGGGGGTGAACTACACTTACGACGGCGACGGGAACCGCGTCGAGAAGTCCAGCGGGAAAATCTATTGGTACGGGGCGGGGACGGAGATACTGGACGAGTCGGACACGAGCGGGAACTTCACCAACGAATACGTGTTCTTTGGAGGGAAGCGCGTGGCCATGCGCACCGTGTCCAGCGGGACGGTTTATTATTATGCAAGCGACATGCTGGGGAGCGCGCGGACGATGGTGCAGGCGGGACAAAGTTCGCTGTGTTACGACGGGGACTTTTTGCCCTATGGGCAGGAGGTGGACTACGCGGGCGCGTGCGGGTCAAACTACAGATTCGAAGGCAAGGAACGCGATCTGGAGACGGGCGATGACGATTTTGGCGCGCGCTATTACCGTTCCGCACTGGGACGGTGGCTCTCGGCGGACTGGAGCGCTGTGCCTGCGCCGGTACCGTATGCCAATCTGACCAATCCGCAAACGCTGAACCTCTACGCCATGGTCAGCGACAACCCGGAAACCTTCGCCGATTTGGACGGGCACACGTGTACATATGGTCCCCTCGGTCAAGAAAACTGCAAAGATACTGCCAACAGCAACGCCAACGCTCCAGCCACAACCGGCGAAGGGCATAACGCGCCCGACCCGCAGAAAAACGGCACCAACACGCCAACGCCTCCGACCCCAGCGGCCCAACAGCAGAACACCGGCCAAAGCCAGTCGAATCAGCAATCCTCTTCAAGCTCCGGCAGAGTGGATAGCCCATCTTCAGGCGATCCTGATACGACTGTCAGGATCCCTAAGCCGGGAGGGGGTTACACGGGCAGAACCTATGGGCCAGATGGACGCGCCGTTAAGGATATTGACTCGGGGCACGACCATGGACCCGGCGACCCTCATGCGCATGATTGGGATTGGAAGAAGAATCCGCCGCGAGAAAAAGTTGGGCGTCCGCTCACACCAGAGGAGAGAAATAATCTGAAGAAGGTCGCTGTTGGTGTAGGAGCAGTGGGCGTAGTTGGAGTGATCCACACGATCATCGCGACTGCCCCGGAATGGGGTCCGTGGGTTCTGGGCGGTTTGGCATTTTGAGTGCTCAAACGCAAATTATTTCTAGGAACATTTTGAGACTATGAGGCTTCAGATGAGCGAATCAATCGTAAGGCGTTTTAACGGCATTCGATGGCACGATTCTGAGCTGCTCGGCTTGTCCGTTGACCGGGCAGGTTCGGAGGATCAGGTTAAGCTCTCGCTCCAATTGTTGGAGGGAGATGCTTTGACACCGGCCACCGTCACGTTTAGAGAATGCGTTTATGTTGAGGCACAGGTATATCTGCAGGCCAAGCAAATGTGCGCTGATGCCATCTCAGATGCGGAGTGTTATTCCTCTTCTGACTGGAAGAATGCCGTTTCCGAACCAAGTCCTTACGATCCAATTCGCGGTGACCGTCAGTTTGAGCATTATCTGCACTTTCAGATTGGTTTGTGTGCGCCAGGAGGTACGATCAATATTCTCGCCAAGGATTTCGTACTGGCATCGGCGGCACCAGCCTAGCTTTGGCTGTGGTTTAATGTAGAGCGCCGGGGAGCGCCGGAAGGCCATGCCTTCGGCATGGGGAGTAAAAGGGGGACACACCACCCACGAAGTGGGTGCTGCACAGCAACTTTGGTTGCTGTAGAGGAACCAGAAACGAATCAGCAGCTTGCGCATTTTCGGGCGCCCCAGAGCGCCGGAAGGTTGCTATTGGTTAACCTTCTGAAAGTAAAGAAGCATCTGCGATATGGGCCATTCGGCACAAGGCTAGGATCGCATTTGTATTGTTCGTAATGATTGAAACATTGTGTGGGTTGCAACGCCGTCGAAATTCGGACTTTAGATTTTCACTTCTACATTCGACTCCCACACGCTTCCGCCATAAAGGCAGTGAACAGTGGTCAGTGGCCAGTGACGAGCGAAAATCCGCGCTAGGGTGCGACCAAGCTTTCCAAGGCCGCGCGGTTGGTCTTCGCCTCGCACTCATCTTACTGGCACTCTGCATTCTCTTTCCGCCTGCTGCGGATGCACAGCTTGAGCATGGCACCGTCGTCGTATTCATTGTGTCCAGTAGTAAAGCCGTTATAGCGGCTGACGGTCGTTATTTAGCACCACATGAGCCGCCCAATGACCACGCCTGCAAAATTATCGCGCTGGGTAGTCAGTTTTTATTCGCTGAATCTGGAATCAATCTAGGATCACCGACGATGCGTGCTCCCGATGGAAGGTCGCAGCAAGAGGCAATCCGAGCGTTTGCTAGATTTCAGGTATCGAAAGCAAATCATTCTGACCCAGTTGACCAAATCTCTTCGGACTGGCTGAGTTCGATGAAGCCAGTCTATCAACGGGCGCTAAAGTCTTATCGGAGGGACATACTGCAATACGAACCGAGCGGGTTTCTTGTATCAGCAGCCTTTGTCGGTTTGAACCCAACGGGGCGGATTGAGGGGCGTGCGATAGATATCTATTTCGACCTCGCTAGGCTGAAAAAGGGATTCTCCAAGCTAATAATCCACAACAATCCGTCGTGGCAAATTACGATTCAGCCCTCAACTAAGGTTTTAGGGCATGCCGAAATCATAGACAGTTTTTCGCATCTATCTGCGGAAGCCCGGGAAGATACACTCGCGAATTGGAAAATAGCGCATCCAGATTTAGACTTGGCGTATTTCCTCGTTGACTACACAGAATCCTATGCACCCGCCGATTATGGCGTAGGCGGCCCAATCGATGAGGTTGCAATATTCCCGCACAGCGGAATTGAGTGGCTTCATCGAAAGCCTGGATGCCCTGCGAATAGCGCGATAAAATAGCAGCCCTGCCCCTTTGAGTTTCTTCTTCCGGGACCACTTCTCACTTCAAATCCCATCCTCTCCGCTGCTCAAAGGCTGGTTGTTTCTAACAGTGCGCGATGCGAGACGCGTTGCCCATCTTAGAATCGAGTTTTCGCGCGGAGTGAACAACTAACAGCCTAGCAAGAAAGCGGCTTTGGCAAACTGTTGGGTAGCACGCAGTTTTGGATGTAGGATTCGAGACTATGACGACCACGATTGCGCTGTGGTCACTCATCCGCCGGGGTTTCCGGCGGCGGCTGATGTATTGGAGGTAGCAGCGGACAGCGGAACGGCAACTCGAATCAAGGTGCCTTTCTTGTCGGACTGGATTTCGAGCCACCCCCCCAGTTCGCTAACCCTTTCGCGCATGCTGTTCATGCCGACGCCGACGCCCTGCCCGGTCGTTCTGAATCGCGATAGTAATTCCGGCGGAATGCCCCTGCCAAAGTCGCGTACCTCAAGCCGGATCTCGTCGCCGCCAAGCTGCACTTGAATGTCTACTGATTGACTCCCGGAGTGGCGATGGATGTTCGTCAGACTCTCTTGTAGAACGCGGAACAAGACGAGTTCCGTCTCCGGGGATAGCCGCGTCATTTCGGGCGGAATAATGAGGTTCACTCGAATGCCACTGCGTTCCGAAAAGCCCTCTGCATACCACTGCGCCGCCGAGGCAAATCCAACCTCGTCGAGCAAAGGAGGATGGAGTAGATGGGAAATGGTGCGCGTCTCGGTCAAACATTTCTCCAAGGTGTCCGCTACGTGCGAAAGCGCCTGAGTCTCCCTCTCGGATGCACCGGGCTTCTTGAGAGCCTCGACACTCATTTTTGCGTACGCCAAATATTGACCCACGCTGTCGTGCAGTTCCCGAGAAATCTTGCGCCGTTCTTCATCTTGCGTGCGAATAATATCAGCGGAAAGTTTTCGAACAGCGGCGGTGCGACGTTCTACCAGCAACTCAAGCTCGCCATGCGATCTCTCAAGCAGTTTTTGCGCCTCGCGCAATGACTCCTCGGCGCTCCGCTGTGCAGTAACATCGGTATTGGTCCCGAACCAGCGGACGATTTTCCCGCTGGCATCGCGGATGGGAACGGCGCGGGAGAGAAACCAGCGATAGGTTCCATCTTTGCCACGCAAGGGGAACGTGTCGTCCCACGGCTCGCCGGACTCCGCCGAACGCTTGACACCTGCGACCACGCGGTCGAGGTGATCGGGATGCAGAACCTTTGACCAGTCCCATCCCTTCATTGCTTCGAAGGACAGGCCTGTGTATTCGAGCCAGCGCTGGTTGTACCAGGTAACGTTGCCGAGACGGTCGCACGTCCAGGCAAGTTGGGAAATATTGTCGGCCATCATGCGAAAGCGCTCCTCGCTTTCGCGCAAACGCTGTTCTGTCTGCTTACGCTCTGTAATGTCTTCAATGGCGAGGAGCATCATAGGCTGATCTGTATGACCATCCTCGACTCGCCGCGCATTAAACAACATCGTCTTGGTACCCAACGGCGGAAAAGTGTGTTCGACTTCGAAATCCCACACGGGAGTGTTCTTCGTAATCACCTCTTTGAGCATCTCTCGCAATTTCGGTATGTTCCACTGGCCATTCCGCAGGTCGTAAAAGAGTTTCTCATTCGTTTCCTCACGGCTCATGCTGAATGCCTTCAGAAAGGAAGGATTGGAGTAAAGCACCTTTAGACTCAGGTCAAGGACCAGCAGCGGTTCCCGAACCGTGTCCAAAATGTCGCTCATGAACTCTTCGGCCCTTTTGACGCGCTGGCTCTCTTGTTTCGCCACGTCAATATCGGACAGGACTAAAATGGCTCCGTCGATTTTGTCGTCCTGAGTGCGGTACGGGCGAATTTGCAGGGAATACCAATGGTCTTCCTTGTCTTGCACTTCCATTTCCGCTGGAGCGAGCGTGTCGATTACGCCGGCAATCAGCTTGCTCAGGTCCGGCACGTTGATATCTGGGCGAATATCCGAAATCGGGCGGCCGATGTCGGAAGAAAGGGTCTTAAACGTCTTCGCGGCGAGGGCGGTCACACGCCGGATGCGCAGGGCCCGGTCCACCATCACCACCGGCAAAGTAGTGCTGTTGAGAAGATTGCTCAGATCATTCGTCAGCCGGTCCAGCTCCACGTTTCGATTGAGGAGTTCATCGTTGACGGTGTTGAGTTCCTCATTCGCCGATTGAAGCTCCTCTTTCGAGGTTTCCAACTCTTCGTTGGTGCTCTGCAATTCTTCGTTCGCGGAAAGTATCTCCTCATTCGCTGACTGATACTCTTCATCGCTGGCTTCTTTTGATTCGACGAGAGAGCGAAGATGGTCCTCGGCTGCCGACAACTTGCGCCGTAACTGTACAATCTCCCCTTTCGCCGTCCGCCCAACACGCCCCAATTTCCCCGCGATTGTTCTCGGCAACGTCACCGAGGGCGCCGTGCGCTCGAATAGAATCAG
>DATEHP010000072.1:0-15312 GCA_035279505.1 Candidatus Sulfotelmatobacter sp. | reverse complement strand
CTTCAACATGTGGTGTCTGTGGGATCTCGGGCGGCTCTGCGAATCGCTGTACGGACGATGGACTTTCGCCGCCATTTATCTCATCACCGGCATTGGCGGCGGGTTGGCAAGCGTTGCCTGGAATCCTCGCGTGCTGAGCGTGGGTGCATCGGGTGCAATCTTCGGATTAGCAGGCGCGTTGGCCGCGTCCTATTATCTGGGCGAGTTCTCGCTACCAAGCATTGCGATCCGAGGCACGTTCAGGAGCTTGGCCTTCTTCATCGGTTTCAACGTTTTGTTTGGAGTTGGTTACAACATTTTCGCCGGCAGCTCCGGAGGAATCGATAACGCCTGCCACATCGGCGGACTCGTCAGCGGACTGGCCCTCGGCGCGCTGATCGCGCGTCTGGCGCCGCAACAGGATGCGCCGCTGCGGCGCGCGACGGTTGTGGGTGTGGTTGCGCTGGCGCTTCTGGCGGCCGGATTTGGCGTGCGGCAATGGCGGGGTGGTCCTATGCGCATGGCTCGCGCCTTTCAGGAAACGAAGGGTGACCAGGTCGCACGGTTGCAAGCTGTCATCAAACAGCAGCCCAACCTCGCTCCAGCGCACTTCGCCCTCGCACAGGCCTATCTCGCACGCGACCAGTATCTCGAAGCCGAAGCCGAATTCAAACGTGTTATCGAACTGGAGCCCGCAAACCTCGACGCCCGATTCGATCTCGGCTTGGTGTACATGACCGAAAAGCGACTCGATGACGCGAAGTCTGCATTTATGCAAATCCTCGCCCAGGATCCGAACAGCGCCGAAGGTCACTATGGGTTGGGACTCGTCCTCGCGGACCAGGAGAATCACTCGGCGGCTATCGACGAACTCAAGAAAGCGGCACCCGACACACACGTCTCGGGCGTCTACTACCAGATGGGCAACTCGTACGCCAAGCTCAACCGCTACGATGACGCCATTGCCGCTTATCTCAAGGAAAAGGAAAAATCCGGCGACAGTGCGGATATCGAGAACGCGTTAGCCGATGCCTATCAGGCAAAGGGAATGCTGAAAGAGTCACAGGAAGCAAGAGACCTGGCGCTGCAACTGCGCGGACACTAGGCCTTCGTATTCGTAGCCATGCGGTGTGATCTCGCGACACATTCCCAGTTCCCGCTCCCGCGAATCCCGCACGATCTGCTTCCTGTCGTAGAGACGTTGCTTGCAACGTCTCTGCCGGCAGCGCCAAGACTCTGTCCATCACCGCCGGCGGAGATGTAGCAAAGCTAATTCTCTACGCTCACCGTTACGCCTGTCCTTCGGCCTTCTTCACAGCCAGTTCCGCGCCCTGAAAGCCGATCTTGCTGTGAGTCCCATCGCAGAAAGGTTTATTGACCGATCCGCCGCAGCGGCACAGCGAGAACGCTGTTTTGCCCGTAAGATCGAACTGATTTCCATTAATATCCACCAGTTCGACGGCTCCCTCTGGAGCCTCCACGCGAAGAGGCCCATTCGGACGGACCGTAATCTTGACTTGCGCCATGAAAAACTCCTCCAACCTTATGAGTTTCTAGTAAGCGAAGATACCATGGAAGGGCCGATTGTAGCTCGCATGCTGGGAGACAACAGAATCCTACCCCTCACAGACAACTCGCAAGAAACAATGCGGCACGGACGGCGATCAGCACTTACTCGTGCACAAACCACATTTCGGCGGGTTCAAGAACCTGGGTGCCCCGTGTCTCGCCGATTTTGCGAGACGCGGGATTGCGAATCTTTCCCTGCGTAGTGTTGAAATATGAAAGCCCGGCACGGCACCGCCGGGTGGCTGCGGGGAACAAACCGAGTCCGCGTTAGCCGACGGCACAACGGTTGCTCATTCCGTCCGCAATGCCCGCATCGGCGCAATCGACGCAGCCTGCCTCGCAGGCAGAAAACTCGCCGCGAGCGAAACCAGTGCCACGATAAAGAATGCGACCCCGAACGTAAGCGGATCGCGCGATTGCAGCCCGAACAACATCGACTGCATCATCCCCGCGGAAACCAAAGCAATCAGCAATCCGCAAGCCAGGCCAATCCCGGTCACCAACAGATTCTCTCCCACGAGCATGCGCAGAACTTGCGAAGGACGCGCGCCGAGCGCCATTCTTACCCCAATCTCCGAAGTCCGTCGCGCCAGCCGATATGCCAACGTTCCGTACAGCCCGATCGCGACCAGCATCGCGGCCAGCAGTCCGAAGAACGCCGACAGCCGAGAGAACATCTGCTGCTGCGAATAAGAACTCTCAAAGACAGCGTCCTGCGTCATTGGGTCCTCGAGCGGCAAATTGGGATCTAAGGCGCGCACTGCCGTGGCAATCGAGCTCAACATATCCGTGGCCGCTCCGCGAACTCGCACCTCGACTTCCAGGTGCGAAAGTCCGGCGGCCTGCGCGTAAGCGTAGTACGCCATCGGAATCGGCTCTTCATCGACGCTTTTGTATTTGCTGTCTTTCACGACACCCACGATGGTTTGCCGAGATTTGCTTCCCAGTTGGTGCCCGATCGGACTTACACCTGGCATCAGTTTCCTGGCGAAGGTCTCATTGACGACGGCAACGCGCGGAGAAGTCTCCGTATCACTGTCGGAGATATCGCGGCCGCTGATCACGGGTACGCCCAGCACGTGGAAAAAGTCTGGGCCCACGACGTTCGAGCGCAGGGGCGCCTCGGAATAGGAGTGCGCCACCCCGTCAATCGTCGCACTATTGTTGTCGCTCCAGCCTCCGCCCGGACGATTCCCTGCGAACGTAACCGACTCCACTCCAGGCAGGGTCCGCAGCCGGTCCAGTAGAGAACGATAGAACTGCAGGTTCTGACTTGTGCTGGAGGTTTTCTGTGGGGTAATTCCGAAGACGAGCACACCCTCCGCGCGCATTCCCAGATTCGTCGACCTGTAGTTTTCCAGGGTGCGCAACAACAATCCGGCCGCGACCAGCAGCACGAAGCAGAAGGTCATCTGCGTTGCCATGACGACGTTCCCAGCCCATTTGCCGGAGCGGGTCCGGTAGGCGGTGGAGGCAGATGTTTTCAGCGCCCCAGCGACCGGAACGCGCAATGCCGGGATCAAAGGAGCCAGGCCGAATACCAACGCCGAAACTGTGCAAATGGCCAACGTAAATAGCAGAACCGTGGCGTCAGGAACCAGTCCCGTCTCGATCCGCGACCATGCGGCTAGCGCGCGTGTGGCTGCCAGCGCGAAGAACCATCCAAGCGCTGCGCCCATCGTCACCAGCAGAATGCTTTCCAGCAGCAGTTGCCGAAAAATTTGCAAGCGACCGGCGCCGAGTGCGAGCCGCAGGCTAAACTCCCGCTGCCGCGCGCTTTTCTTCGCGACCAGCAGCATGGCGACATTCGTACAGGCAATGACGAGCACAAGCCCCACTAACGTCATCAGCACCGTCACTCCGGTGCGATAGGTTCCGTCGGTATCGAGTCCCTCGATCCCGCGCGCAGGCTGGAACGCCAACGTCACCTTCGGTGTCTTGGGATCTGGCGTGCTAAGCCCTGTGTAGGCCACTCGCTGATACCGCGGAGTAACCTCGGCAAGCGCTTGCGACGCCGATACGCCTGGAGCCAGCCGCGCAATCAGTTCCAGACACCACCAGGTCGGAGTGCCATAAAGCGTGTTGTATTCCGGGGCCGAGCCCCAGGCATTCAAGTCGGTTCGACTCTGGAGTGGAATCCAGATATCCGTCGATTGGCCGGGGTCGACTCCAAAGAATCCCTCTGGCCCTACACCAATGATGGTGAACGCATTGCCCTTGATGTAGATGTCTTGTCCGAGAATCGCCGGATTCCGCGAGAAGCGCCGCGTCCAGTACGAATAACTGAGAACCGCAATCTGCGAATGCCCGCGTTCGTCTTCGATGGTGAAACCGCGCCCGCGCGCCAAAGAAATCCCCAGCCCGGAGAAGAAGTTGCCGCTGACCATGTCTCCTTCCACCTCTTCGGGCGTGTCCCCGACGCGGACAGCGACCTTTCCGATAGCGAGCGGAACAAAAGCCATCAAGTCGGCGAATGCATGATGGTCCTCGCGAAGATCCTCAAACACCGGCTCGGAAAACGAAGTCGTCGAATCGCCTGTGTTCCCTGCTCCCTCAGGCTGGCCACTGGGCACATGCAGATACACGAGTTCCTGCGGGTTCGGCACGGGCAGGCCTTTCAGCAGCACGGCGTTCATCACGCTGAATACGGCAGTGTTCGCGCCGATTCCAAGCGCCAACGTGAGAACCACCGTCACCGTGAACCAGGGAGAGTTGTACAACTGACGTGCGGCATAACGGAACTCGTTCATCGTGATGTACATTGCAGTCCCTCACACAGTAATTCAGTGGACGGTTCGCCGCCGGAAAAGTGAGCAGAGAGAGGCTCGGATCGATTGTGCTGGAAAGTCTCTTGTAAGTGGCTTAATTCCGCAGAAGGTCGGAGCCCGGTCAACTTTACGCCGCTCTCACTCGCGCCGAACGCAGGCTGCGATAAAGTTCCAGACACTGATCGATCATACGCTTGGTGGTGAAGCGCTCGCGGGCGCGGGTGTAGGCCAATTCGGCGTACGCGCGCCGCATCGCACGATCGGCATTGAGCAGGCGGATGTTTTCCGCAAGACTGGCGGCGTCATTGGTCCGGAAATAAAGAGCGGCATCGCCCCAGATCTCGCGGTAGCTGGGGATATCATTCGCCACAATCGCGCAACGGGAGAAGGCGGCCTCGAGCAAGGGCATACCCAGCGGTTCGTAACGCGAAGTTGCCGCATAGATTGCAGCCCGGCTGTAGAGCGCGCGCAATTGCGCATCAGTCTGCGGTCCGCGAATCGCCACTGACGTTTCCTCGATGGCGACTTTTACATCGGCCCGGATCGGAATCCGCGGGAGCGGCACCGTATGCTCGGCGCCCACGATGCACACCGGCAGCGGGTGCTGCTGCTGCGTGAGCAGAAAGACCTGCTTGCTCGCGTCCACGAGCCGGCCTACCGCGAGCACGCAATCATCCTTGCTGACGTAGGGATTAAAGAAGATCGGATTGCGTCCCGGATAGATCACTTCGCTCCGTCGCGGCCGCGCGTAACAGGAAGAGATGCGATCGAGCATCCACGCTGACGGCGCGACCACCGCATCCGCGCCCATCAATCCGTTGAGCACCGTTCGCCGATACCAATGGAAAGCGCGTTCCGGACGCGGCGCACGATCGTGCACCGCATGCGTCCATGTAACCAGGTCGCCGTGCGCCATCACCACGCGTGGCACATCCACCGGCAAGTTTCCGTAACAGAAATGATTCAAGTGCAGAATGTCCGGCCGCAGTTCCTTCACTAGCGCCATCAGGTACGCGGACGACTCGGGCAGATCCTCTTCGGCCTCCTGCATCCACTCCAGACGAAAAGCGGTGGGACGGTAATCCAGTCCGTGCAGATGATCCATCCATGCAGTCTGATCGGGCAGCGGTATCTCGCCAAAGCTGACCAGGGTCACGCGCACGCCGCGCGTGACCAAACCGGTCACCAGTTCGCGGGCATAGGTCCAGGAGCCAGACAATGAGTCGGCCGTGACCAGGACGTGCACAGAACCTCCAAAGCGAAACCCGTGAGAGAAGCGGGTTTGCGCCTGCAGTGGTTCCATTTTAGTGGGAACCCGCCGCAGCCGGAAAGAAAATTTCGATCAAGATCGGCCTGTAGTAGCTTTCGTTTCGGTTTCGCCGGATATGGTCTCCTTTTGGGGTTGTTTTTTCATGGCTTGCTTGTCGGCTTCTTTTTGCAGGGCATGGTTGTAGGCCTCGGTGAGGGCTGGGGCTTCTTTGCGGATCATGTCGGTGATTTGGGCTCGCACTTTGTCGGCGCTTGTGCTGGCCGGTTGCCCATTCAAGCCCGGTTGCGGCTGGAGTGGGGGCAGTTCTACGGCCGCGGCGGAGGGCGCTGTTGCTTCTTCCGGTCGGAGTTCGGTGGTGAGACGGCCGTCGCGGCGGACCAGCCTATACTTCGGGTTTTGTTGGACCCACGCCTTGAGCTTCTCTTCGTCCTCGTAGCGCTTGCGGCCACGTTCGCGGGCTTCGATTTCTTTTTTGGCTTCCCAACGGGCTACGAAGCGAGCCTTCTTGGCGGCTTCTTCCTCTTTCTGTCGGATTTCCTGCTCGACTTCGTCGACCTCTTCTTCTTCTTCCTCTTCGAAGTCTGCGTCGTTCCAGATGTAACGGCGGTCGAGTGGGCTCTCGGAGGCCTGGCGAGGATCGAGAATCACTTCATGCACCTGGGGATCGAATCTCACAAGGCGCAGGTTGGTGCTGGCGGTTTGAAGAGCATAAAGAAGGAGGCTGGCGGTTTTGTGCTCGATCTGTCCGGTGAGGACAAGGCGCATGATCTGCATCAGGGACATCTGGATGGAGTTGGCGTCCTCGAGCACAGGCAAGAAGAAGGTGGCGGTGGCGCGACGGCGGCGATCGACATTAAGACGGATGCGCTCCTCCTGATAGCGCTTGTGGAAATAGCAGAAACGGTTGCGGCGGAGCGCGGGCGATCCGCACTGGGTGCCGTTGGTTTTTAAATGCTGACAGCGATTGGGATAAGTCGACGACATTTTTATAAGCCTCCTCCCCTCCCCCCTTGGTCTTGTGGAATCACGGGGTTCGGGGAAATTCTCGAAATAATCTATGGGCTGCAAGGAGTTAGGGGCAAAATCTTGGGAGTACACGAGTTAGAAGTCGAAACCAGTCCTCGCGGGGCGTCATCCCGACCGGAGCCTTTTTTCCGGCGGAGGGATCTCGCGCACCGCGTGGATTGCCAGGGAGATCCTTCGCTCCGCCTGAACTGCGGCTGCGCTCAGGATGACGCCCGTGAGGTGGTATGACACTCTATTTCCAGACGAAGGCTCCGCTGGCCGCACCTCGCAACCGAATGAGGAGCAGCCCCTTGTCCTGCGTTGCTGAGTTCTCAAAGATCGATCTCGGTACTGATTCCCTAAATACGAAGCCCCCATCGGACTCTGGGTCCGTGGAGGCTGGCCACACTTGGTGGCTAGGGTAATCTCTCAGAAATGGGTGGGGATTTCAGTGAGGGTGGTCACGGGTGGGCGTGATGGGAAATACGTGACCACTCAATTCCATTTTGAAACAGGGTGGCCCACGCAAGGCGTCTTTTGCCTTGAGTGTGGAAGTCCAGAAATTTAGGCTGAGTTCATGCCTTGGGGCCTTAAGCGTTATCACCACACCGGGCAAAGCCACTTCGTAACTTTTTGTTGTTATCACCGCCGTCCGCTGTTCACGGCCGACGCGAGCGAACGAATCTTTGAGAACGCCTTGGAGCGCGTGCGCCGCAAGTTCCGCCTTCGCGTCTATGGATATGTCGTGATGCCCGAGCACATTCACCTTCTGCTCAGCGAGCCAGAGGCCCCACTCAAGCCAAAATCGGGCTTGAATGGGCCACCCACGCCAAAATCGGGCTTGAATGGGCCACTCACGTCAAAATTGGGATTGAATGGGCCACTCACGCTTGCGGATGCCCTCAAGTCACTGAAGCAAGGAGTGGCGAGGCGTTTGATCGGAGACGCGGACCATTTCTGGCAAACGCGCTATTACGATTTCAACGTTCGCAATCATGAGCAGCTTTTAGAGAAGCTCCACTACATTCATTGGAACCCGGTAAAGAAGGGACTGTGCGAGCGCCCCGAAGACTGGAAGTGGGGCAGCTTTCTCCATCACGCAAGCGGCTGCGAGGGACTGGTTGAAATTGAGTCCGAATGGACCGCACGCAAGCGCGAGCGAGCAGCGGGAAGGCTCTGTTCAGCCGTGGAACTGCCCCACTCAAGCCAAAATCGGGCTTGAATGGGGCACCCAGAATCGAAGATTAAGATGCGGTTTGAGGGCGGGGTACGTCCCCTCTGTCCCCGCATTTTTCGATGGCCACCAGCCCACTCAAGCCAAAATCAGGCTTGAATGGGCCACCCAGAATCGAAGATTAAGATGCGGTTTGATGGCCACCAGCCCACTCAAGCCAAAATCGGGCTTGAATGGGCCACCCAGAATTAAGGATTCAGAAGCTATTTGATGATTCCACGAGACCACCCGGAGGGGGATACACCTCGCTTCGCTTCGGGGGACAGCCGATGGCGGCTGTCCCCACATGGTTCTTGTCAGAACTGGAACTTCAAAGCTAACTGGATCAGGCGTGGGGACTGGGCTTCGAGGATGTGGTTAAAAGTCGGCGAACTGATGTCGCTGTCGGGTAGACGGAAGTTTGTGTGGTTCAGGACGTTAAAGAATTCCGCGCGGAACTGAAACTCTTTTCCTTCCGCCACTGCGATGTTCTTGAATGCGGAAAAGTCCCAGTCGGCGTAGCCCGGCCCCTGGGCGATGTTGCGCCCCGCGGTCCCGAATTGCTGCACCGGTGAATTTGGGTCCTGGTGGATTTTTTGGAATGCGCTCGCGTTCAGCCATGCGCCTGGGGTCATCGGCCCTGAGTTGGGATTTTGCCCCGGGACCAGGTTCGGCCGGTTCGAGAAGAATCCACTGATCTCTGGTGCGGAGCCTTGCACCGAAAAGTCTGTCGAATCGAAGACGGTAAATGGAGTACCGCTCATGAGTGTAACGATGCCGTTGACCTGCCAGTTGCCGAGTGCCTGTTGATACCATCCGTGAGGCTGTCGCCACAAGGGAAGGCTCCACTGGTAACTGAGCACCAGACGGTGACGCGAATCGAAGAGCGAACGGCCGCGCTCTGCGGCCAGATCGAACGGATTCTGCGCCAGATCATTCTCACCCGCGACGGGCTTGGACGCTGAACCGGTCATATTGAAAGACGATGCATCATCGATGGACTTGGAATAGGTGTACGACGCGAGAAACGAGACACCGTGACTGAAGCGCTTCCTCAGACTCGCCTCAAGTGCGTTGTAAGAAGAATTCGCAATGCCCTCGATCAGCCCGGTGGACGAGTAGGTGCACGGTGGCGAGGCGGGATCGAGCGTGCATCCGGAATGAATCCGTCGCTGGTCGGCATTGCTGGATGTAGAAATCGGGTTCCCGCTGGAGTCGACCCCGGGAATGTAGATCGCGGGATTGCCTTCCACAAAGCGCGGCAGCTTCGTGCCCTTGGTTCCCACGTAGCCAATTTCGAACAGAAGATCGGTGCCGAAGGATCGTTGCACATTGAAGTCCCAGTCCTGCGCGTAAGGCAGCGGGAGATTCGGCGCCAGCGTGAGGTTGGTGAGCGGCTTGGCGAACGTCCCAGCGGGCGGCGGATTGCCGAAGTAGGGATCGGGAAAATTGAGGAACGAAGTGGGAGTAAGGCTGATCTGCTGGGTCTGCAGATACGGCGGAGCGCTGATAGGCGACTGCAGCGGCCCACCCTGGCCCGTGTAGTAGGGCTCATAGAAAATTCCATACGCGGATGTTACTAACCAATTCGAACTGCCGGTCGGGTCCCACGCGAGGCCCACTCGCGGGGCAAATCCCTTCTTGAAGGTCGGGATCAAGCCTGCGGGTACGCCCGCATCGCCTGGATAGAGCAGATCCTGAGGGGAATTGGGCATCACCGTGGACTGTCTTCCGGGAATCCAGAGTGTCTGCCGGTTGTGGATCTCGGTGTAGGGGAACGGGAGTTCATAGCGCAGGCCTGCGTTCAACGTCAGGCGCGGTGTGACCTTGTAGGTGTCCTGCGCGTAGCCGTTCAGAGAATTGCCGCGGATGCCGCGCGAAAAATCCCCCCGGCCTTGAAGAAAGAAGACCGGCTGTCCGAAGAGGAAACTGGCGAATGCATCGGGCACCACGGGAAAACCCACGAACACAAAGAAACCGTTGGTGGCAATGCCCTGCAGCACGTTGAACTGCGAATGCTCGTAGCCGCCTCCGAACTTGAGTTCGTGGCGACCGTGGACCCAACTCAACGAGCCGGAATAATCAAAGGCATTTTCATACGTATTGCGCGGGCCTGTAATCGGATCTCCGATCGTGGTGTAGCCGTTGACCTGGATAAACGGCGGGCCGATGGCGAGGTCGAGGCTCGGCTGGTAGCCAAAACCCAGGCTGGCGGGCGTTGTGTGGTTGGTCCTCTCTCCATAGAGAAGTTTATTCCGCAAGTATGAGAAGCGGAATATTCCGATCATCGCCGGAGAGAAGGTGTGCGTTTCCTGAGCGACGAAGTTCTGTGCGCGCTGCTCTTGCCCGACGGGAAATCCGGGCACGCTCGCGCCTGAAGTCGGGATGGGATGCAGTTCGGTGCCATCACTGAAGGCATAGCGGAAGTTCAAAATGTCGGAGCCGCCAATATGCTGATCCAGACGTAATCCGAACTGATTCGTATCCTGGTGGACGACTTGTGTCGCGGTATAGACGTTGGTTCCATTGTTCGGCGCCGGGAAATAGCCGAGAAGATTCTGTGTAATTGCTGGCACCGAAGACATGTCGAACTGGTTGTTCGGGTACGGCTGGTTGAGAAAGACATTGAAAAGCTGATGCTGGGGATTCTGGCAAAATCCGCCGACGAAACCTCCGTCTGGGTTTACCGGGCATAGCGCCGAAAAATCTCCCTGCCGCTCGGCCAGCGAAGGCACAGTGGACGAGTCCGTTTCTCCCTGGCGATTGCGGAAACCCTCGTAGTATCCGAAGAAAAACGTCTTGTCTTTGATGACGGGGCCGCCAAACGTCCCGCCGAACTGATTTTGCTTCAGCGGTTCAGTCCTGGTAGCGAAGTAGTTGGTTGCGTCGAAAGCGTCGTTTCGAAGGAACTCCCAGTGCGCTCCGTGAAAGCTGTTCGTCCCCGAGCGCGTAATGATGTTGGTGGTCGAGCCAAGACTGGTTCCAAACTCGGCGTTCGCATTATGCGTCAGAATCTTGAATTCGGTGATGGCGTCGACCGGGGGCTTGAGAACGAAGCCTCCATCGACACCATTGAAATTGTTGGCGCCGTCGATCAGGAAGTTGTTGGACTCGGGCCTCTGGCCGTTGACTGCGTATGCCTGACCGTCGCGAAGGGATCCTCCGGCTTCGGCCAGACCCGGAGTGAGAGGGACGACCCCCGGTTGCAGCAGGCCCAGTTGAGAGAAGTTCCGGCCGTTCAACGGCAACTCCAGAACGTCGCGCTCACTGACTGTCTTCCCGAGGCTGGTCACCGTCGCCTGAATCAGCTGAGCATCCGACTGCACCTCGATTTTCTGAGCCTCGCTGCCCACCGCCAGGCGGACAAGAATCGTCGCGGTCTCATTCACGTCCAACACAATGCCTTGCTGAATGTAGGATTGAAAACCTTTGGCCGTGGCCTGTAAGCGGTAGTGTCCGACGGGCAACTCCAGAAGGACGTACTCGCCGCTTCGATTTGTCACCGCGCTGCGGGTTAATCCAGTCTCAACCTGGATGGCGCTGATCGATGCCCCCGGCACGCTGGCGCCGACGGGATCCGCAACGGTTCCGCGAATGCTTCCAGTGATTTGTTGAGCGGCGGCGGGAAAGCTAATGACCACGGTCAGGACGGCATAGATTGCAACAGGTAAGCGAAGCTTCACGGTTCCCCCAAGGCAATGCGCCCATCTCCGAGATGAAACTCGAACGCGAATCCGGCTACCGTCAGCACATGACGATAGCTCGGGACGATTTGCACGCGGCTTCCGCCGGTACGAAGTCGCACCTAGAACGTGTCGGGAAGGTGGTTCGTATTCTTCTGGACCCCACGTCCAGAAGAACGAATGAGCAGGCGAAAGGTAAAAGAATCGTCGTGACCCGCACAATAACGAAAAACCATTAGAGCGGCTTCTGAACGTGCCGGGGTTGAACTGCCCCACTCAAGCCAAAATCGCGCTTGAATGGGCCACCCAGACGAGATGAATTCACAAAACCACTCAGGGGGAGGGGAATACACCTGACCTCACATCACCTCGCTTCACCTCACCTCACATCACCTCGCTTCACCTCGCTTCGCTTCGGCGGACAGCCGAAGGCGGCTGTCCCTACATGGTTCTTGCTGATGCAAACAAAATCCGGTTGGCGCGGGGGTGTGATTCACAAAGGATTTGTGGGGATTCGCAGAGGAATAAGGACGCGGGTCAGTTCACCTCGAGGCGGAGCCTTAGTTCACGGGCTAGCGTATCGATGGTACGTATCTTCTCTGCGGCCGGAATTGGAACGTTCGGGATTGACATGGCTAGCTCGCACGAAAGAAGCATCACGGTGAGAGTCTCACGCATCTCGCTTTGCATCTGCGCGGCCACGGCACGGCGTGCAGTTGCCTCTTCACGTTTGCGGCGATGCAATGCCGAGCGCACCTCGCGCAACAGTCGATCCATTCCCGTCAGAGCGAAGTTGACGTAGACGGGGAACGCGGTTCCCAGGTGCTCCAGCACGTGGTCGCTTTCCTCCGGTTCCGTTTCCAGAAGAAATTGATCGATCACTGCGGCCGAATAGGTTTGTTCGCGCAGGCGTGTGGCGGCCTCCTGCAGGTTTTGAGCCCAGTGGGTTTCCTGGCTGGTGGCGGCGTACAAAGCACCCGCGAATTGCGGGCCTTTCGATTGTGGCGTAATCAGTAGAATCATGATCTGTCCATTGCACGCGTTGCGCCAGATCGCTTCTGCTGAAAAGAAACCGATTAGCTGGGCGCGCGGTGCGTGGCGTTCCCGTTGCGGTACTCTTCAAGTCTGTCCGAGTTCACAAACGGGCATTCAGCACTCTTGCGCTGCGTAGTCCTTGAGCTTGCGATAGAGCGTCGTCTTGCCAATCCCTAACAATCGAGCGGCCTGCAATTTGTCTCCATTGAGTTCCATGATGGCGCGCAAGATGGTCTGGCGCTCGAGTTCCGCGATGGGAACGATCTTCGAGTGCCCGTTGCCATTACCGTTGGACGATTGTGGCACGGGCAGATTAGCAATCTCGCGTGGGAGGTCCATGGTATGAATCGTGGGACCGCTGGTGAAGGCATACGTGCGTTCGAGGCAATTCTCCAACTCGCGCACATTCCCGGGCCAGTCGTATGCCAGCATGGCCTTCAGTGCATCGTCGCTCAGAATCTTCTCCAGACCCGAGGTGCGGGTCATGCGCTCGAGGAAGTGCCCGATCAGAAGCGGGATGTCTTGTCTTCGTTCGCGCAGCGGCGGTATGCGGAGGCTCAGCACATTCAGGCGGAAGTAGAGATCACGGCGGAAGGTTCCCTGCATCACCCCCTGCTCGAGGTCGCGATTCGTCGCAGCCAGGATCCGCACATTGATCGGCACTCGCCGCGTGCTGCCTACAGGACGGATTTCTTTTTCCTGAATGGCGCGCAGCATCTTTGCCTGCAGATCGACGGGAAGCTCTCCGACTTCGTCGAGGAAGATCGTTCCGCCTTCGGTCATTGCCATCAGGCCGTCCTTGGACTGATTGGCGCCGGTAAATGCTCCCTTCACATATCCAAACAGCTCGCTTTCGATCAGTGTTGGCACCAGCGAACCGCAGTCGACAGGGATAAAAGGTTTGTCGCGGAAGGGACCGGAATAATGAATGGATCGCGCCACCATTTCCTTTCCCGTACCGCTCTCGCCCAGGATCAATACGGGATGAACACTATTCGCCGCCTTGGCGATAATGCGGTAGAGCTTTTCCATCTCTGGAGCGCGGCCCACGATCCCGCCGAATCCCTGTTTCGATTTCACTTTCTCGCGCAGCAGGCGGTTTTCCGACTTGAGCTTCAAATGGCTGCCGACGCGCTCGAGCAGCAGTTTGAGTTCATCCACACTGAAGGGCTTGGTTACGTAGTCGTAAGCTCCATTCTTCATGGCCTGCACGGCAGACTGGACGGTGCCATAGCCGGTCACCACAATCACGACTGCCTCGGGGCGCCGCTCTTTGATGCGCCGCAGGGCATCAAGGCCGCCGGCGCCAGGCAGACGCAGGTCGAGCAGAACAGCATCGAACGCCTGCAAATCGAGCATGCGGTGCGCTTGCTCAGCTGACTCCGCGACATGAGCACAAAAGCCAAGCGAATGGGCGACTTCGCGACAGGCTTCGCGCACCGATCGTTCATCGTCGACGATGAGGAGATTCAGAAAGTTGGCTGGTTCCATCTGTGGTGTAGCGGAGATCGGGCTTACAGCGGCTGACGTCATGATGTTGTTTCCTCGGAATGGAATGAAAGTAATTCCCCGTTATGGGTGGGATGAAAACCTGGGTCTTCCAGAAACTGGGGAGCCGGTTCGGGAACGATGGGCAGCAGGATGTTAATCCGCGTGCCGCGGTTCACCTCGCTCTGCACATGAATCAAGCCACCGTTTGAGCTCACGATATCGTGCACCGTGGCCAGTCCAATACCAGTCCCCTTGCCTGCTTTGGTCGTGAAGAATGGCTCGAACAGATGTGCGCGAACCAACTCATCCATACCCAGGCCGTTATCTTCGACCGCGAAAAGCACGCACGGCAGGCATGTGGTTTCGGAATTGTTCTCCCCGGTGCTGGAGAGAATCTGCATCTTGCAGTTGCCGGTCTCGACAGAGATATGGCCGCCGCACGGCAGCGCGTCCCGGGCATTCAGCACGAGATTCAGCAGGACCTGCTGTGCCTGTACCGGATCCATGTTCACCAGTCCCAGACCGGAATCGAGCTTCAGCGTCAACTCGATGTTTTCTCCGATCAGCCGGACGAGCAGATTGCGCATGCCCTCGGCAATCTCATTCAAGGAAATCGGTCGAGGCAATGATTTGTTCGATCGAACCACCGTCAGCAGTTGCCGAACCAGGCCGGTCGCCTGCAATCCAGCGTTGCGGATCTCTTCCGCATATCTGCGGGCGCGGTCGGAGGGGCCAAGCACAGAGATCAACAGATCGCAGTACAACAAAACTCCGGTCAACACATTGTTGAAATCGTGCGCGACACCGCCCGCCAGACGGCCAACCGTCTCGAGCCGCTCCGCCTGCTGCAATCGCTGCCTCGCCAATGCGACACCGGAGAGATCCTCTAACATCACGACCGCACTGTCCGGCCGGCTGTCTTCTGCATGAATTGCCCAAACCGTCCAACGCAGTGACTTGTTTTCGGTTCCCCACCCCGCGCATTCGATCTGGAAGCTTTCCCGGTTTCCCTGAAATAGCTCCGAGACGAGCTGCCGGCTTCCCCCTCCGTCTCGAATCAGCTCAGGCAGGGCGCACGGAATCTGGCTCGACGGCATTCCCAGCAAATCATCGAAAGCGGGATTTCTGGAGGTTACATTCCCCGGTCGCTGGCACAATGCGAACCCGACGGGCGCGTGTTTCAGGAGCGACGACGACTGCATCTCTTCCGGCGACTGCAAGATTTCCGCTACGGCACTCATAATCACTACTCTGCGTGGGAACTGTTCCGAAAGGAACCGGCATTGCGGCGGCCGGATA
>DATEHP010000071.1:0-8115 GCA_035279505.1 Candidatus Sulfotelmatobacter sp. | reverse complement strand
ACGCCCCATTTTCTACAATTTCTGATCGACAGGTCGGACTGATGTTGGAATTCCTACGGATTAAGAAAAGGGTCCTTCGCCATCCGGATGAACGACGCTTCCGAACCGTGGGACGAACTGATGCGCCAATCGGCTTCCTTGTTGATGTCGAACCATATAACGCATTTGATAAGAGGAAAGCTGATGCGCAGAGCGGGAATGATCTCGTCGATCCACTTGCCTTTATCTCCGCCAGCTTCGGCCGACGACATCTCGCCGATGATAATGGGTTTTTTCTTCGCTGCAAGCAAAGGGTAAATGTTTTTGAATACCTGTTGGAAGCTCTGCCAGCCTCCGTTCTTCGTGCCCCAGTTGTAGCCATCGACCCCTGTCCAATCGACATAGGAATCACCGGGGTAGTAGTCCATGGTGGTGCGGTTGCTCCCGTCGGTATCGGTGACGTTGGGACACCACGCCCAAACCACGTTGGTCGCACCTGCGGCAGTGAAGATGTCGTGAATGTGGCGGTAAGCGGCAACGTATAGCGTGGGGTTATTACCGCCCCACGCCTCGTCTCCGTTCATTTCCGCGGCAAAGTCGAGGAAGAATTTCTGGCCGAGTGCTTTGGCGCCGTTAGCCCGCGCCGTAATCGTCGCATCGAGGCTGCCATTAACAATTTTGTGAAAGTCGATATGGTGCGGCTCCCAATTGACCAGAGGGATGCGTCCGGCTGCCATGTCTGCTTTGGTGACACTGCCGTTCCAGTCCGCGTCCCACGCGTAGTAGGTCAAATGAACGGGGAGCATTCTCCCAAGTTTCTTCGACGTCTCGTCCACGTTGCTGGCACCGTAGAATATTCCCAGCAATGCACCGGATGCGGGTTCGAGAATCGAAGAGCCGTTCGACGTCTGCTGGCCCCGTGCCGGCAGGAGACCTGCATCTTTTGAGGTTGCTACCAATGAGTTCAATAGAAAAATTGCTATTGCTGGCCAGGCAACTTTGATAAGAACGGTTCTCATGGCTAAGACTCTGAAGGCGAATTCTACTACTTCGATAGCAACCGTTTCCCTACTTCTACTCGTATCCGTCGGCTGGCCCCAAGCCACCAAATCGCCAGTCGCTCCGCATGGACCGAGTATCGCTGCGGGTCGGGGCGTTGTTGTTTCCGGCAAGCCTGTCGCTACTGCGGCCGGCATCAAAATTCTGGAGCGAGGTGGAAACGCGGCCGATGCAGGCGCCGCCACTCTGTTGGCCCTCTCCGTAACTTATGTAGGCGCGTTCTGCGTGGGCGGGGAGGTTCCCATTCTGGTTTATAACGCGAACCAGAAAGACGTGAAGCTGCTGGAGGGACAAGGGGAGGCACCGCGCGATCCCAAAGCGATTGCCTGGTATATGCAGCACGGAATCCCGGATGGTGATGTGAAGGCGGCGGCGGTGCCGGGCACCATTGATGCGATTGTCACGCTGCTGAAACTTTACGGAACCAAAAGTTTCGAAGAAGTGGTACAGCCTACGCTGGCCATTTTGGATGCAGGCGGACCCAGTTGGTATAGAGACACCGGCAGCGGACAGAAGATTGAAACCGGCGTGAACTGGCAGGCGGATATGGCCGTGACGTTTCGCAAATTAGTGGAATCCGAAAAGGCGGCGAAAGGTACGCGCGAGCAGAAACTGCAAGCCGTCTCGGATCGCTTCTATCGCGGCGACATCGCCGATGCCCTCGAGGCCTGGTACATCCAGAAGGGCGGGTTCCTTCGCAAGGCGGATTTGGCCGCGCACAAGACTCCGGTGGTGGATCCACTCCAAACCACTTACCGTGGCTACACGGTCTTTAAGGCCGGCCCGCTGACGCAGGGTCCTTATCTCTCACAGACGCTACGCCTGCTGGAAGGTTTCGACCTGAAGAAGATGGGTTTTAATTCAGCGGACTACATCCACACGGTAATTGAAGCGGAGAAGCTGGCGCTGGCGGACCGCGACGAGTATTACGGCGATCCGAACTTCGCCAAGGTGCCGATGCAGCAGCTGCTCTCTGATCCGTACACGGAAATGCGGCGCAAGCTGATCGATCCGAAGAAGGCATCTCTCGAACTGCGGCCGGGCGATCCTTACAACATGAAAGCGACCAAGCCGCCGACAATTACCGGGCCTTGGCAGGGTGGGACCACCGTCATGTGTGTGACCGATAAGTTTGGCAACGTCATCGCGGCGACTCCCAGTGGACTGTCGAGCACCGCGGGCGTAGCCGGGCGCACGGGTATTATCCACGGGGCCCGGCTCAGCAGCTTGAATACGTTTACGGGAACTCCCAACGTCATTGAGGCCGGCAAGCGACCGCGGATTACGCTGAGTCCCACGCTGCTTTTCCATGATGACCACCCCGTGATGGCGATTTCAGTCGCAGGGGGCGACATGCAGGACCAGGCGACGATTCAGGTGATCCTTAATAGTGTGGAATTCGGCATGAGTCCCGAGGAGGCGCTTAAGGCGCCGCGCTTCTCTACTACACATTTCATCAGCTCTTTCGGCCAGGACCGCGCCGATCTGGGTAGCTTGTCTGTGCCCAACACCTTACCCGAAACAGTGCAAGCCAACCTGAGGGCTCGTGGCCATATGGTCACCGTCAGCAGCAGCGGAGTGGGCGGAGTGGCGCTGATCGGCATTGATCCTAAGACCCTGCAGGCTATCGCCGTGGGCCCGGCCGCCGGGAAAATCAATTAGTTGCCCTGTGTCGCCGGGGCTTCGCCGTTCGGATTATGCTCAAACCGCACTGGTTTGCATGACTGCGTGCCTAGCACGCAGCACTGTCTAGTGCTTTTCGGGCCTCAATCGTCCCTCGAAAGTGATCCTCCCGGCGACAGTATCGCTCATGCTTCGCCTTCGAGTCAGACTGCCGCCAACAGGCCAGTCACGGAGAATTCCCTGACCGCCCTATCCCACCTAACCGAACCAAACGTTAACCACCTGCAGGGGAGTGACTTGTACTGAAGGTTCGAATGTCTTGTGCTCCGCCATGCCTTTCGCTCGCGAAATGCGCGATGGACTCGGGGTCATTTACCTGTCCGCCCCGGGACCGATGGCGACAACGTAGTAAGTGGCCGGACCAGTACCGACATTCTTGATGCCATGCTCCTCATTTGAGTGAACGAAACCTACCCCTCCGGCGCCCAGACGATGGGTGGTGCCATTGATCGTTAGTTCGACCGTTCCTTCGCGGATAAGCCACATCTCCGAGTGGACGTGATGATGCGGCGGATGCGGATATCCATTCGGTGGCAGGGTCGTCTCATGCGCTTCAATATGTTCGCCGGTTGCCAGTTTACCTTTAATGATTTTCCGTATCTCCGCATGGTCTGAGTTCTGCACGGGCATGTTCTCGAATGGAAAGGTCACCGATGGTAGTGAATCATCTTGGGCAGCGAACCCGGAAATTCCAATTCCAGCCGCCACCAGCGCTGGAATGAAAGAAAAAGCATCTCGCCTTGTCAAATCCATACGCACCTCATCGACCTCGCGGCCCGGTCATTTCTTCCAAAATCCCGGTCGTAGTATAAGGCTCTCTTAACGAAAACTCCTCCCAACTCGAGAAGGAACAGTTGAACGACCCCGTTTCATCTGGCGGTCATGCCGGTTTGCGAATGGCAGGCAATCTCGGCTCTGGGGCCTTAATTCTGAGGACATCTGCTATTGGTTAACTAAGGTCGCAAGCCACATGGAGACAAGCTCATGAGCGAACTTCTAGTATTGACGGCACCCGACGACAAAGACATTCCCTACCTCGCTGAGCTGCAGCAAATGGGAACGATCCGGGTCGGAGATTCGGACCGGGATTTTGCCGGTGCTAGTGGCGATGCCGAGATTATTTTCAATTGGTCGGGCTCTCTTGCGCTGCTTCGGGATGTGTTCCTGATGTCGCACCGCTTGCGCTGGATCCATTCCCGATCGGCAGGTTTGGAGCAGACGCTCTTCCCAGAGCTAGTCGAAAGCGAGGTCGTCCTCACAAATGGCAGCGGTGTTTTCAGTCCCTCGCTCGGAGAGTTTGCTTTGGCGGCGATCCTATATTTCGCTAAGGACTTTCGTCGCATGATTCGCAACCAGATGGCCCGAGTGTGGGAACAGTTTGATGTAACGATGGTATCCGGGCAAACAGTGGGAATCGTCGGATACGGAAGTATTGGGCGTGCAATAGCTGCGCGGGCGCGAGCCCTGGATATGAAGGTGCTCGGATTAAGGCGACATGTTTCCCAACGGCCCAGGCAGAATTCGCTCGTCGAGCGAGTCTATGGCTATGAGGGTCTCAGGGAAATGCTTTCGCGGTGTGACTACGTAGTGGTAACTCTGCCATTGACCGAGCACACTCGAGGTCTGATTGCAGACCCCGAATTCGCGGTCATGAAGAAGGACGTGGTGGTGATCAATGTCGGTCGCGGCCCCACAATTGAAGAGCGGGCAATGATCAAGGCCCTCTCGGAAAATAGAATTAGAGGGGCGGCCCTAGACGTTTTTGATCAAGAACCGCTGCCAGAAGGCCATCCCTTCTATTCCATGGAGAATGTTCTCCTGTCCCCCCACTGCGCCGACCACACGCCCGACTGGCTGGACAATGCGTCGCGATTCTTCCTTGCACAACTTGAGAGATTCAGGAGCGGACAACATCTTCTCAATGTCGTGGACAAGAGGCTCGGGTACTGACGAAACGGTTTTCCCAGTTGGTTGCTCCCCTTGCTTGGAGCATACACTCGATTCGTAATCGCGAGTCAGCCGGTAAAACGTTGACGGTGTCGCTACTCGAAAGTGAAGTCGATGAGATTGAAGGCACAGAGAAATTGTGCGGTTATTTGATTCCGGAGTCGCGGCGGATTCTTCTAGCTGATCAACATTTGAATTTGGATACGACCAGAAAAAAGACGGCGATTGTAAGGGCCGCTCGATTGATCCCAAACTCCCGTGTGTCTCACTCTCCATCACCCTACGAAGTCATTGACTAAGCCGATTCCTTCGTCGCCTTCACCTTCACCCATCGCGCCCTCTGCGCCGCTGCAATCTTCTTCCGCGCAGCGGTGTTCCTCTCTACCCGAGGTACTAGAAGCCTGACGGGAGTACGGTGCCAACCTGCTGGCAAGATTCTGCATCGGAAGCAACCTATCTGAGCGCTGGAGGTGAAGGCGCACTTTTCCGTTTCGCCTTCTCTTCTCACCAAACCATGATGGCGGGCGATCCAATCCGAGGAAGAGGGGTGACCATCCTGCTCGCATCCCTCTTCATCCTGGTCGTAATCGTCACAATCCTGTTGCTGCAAGAGAAGAGATCACCATCAAGTCCTTCAAAAGACCTACCGTTGCATTCTGTCGTATTTCTGGAGCATCTTCCGCGAGTTGAATTAGAGAGGCATCTGTGAACATCGATTCGATCCTGGCCGCGGCCAGACTCAATTAATCCAATTACAGGAACGCTTTTCCCGCCGCTCGTAGGGCCCACGATCAACGGGGATTTCGCTATTTGAAATCCGAGCAGAACGCGGCAGAGTCCGGAAGCGCAGAATGCCGTGACAGAACGAAGAACCTCTCCGCTTGGCTGGTACTTTGGCGACAGATGCCAAGGATCGTTACGAAGCTTTCTTGATGAGGAATGGGCGAGAGCGATGCTGCTCCTTCATCTGCTCAACAGAACGAACTCGTCCGCTTAGACGTGAGATTTGGGTGAGTTCTTGCTGGATTTCCAGCAATCGCTCCTGCCGATTCCCGTGAGCAACTTGGGCCTCAGTGTCCGGTCGCTCTTCACGGCGATATTGGCTGTTCAACTGTTGAAGTTCAACAATCTCAGCACGCAGACTGGAGACCTTTTCTTGTAGAACTTGAAGGTGATCCATGACATCAAGAATAACATCAGCAAAGCTTGAGCGTAGGTTGCCAAGTCGGTGTCCTAGTTGAGTCGAGTGTCTGCCTTGGATTTGCGGACATTGGAGACGCTTATCGCGCCCGTGGAAAGGCACCCGGATCGCAAACTATTCCGGAGTTTAGGATCAGAAAGGTATCTCTATTCGGCCATCGGTCCGTAGAGCGCCGTCACCTGGATGATTTTTTGGAAGCGGAGACCCTCCTTCAGCCCGGCAAGGTGTCTGAGGGATCTCGGTATGGCCGCGTCGATCCTATATAGGTCGGCCTCTACTCGACTTCACCCTCGCCCATCTCGCCCTCTGCGCCGCGGCAATCTTCCTCCGCGGAAGACCGCCGAGACCGTCCGTTTCGCGCGGATTGGAACGATCACAGAGTCGGATGCTGGGCTTTCCTGCCTGTGGCCCACCGCGCTCGTTAACCGTCGGCCAAACAAAACAACACTGTTCTGCATGATCATTGATCTGGAGTTCGGCTATAATGCCGCCACTCTGAGCGGGTGGCATCTTTACCCACGAAATAAGCACAGGGAAAATTGAAAAACGAATCAAGGAGAGCGGGGCAGGTATACGTGTTTTCTCACGTGTCGCCGCCCGGCGCTGCCTTCTTCCGGGGAGACTACGTCCATGACAAGAATCCATCAGCAGACGAGCAGTAGGCACGGACGTTGGTACGAGTTTGGCGTTCGATGTGTAAAGGGAGGGAGGCGCGCGATCTTTGTGTTCGCCGCGTTGGCGTTTTTGACTCAGTGGGCGCAGGCGCAAGCTACCAGCCAACTGAATGGCAGCGTGACCGACCCGTCAGGCGCAACAGTGGCCGGCGCGGACATTACGTTGACGGAGACTGCTACCGGATTCCAGCGGAAGACGACCAGCAACGGGTCGGGACTGTATCAGTTCCTGGAAGTGCCCCCCGGCAACTATAAGCTGGAAGCCTCGGGTGCAGGATTTGCACGCTTTGTGGCGACGAACGTCACTCTCGTAGTCAAGACGCCGTCCACGATGAACATTAAATTTCGGGTCGAAGGTGGGACGACCGAAGTAAACGTAGAAGGCGAGGCGCCGCTTATCAATCGCACCGATGCCTCGCTGGGCAACGTTATCGAAAATGCTCAAATCTCGGAACTGCCCATTGCCGATCGCAACGTAACTTATTTGCTCAGCCTGCAGCCTGGTGTGGCATTCCTGGGGGGATCCGCCGAGACGAATAGAGACACGGACACACGCAGCGGCGCAGTGAACGGTGTACGCAGCGACCAGTCCAACGTGACGCTGGACGGCATCGGGGTCAACGATCAGAACAATGGATACGCGTTTACGAGTGTGCTGAATGCTCCGCCCGACTCGGTCGAGGAATTCCGGGTCACTACCGCAAACTCCAATGCCGATACCGGGTATTCGAGCGGAGGACAGGTGGCGATGGTCACCAAGAGCGGCACCAACGCCTTTCACGGTTCGGCCTACGAGTACAACCGCAACACCATCTTCAGCGCCAATGATCCTTTCTTGAAGAATTCACAGTTAACCAGCGGCCAATCCAATACGGCGCCGAAGCTCCTTCGCAACGTATTCGGCGTCACGGCCGGTGGGCCGATCGTGAAGAACCGTCTCTTCTTCTTCGCCAACTACGAAGGACGGCGCGACGCCGAGGGTAGCAGCACATTGCGGACCGTCCCGAGCCCGACTCTGGCCGCAGGCAATCTGGTGTACCTATGCCAGACAAATCCTGATGGCAGCCCGGACATAAATGCTTGTCCTGGCGGCACGGTCAACGGGGTGACCGGCGTCACGCCAGGCTATTATGCGCTGGGCCCGACCCAGATCCAACAGATCGATCCCGAGGGAATCGGCGTCAATCCGAATGTCCTGGCCCTTCTCAATCAGTATCCAGCGGCCAACGAAAGCACAGCTGGCGATGGTTCGAATACGCTAGGTTTTCGCTTTTCCCCGAGCGTTGACCGTAGCTTTAACACCTACATTACCCGTCTCGATTACCACATCACATCGAGTGGCTCGGAAACCTTGTTTGCGCGCGGACAGATTCAGAACTTCAAGGAACCCGGACCACAACAATTTCCCCACGAGCCCGCCGCCAGGAACTTCCTGGATGACAGCAAAGGCTTAACCATCGGACTCACTTCCATCCTCACCCCCAGGCTGATTAATGATTTTCACTGGGGCTTCACGCGCCAGGGACAGCAGTACGGTGGCACGTCTGTGTATCCGGGAGTTTTTCTGAGTGG
>DATEHP010000070.1:0-5696 GCA_035279505.1 Candidatus Sulfotelmatobacter sp. | reverse complement strand
CGAGCCGCTCACGTTTGAAGATGTTTGGGCGATCTACCAGCACGAAACCTCAAAAGGTGCTGACGTCGGAGTGATCGTGCAGTTCGGCGGACAGACGCCGTTGAACCTCGCGCTTCCACTGAAAGAAGCTGGAGTCAAGATCATCGGCACGTCGCCCGAGTCGATCGATCTCGCCGAAGACCGCAAGCAGTTCAACAAACTGCTCGAAGATTTACAAATCCCACAGGCCCCCGGCGTGATGGCGACTTCGATCGAAGAAGCGGTTGCGGGCGCAAACCGGATCGGCTATCCGGTACTGGTGCGACCCTCGTACGTGCTCGGAGGGCGCGCCATGGTGATCGCATACGACGAGCAGTCGATCGTCCGCTATATGCAGGAAGCGGTCGAGTATTCTCATGACCGGCCGGTGCTGATCGATCGTTTCCTGGAAGATGCGATCGAGGTCGATGTCGATGCGTTGTCCGACGGCGAAGATGTCGTCATCGGCGGCATCATGCAGCATATCGAAGAGGCTGGCATCCACTCTGGCGATTCTTCCTGCGTATTGCCCGCGGTCGATATTCCGCAGCACCTGCTCGAGCGCATGCGCGAGTACACCTTCAAGCTGGCCAAGGCATTGAAAGTGGTCGGGCTGATGAACATCCAGTTCGCCATCCCTCGTCGCAATGGCGGCTCCGGGAACGGATCGGAAGGCGGCAAGGTCTACGTCCTCGAAGTGAACCCACGCGCCTCGCGCACCGTGCCCTATGTCTCCAAAGCTACCGGCATCCCGATGGCGAAGATCGCCGCTCGACTTATGACCGGCCGCAAGCTGCGCGAGTTTCTCCCCGACTTCGTCAAGCGCCGCGCCGATCTCGACACCGGCAACTTCTACTACGTGAAGTCTCCTGTATTTCCTTGGAGCAAGTTCCCAGGGGTGGATACTGTGCTCGGTCCCGAGATGAAGTCCACTGGCGAAGTCATGGGCGTCGCCGATAACTTCGGCGAGGCCTTCGCCAAAGCCCAACTCGCCGCCGGCCAGAAACTTCCGACGCAGGGAGCTGTGTTCATCAGCGTAACCGACCACGACAAACTGCACGTAGCGCCGGTCGCCCGCAAGTTCGTCGACATGGGATTCAAACTGGTGGCCACCGCCGGCACGGCAGACGTGATCGAGGCTGCCGGGATGAACGTCGAGCGCGTCTACAAAGTGAAGGAAGGCCGTCCCAACGTCGTCGACTTCATCAAGGGCCAGCGCATCCAGTTGGTGATCAACACTCCCACTGGCCAGGAGCCCTGGTTCGACGAAAAGGCGATTCGCCGTGCGGCCGTGACGGCTCGAATTCCCACAATTACGACGCTGGCTGCGGCCCGGGCTGCCGCAGAGGGCATCGCGGCGCTACAACGAGGCGAGGTCAACGTGCACGCGCTGCAGCAGTTGCATGCCGAACGCGCCGTGAATCGGTAAAAAGCAAAACCAAAAACTCTTACCGCGAAGGACACCAAGGTACACGAAGGGAAACTCTGGGTTCCTTCTTGATACTTCGTGTCCTTTGTGGCTTATGCTTTCAGTCGGTTCTTGAAGGAAAGTTAATGGACCCAGGTGATGGTCTACGATGCGTCGCTCCCGACTTGGCCGTTGATTCATACCATTTCCGCAACTTCCGTGGTAGGATTTCGACCGGCACCCGGGCCCTGGAGTGATCTCTTTGGGGGGAGAGCACCATTGGCGCACGCGACCGTTACAACTCCGTTCGGAGCATCTTCAAGCGGCAGAGTAAAGACGACTGCGAAAATTGTGGGCTTGACCAGCGTTGTGGTACTGGGCCTCGCATTCGTGCTGAAATACGTCCTGTTCTACTACCGCCATTATGACCCGGCCTCGTTCGACCCATATTGGCCGCGCCGCGGATGGTTCTTTCTCCACATCAATGCGGGTGCTCTGGCGCTACTGACCGGGCCATTGCAGTTCTGGACCGGCCTTCGCCAGCGGAATCTCACCTTCCATCGCTGGATGGGACGCCTTTATCTGGTAGGTGTCGGTTTGGGCATCGTCGGCGCTATTGGCCTTTCGGCTACCACTACGTTTCAATGGGGCGTCGTCAACGGTATCCGCATGCTTGTCCTGGCTTGGTTCGTGACCAGTGCCATGGCGTACTACGCCATCCGGCAAAGACTGATCTCGCTGCACAAGGAGTGGATGATCCGGTCTTACGTCGTCACGTTCGCGTTCGTTACCTTTCGCTTTCTGCAGGACTATTCTCCGCTGTCGCGCGTCCGTCCGGAAGGAGACCGCGACACGACGATTGCATGGGCCTGCTGGGTTGTGCCCCTTGCGATCACGGAGATGGTGTTTCACATAAAGCGTCTGCGCGTCACACTCGCCGCCCGACAACCGCGGTAGGGAACTGGTAAGCTTGTTAGGGTCCACCATGCTCCTACAAGGCATTTTTCCTCCCATCACGACTCCGTTCTATCCCGACGGCAACGTCTACTACAAGAAGCTTGAAGCCAACGTCGAGCGCTACTCGCGCACGCCGGTCGTCGGTATCGTCGTGCTCGGATCGACGGGCGAAGCGATCATGCTCTCCGATCAGGAGCGGCGGGATGTCTTAAAAGTTGCTCGCGAAGCTGCCGCGCCGAACAAGGTGCTCCTCGCCGGGACGGGAATCGAGTCCGCGATTGAGACGCTGCGTCTTACCGAGTACGCCGCCAAACTCGGCTACGACGTCGCCATGGTGCGCACGCCGCACTACTACAAGAAGCAGATGGCTCCGGAAAATATCCTTGCCTTCTACCGCACGGTGGCTGACCACTCGCCCATCCCGGTGATCGTTTACAACTTCCCTCAAGCGACCGGGTACGACATCCCGGCCGACGTCATGATCGAACTGGCGGAACATCCCAATCTCATTGGGATCAAGGAGTCCAGCGGGGACGTCGAAAAAGTCCGGAAAATGGTGGAGAGAACCAGGCACATTCAGCGCACCGCGACTGTGACGGAGACATTCGAGGCCATCACGCCTCGAATGCTCGCCGCAGCGGGCGCCCCTGAGTCCGGCAATGGCGGCGAACTTGTGCAGGTCGGAACTCTCTCGGGATCCAAAGAGATGAAGCCGTCTTCCTCCGCCGTGACCGTCGTCGGAAAGACGAAGACGCGCCAGAAGGAAGTGGGATTCCAGGTCTTGGTCGGGGCTGCGCATAAGCTGCAACCGTCGCTTGATGCCGGCGCTGTGGGAGCCATCCTCGCCTTCGCGTGCCCAGCACCCACAGCCTGCTACGAAATTTACGCCGCTTGGAAAGAGGGTGACGCAGAGCTGGCGCGCCTCAAGCAGGAACGAATCGCGAAAGCTGCGCAGCGAGTTGGCGATCTCGGTGTTCCCGGATTCAAGTACGGCATGGACTTCAACGGATACTATGGCGGCCCGGCGCGATTGCCGTTCCTCCCGCTGACTGCCAGCCTTAAATCCGAGATCGAGCAACTGCTGGCCGACATCCGAAATTAGGATTGCACTTGAAGAAGGGTGAGTCTCGACCTGCCAAGCTACCACCCGTTTCCGACCAGATGAAGGCCTGGTCGGCGGCTTTGGCAGCTGAGATCTCGGGCTGGCCGCGTGCCACGGCGCGCTCATTTTTTGGCTTTGACGCGCTCTACCGCGGCGACAACATCTTTGGGATGCTTCCCCGCACGCGCAGTTTTGGAAATGGAAATCTGCTCGCCTTCCGCATCGACGGTGTGACGGAACGGCTCAAGGCGCGTCTCGAGAAGGATCCCCGCATTGGCTCAATCGACCAGAACAATACCCGCTGGTTTACTTTCCAACTCTCATCCAACGCTGACCTGCACACAGCGCTCGAGTGGCTCGGGGCAGCGTACGAGGCAGCGAGTAAGCGCCGGAAATCCAAGTAGCTAACGATGGGTTGTGATTAGAATCACACCGGAGTATACTTTCTTCGAACGAACGTTCGAATGATCTGACGGGGGCAGAATGGGGAGTCCTTCCATTGCAAGACGAATCTCCACACGCCATCAGCGCGGTGCGACGCTAGCTCCGGAAACCCGCTATGACCGGCGATTGGCCGAGATTCTTAACCACGCCACCGAGGTCTTCTGCCGGAAGGGATATGAAGGCGCCTCCATGCGCGACCTCTCGCGCGAGAGTGGGATGTCCCTTGCGGGTCTCTATTACTATTTCGAGTCCAAAGAGCGGCTGCTGTATCTCATCCAGAAACATACCTTCGCTACGATCGTGCAGCGGCTGAAAGCGCGGCTCGAGGGCGTTTCTGATCCCGAACAGCGAATTCGCATTTTCATCCTCAACCACCTCGAATACTTTCTGGCCAACCAGGCAGCGATGAAGGTCCTCTCACACGAGGACGAGATGTTGAAGAACGGCTTTGGCGCAGAAGTGGCCGCGATCAAGCGCGAGTACTATCGCATTTGTGTGGGCCTGCTCGACGAATTGAAGCGCGACCGCGGGCTTCAGTTCACGACTCGCCTCGCGGTGCTCAGCCTGTTCGGCATGATGAACTGGATCTACACCTGGCACAAGCCGCGGGTCGACGCCGATGCGGGCTCGATCGCATGCGAAATGGGAGATATCTTTCTGCGCGGCGTGACAGCGAGCGGTAAAAAGCGTGGGTGACGGATGCGGACAGCGATCGCAGATTCCTTACTTCGCTCGGAATGACATTAGGTTTGAATATTTAAAGAAATCGAAGGAGACGTGGACATGGCGACGACAATGCAACCGGCAACCGACGAAAACACCAGGCAGTTGGTCAACTATCGCAACGATGGCGGAGTCGCAGTGATCGAGATGTGCGATCCTCCCGCCAACACCTACACCTATGAGATGAACCGTCAGATGGACGACGCGATTCTCAGGGCTCGCATGGAGAACGACGTCTACGTGATCGTCTTGACGGGAGCCGGCGACAAGTTTTTTTCTGCTGGCGCGAACATCAAGATGCTCTCCAGCGTCGATCCAACCTTCAAGTATTACTTCTGCCTGCACGCCAACGAGATGCTGCTGCGACTGGAACACACGCCGAAGCTCGTGATTGCAGCCATCAATGGCCACTGCGTCGGCGGAGGTTTGGAAATCGCGATGGCCGCCGACATTCGTATCGCTCGCAAAGATGCAGGGAAGATCGGGCTGCCTGAGGTGAACCTTGGAGTTCTGCCGGGAACCGGCGGCACGCAAAGACTTTCGCGACTGGTGGGAAAGAGCAAGGCGATTCAGTTGATGGTCACGGGTAACACGTTCTCTTTCGAAGAGGCGCAGGAACTCGGCATCGTAAATGATGTCTTCGAACGCGAAGGCTTCATGGAAAACATCATGGAATACGCCCGCCAGTTCTGTCCGCCGAACAAAGCCGCGAAAGCGGTCGGACGCATCAAGCGCGCAGTGCAGACGGGTTGGGAGATTCCCATGGAGTCTGCGCTCGCGGTCGAGCGCGAGAATCAGCAGTTGCTCTTCCAGAGCGAAGACGCGAAAGAAGGCCTGGCAGCGTACGTAGAGAAGCGCCCGGCAACGTTCAAGGCGAAATAGCTCGTGTAGGGGCGGACGCATTCGTCCGCCCCGCCGGCGAAGCCGGCGTGAGGGATAGCGAATGCCCGTAGCAACGAAAGTAAGCGTGAAACCCGGCAAGCTGCTGATCGACGGCCAATGGGTCGACGGCTCGAAGAGATTCGACACGATCAACCCTGCGAC